>NZ_JBFWZI010000298.1:0-6071 GCF_050185545.1 Reyranella sp. | reverse complement strand
GGCCGCTCTGCCCGCGGCCGAGCGGGCCCGCCTGTGCGGCGAGCGCACGCGGCGCGTGCTGGCTCAAGCACTACCGGACCGCGAGCGTCTCGCTCGCTCATGACTCTGAGCGAGCGAGACGCTCGCGGTCCGGAAGACGATGACTCCTAATCCACCTTCAGCCCGAGAGCGCGGATCAGGCCGCCCCAGCGCGTCGTCTCGGCGGCGATCATGGCGGCGAATTGCTGCGGCGTGCCGCCGATCGGGTCGATGCCGAGGGCGGCAAGGCGCGCTTTCAGCGGCGGCGAGGCGAGGATCCTGGCGAACTCGGCATTGAACTGGTCGACCAGGCCGTGATCCATGCCGGCCGGCGCCAGGACGCCGAACCAGCCGGTGACGTCGAATCCCGGCCTCACCGTCTCCGCGACGGTCGGCACGTCGGGAAGCGCAGACGAACGATGGGGCGAAGTGACGGCAAGGCCGCGCACCGTGCCGGCGGTCAGCAGGCCCATCGCGCCCGAGACGATGTCGAAGGAGAAGTCGATGGTGCCGCTGGTCAGGGCGATGTTGGCCGGTCCCGAGCCGGGATAGTTGATGGCCACGGCGTCGATCGCGAGATCGCGGCAGAGCAGCACGGCGGCCAGTGCCGTCAGGGTCGCCCCGCCGCCGCCGGTGCCGAAATTGAGCTTGCCGGGATTGGCCTTGGCCGCGGCGACCAGTCCCTGGATGTCGCGATAGGGCGACTTCGAGTCGACCAGCATCACCACCGGCGACTGCGCCAGCGCGATGATCGGCGAGAAGTCCTTCTGGTTGTCGAACGGCAGGTTGCGATAGAGCGCGGGCGCGCCCGTATGACCGCTGGTCACGAGCAGCAGGGTGGTGCCGTCGGGCCTGGCCTTGGCCACGGCGGCAGCGGCGATGGTGCCGCCGGCGCCGCCGCGATTCTGCACCACGACCGGCTGGCCGAGCTGGTCCTGCAGCCGCTCGGCCACGATGCGGGCGAGCAGATCGGCCGGGCCGCCGGCGGCGAAGCCGACGTAGAGATTGATCGGCCGGCCCGCGGCGATAGGCTGCGCATGCGCGCCTGCCGCCGGCATGAGGATGGCCAATAGCGACAGGAGCATCGCGGCAAGTCTTTTCATGTTTCCTCCATTCCTATCCCCTGCTGCCCTATGAGCGCGTTCATCGCTGGGAGCGCGCCACTCCGATGGCGCTCTTCTCGTCGATCCCACCTCCCAGGAGCGCCATCGGAGTGGCGCGCTCCCAGCGCATGATCGCTCACACGCCCCCATGCCGGCGCAGGAACGGCAGCACGTGGGCGAGCACCTCGTCGGGCGCTTCCTCGGCCTGCAGATGACCGGCATCAATCGGCGCGCCGTCGACCGAGCGGGCCCAACTGCGCCAGATGTCGATCGGGGTTTCGCCCGTCGCGAACCGGCCCTGCTCCCAGGTGACGAAGACCGGGCATTGCACGCGGCGGCCCGCCCTGCGGTCCGCTGCGTCGTGCTCGCTGTCGAGCGTGGCGCCGGCGCGATAGTCGTTGAAGATCGCGCTCAGCACCTCGGCGCGGCAGAAGGCTTCGCGGTAGGCGGCGATCGCCGCCGGCGACAAACGATCGAAGTACTTGGCCATGCGGCCGAGCGTCCAGTCGAAGAAGAAGCCGGGATCGGCGCCGACCAGGCGTTCCGGCAGGTCGGCAGCTTGCGCGAAGAAGAACCAATGATACGCGCCCATCCCGAACGCCTTGTCGGCGCGGTCCCACATCTCGATGGTCGGGATCACGGTGAGCGAGACGAAGGCCGAGACCAGGTCCGGCCGGTCGAGCGCCAGGCGGTAGCCGACCCGGGCGCCGCGATCGTGGCCGATCACCGCGAAGCGCGCGAAGCCCAGAAGCCGCATCAGCTCGGCCTGGTCGAGCGCCAGCGCCCGCTTGCAGAACGCCGCCGGTCCGCCTTCCCCGGCGATCAGCCGGCTCGCGCCGTAGCCGCGCAGGTCGGGCGCGACCACGGTGAACTCCCTGGCCAGCACGGGTGCGATCGCATGCCAGGCGAGATGCGTTTGCGGGTAGCCGTGCAGCAGCAGCAACGGCGGCCCCTCGCCGCCGATCGCGACAGTGAGGCGCGCCGGCCCGACATCGACGCTGCGATAGGCGAAGCCTTCGAACATGCCGCCCTTCGTCACGCCAATCTCCGTCATGCCAACCTCCGTCACGACTGGCCTGGCCGGTAACCGCGCCGGCTGCGCGGCGTCAGCGCGCCGAAGCTCGGCCAGCGGATCGGTACGCCGCCATCGATCAGCAGCTGCTGCAAGGCAGCGAGCCGCCCGGCATCGGCGCGCACCGCGCGCGGTGGAATCCCGTGCGCCAATGCGAACGCCGCCAGCGTGCCCGATGCCTCGCCGATGCTCCATTCGACCGGATGGACCCGATAGGCGCCGCTGGTGATGCGAGTCGTGCCGAGGTTCTTGGCTGCCGGCAGGAGGTTGTCGACGCGCACCGGCAGGAGCGCGCCGAGCGGGATCTCGAACGGGTAGCTGTCGATATCGACGGTGTCGCGCCGGCGCGACGTCGAGGGATGGAGATCGATGCGATAGGCGCCGATTCCGACGCTGTCGGGAAAGGACTCGGCGCCGCGCGCGCCGGGACGTGCCGCGACGCCGATATGCTGCTCGAGCACGGTGAGCTCGGCGCGGATGCGACGACCTTCGCGATAGTAGACCTGCTTGGCGAGGCCGTCGGCGGTGCCCAGCACGTCGCCGCGCAGCCTGAGGCCGCGATAGCCCTGGCCGCCGTCATGGCGCGGCGCCTCGGTCTGCATCCAGTAGAGGAACGACAGGCTGAGCTGCCGTGCATCCTCTAGCGCGGCGTCGCGCGCCTCCACCGGCACGCCGATCGCGGGCTTCAGCCAACAATCCATCTGCGGCCAGTTCGCGATCGTGATGTCGCTCTCGTAGAAGCCAGGAGCGAAATTCCGCCGCCAGGCGATGCGGCGGGCGTGCCAGAGGTCGAACAGATACTCGGCGTCGCTGTCGCCGGTGAACAGCGCACGCCGCAGCGGCTTGTGGGTGACGTGATCACTGACCGTCCAGTCGAACTGCCGGTTCGGCCAGAAATCGAGCTCGAGGTCGCGGAACTCGGCGTAGCGCGCCGGCCGGTCGATGGTGTGATCCTGCTCCGGCAGGTAGTCGAGGGCGAAGCACCAGGTGAGCGCCTGCTGGTCGAACGGGTCGGCCTCGGGCAGCGCATGCAGCTCGCCGGTCTCGCTCGCCGCCTCCGCGCCGAACACGTGCTCGACGCCGCCCGCTTCCAAGAGCTCGCCGGTCTCGCTGGCATCGATCACGATCGCGGCCTCGACGGCGACATGCCGGCCCGTCGCCAGATCGCGCAGCGTGACACCGGTGATGCGATCGCCGTTGCGCTCGACCGAGACCAGCGCATGGCGACGCAGCACGACCAGGCGCCGATTGCTTTCGAACGGCGCCAGCAGATCGTCGATGACGCGAACCGCCACGCGCGGCTCGTGGCAGAGCGTGCCGACATTGCCCATGCCGGGATTGAGCAGGCTGGCGGCGCGGGCCTGCTCGGTCAGCGGATAGTGCCGCCGGTAATAGCCGCGGATGCGGTCGCGCAGCGTGGCATAGCTCTGCGAGCCGACGCCGAGCTCGATCCAGGGATGCTCATCGAATGGCACGCCCTGCGCGGTGAGCTGGCCGCCCAACCAGTCGAGCTCTTCCGCGAGCACGACCTGGCGGCCGAGCCGCACGGCGGCCAGGGTGGCCGCGATGCCGCCCAGGCCACCGCCCACCACCAGGATGTCCGTCCGGAGTCCCGTCGCCGGCAAGTCCTTCCTCCCCAACCTGTCGCCTGGGCATTCGCCATGCTATGGCACAGTGACAGGATGTGCGGAATCAGACTATTCTGTGCGTAGAGCGCACAAACGGAAACTGGAGGAATGCATGGCCGAGGTGCCGATTTCGGGAGCGACCACCGTGCTGACGATCATCGGGCAGCCGACGCGACAGGTCCGCTCGACGACGACGCTCAATGCCGCGCTGCGCCGCCAGGGCATCGATGCGGTTCTGGTGCCGGTCGATCTCGCGCCGGCGGCGGTTCCCGCCTTCCTGCAGGCCTTGCGCGGCTGGCACAACGCGCCGGGTTGCATCGTCACCGTGCCGCACAAGTCGCAATGCGCGGGGCTGCTCGACGAGCTCACCGAGCGGGCGCGCCTGCTCGGCGCCGTGAACCTGGTGCGGCGCAGTGCCGACGGCCAGCTCCGCGGCGACATGATCGATGGCCTGGGCTTCCTCGCCGCGCTCAGTGCCAATGGCTTCGAGGCACGCGGCAAGAGCGCCGTGGTGTTCGGCGCCGGCGCGGTCGGACGCGCCCTGCTGCTGAGTCTCGGCGACGCCGGCGTCCGTCGTCTCGCCTTCAGCGACCCCGATGCGACGAACCTGTCCGCGCTGCTCGATCTCGCCCGTCAGGCAGGCCTCGCCGATCGGCTGAGCACCGGTCCGGTCGACGATCTCGCCGCCTTCGATCTCGCGGTGAACGCCAGCCCGGTCGGCATGAACGGCGAGGATCGAATGCCCTTCGACCCGACGCGACTGCCGCACCACGCCCTGGTGGCCGACGTCGTCACTAAGCCGGCCGAGACGCCGCTCCTGAAAGCGGCGGCGGCGCACGGCTGCCGCGTGCAGAACGGCCTCCAAATGTCCGACGCGCAGTCCGCCATGCAGCTCGCGTTCTTCGACCTGGCGCCCGGCGGGAAGGCGTGAGGCGACGTCATTCTTTGCCTCCCCCGTCTTACGGGGGAGGTGGCCCGCAGGGCCGGAGGGGGAAGGCCTCAGACGAGATCCATGAGACTCCGACGTCGGAACTTCGTGAACCGCCTTTGAGGCTGTGCCCCCCCCCCCCCCGTTCGGGGGCACCTCCCCCGTAAGACGGGGGAGGAAAGTGAAACGGCAGTTATTGTCGAGCCGCGGCACAGCCAGACCTTCGTCACCGCGTTCGCGCGCGGCCTTGGCCTGATCGAGGCCTTCGGACCGGACTGCCGCAGCATGACGGTAGCCGAAGCCGCGCAGCGCGTCGGCCTCGATCGCGCGGTGACGCGCCGCCTGCTGCGCACCCTGGTCGATCTCGGCTTCGCGCGCATGAGCGGCAAGCAGTTCGAGCTGACCAGCAAGGTGTTGAAGCTGGGCTACTCCTACCTGGCGTCGGTCGGCCTCGATGCGAGCCTGAAGCCCTATCTCGACGGGCTGTCGCAGGCGATCGGCGAGACCGTGTCGGTGTCGGTGCTGGACGGCGCCGAAGTGGTGTTCGTCGCGCGCGCCGACGTGCCGAGCCGGCGCCTGGCGTACGTCGTCGCCATGGGCATGCGCCTGCCCGCCTTCAGCTCCGCCTCGGGCCGCGTGCTGCTCGCCGGCCAGACCGACGCGCACGTCCAGTCCCTGCTGGCGGCCAACCCCGTGAAAAAGCTGACGCGCCGCACCGTCACCAATCCACGCGAGTTGCTGCGGCTGATCGCCAGGGCGCGCAGCGACGGCTACGCGCTCAACGTCGAGGAGCTCGAGGAGGGGCTGATCGGCATCTCGGTGCCGCTCCGCAATCGCGCCGGCGTGGTCGTGGCCTCGCTCAACGCCAATGCCAGCGCCCGGCGCACCTCCAAGGATCGCCTGCTCGCCAGGATACTTCCCAGGCTCAAGAGCGCCGCCGCCCGCATGTCGGAGGTCCTGCTGTGATCTGCAGGGCGCTCGCATAAGAGTACCGTCATCCCGAGCGGAGACGCCCGATCAGGCGATGTTTGCATCGCCATTGGCGGCGCAGTCGAGGGACTTTTCTTGCTGATGCCGCATCAAGAAAGGTCCCTCCACTACGCCTCGCGGAGTTTATCCCGAGGAACTCGAGGGGCTCGGCTCCGGTCGGGATGACGGACATTTTCCATATGCGAGTGCCCTGCTGTGACTTGCAGGCCGATCACTGCTGGCCGCCGCGACCGCGCCTGTTGTAGTTGAGCTCCTCGGCCGTGGGCTTGAGGCCGACGGCGATGCGATAGCCCGCGCCATCGCCCGGCAGGCGCAGGGTCAGCTCCTCCTGC
>NZ_JBFWZI010000297.1:0-6073 GCF_050185545.1 Reyranella sp. | reverse complement strand
GACCTCGCTCACGCGGGGGCCGCAGTTGTACAGGAACAGCAGCAGCGTGTGGTCGCGCCAACCGTCGACGGCGCGTTGGTCCGGCCTGGCGATAATGGCCCGCACATCATCGGCCTCGAGGTAGGTCGCCGGCCGCTGCCGAGCCTTCTTCGACGGTATTGCCAGCACGAGCGTGTATTGGAGTGAGCGAACCGATCGTTGCGAACGAGATGCTTGATGAAGCCGTGGAGGGCCGCGCGCCGGTAATTGCGGGTGGCGGCGGAGTTCGAGCGGTTGGCGTCGATGTGATCGAGGAAGCCGGCGATCATGTCGACGTCGAGGTCGCCGAGGCTCAGCAACGCGACCTCTCGGCCAGTGCGAAGGGCGGTGAACTCGAACAGGAGCTTGAGCGTGTCCCGGTAGGCGCGGACCGTAAGCCGGCTCGCCCCACGCTGACGTGGCAGATAGTCTACGAAGAAGGCCTCGACGAGCGCGAACAACTCCCGTGGCGCCGCTTTGCTCATCGCGGCGGACATGCACTGCGCAGGTGCTGCTCGAACCGGTCGCTGGCCAGTTCCAGCAACTGAGGCGTTGCCTTCAGATAGACCTCGGTCCCGATGACGTTCTGAGGCCCGAGATACGCCGACAGTACCGGCAGCCTGGCGTGGATGTCGACGCCATCCTTCGCCCAGGCCGTGAGCCGATGCACGGCGAAGGCGTGGCGGATCTCGTACGGTCGAGGGCCGATGCGTCCATCCGGGGGCTTGATGTCGAGCCGCCGCAACAATCGGCGGATCGCAGTCGACGTCGATACAATGGTCAGTGGCGAGCCGTCCCGCCGAACGAAGAACGCCTCCGGGTCCCATCGTTGGCGGTCGCTCACCAAGCGCTGCCGCTCGGCAGCGTAGCCACGAAGCGCCGCGACCAGGTCGGCGCGGATCGCGACGATTCGCGAGCGACCCTTGGAGCGTCCAATGGTCAGGATGCCCCGGTCGAGATCGACGTCCCGCCGGCGAAGTCGAACCGCCTCTCCCAGCCTCGAGCCGGTGCGGTAGAGCATCAGAATCAAGGTGTGCAGCATAGAAGCCCAGATGAAGCGACCGTTGTGGGAGCGGGCGGCGGTCAATATCCGACGCACTTCGTCGTGGCTGGAGATGTAAGGCAGGAAGACCGATTCCTTGACCGGCGCCAGCGCGTGCTCCGGTACATGGCTCGACGGATCACGGCGGCGGCGATGGAGGCACAGTTGGCGGATGACGCCGAACTCGTTGCCGACCGTCACGGCCTTGCGGCCGGCGACACGCGCGCACCATCGTGTGATCACGTCGGCCAGAATCGCCTCGCCGTGATCGCCCGAATGCTGGCGGACATAGCGCACGAACCCACGCAGGACAAACTCGCCGCGCGCGTAGGGGATGCCCATCGCCCGCTTACTGTAAAGCGCAGGAACTCCTGCGCCTCGCGAGCCAGCTGATCGGCGGTCACGGTCGTCATGTCGGCACCGGCAGCGAGACGTCGCGCAAGGTCTCCGTGGCGATCCTGACGTAGGCGGAGATCGCTTCCGGATCCCGATGTCCAAGCAGGTCGGACAGCACCTGCGGACGGACTCCGAGATCGACCCGGCGCGCCGCGTGCGAGTGGCGCAGCACATGGCTGCCAAGGTAAGGGGCGGTCAGCCCGGCGACCTTGGCATGCTTGACGATGATGTGGCGGATCGCGGCCGAAGCGGTCAGCGGACTGAACGGCATCATGCGCGCACGAACACGTACCTGTGAGGGATGTTCGGCGGCCGGCCGTCCCGCAGGTAGAACGCCAGAGCCTTCGGCACGGCCGGCATCAGGGGCAGCGTGAAGGCAACGCCGGTCTTCGGCCGCACGACATGGAGCGTGGCGGCGGTCCAGTCGATATCTTGGAGCTGGAGCCGAATGACCTCGCCAGCTCCGAAGCCATAGGTGCTCATCATCAGCAGGAGCGCATGGTCGCGCAGATCACCGCGCGAGGATGTGTCCACCGACCGCAGCAAGCGCTGCACGTCCTGCCATGGCAAGGCGCGCCGGGGCCGCTCGAACCTGGGCCGCCTCGGCAAGACGACCGACTCGGCCAGCTCGGTCGAGATGCGCCCTGTGGCGAGCAGGAACCGGGCAAGACAGCGGACGCTGCCGGCGATATCGGCGACGATCGAAGGTGCGTACCGCTCCGCACATCCGATCAGGAACGCGTCGATATCCGTCAGCGCCATCGTGCACCACGTCTTGCCCGATGCAGCGAGGTGCTCCCAGATCTTACCGACGTGCTGCAGCTTCTTGTGCACGGTCACCGCGGGATTGCCACGGCGACGGACGAGGTGATCGGCGTACTCGCGCAGAAACCTCGTCGCGGGCTGCAGCACAGGCTGCGGTGGTCGCCAGGCCGGAAGACTCGTTCCCTTCACCTGGTACACGCGGCTCAGCGCATACAGTGCAAACCGAGCGCCTCCCAGCCGCCGAGGATCGAGGCAGCGGCGTTGCGCATACCACGCGATGAAGCGCCGCGCGCCGCTCAGGGTTAGCTCGGCAGGTTCTTCGAGCCCATGTCGTGCACAATAGAGGCGGAACCGCTTGATCCATTGAAGGTAATGGTCGGCGCTGCTGTCTTGCACGCTGCGATCGGCGCGCCAGATGCGGCGTATGTCTTCGACAGTAACTTCGGCAGCGCCTTGTTCGACCTGATGCCCCATCCGGCTCGGCTCCCTGCGACCGGCGAACCGTAGTGAACGGCAGTCTTCGCGTCAGGCCCCATCCCGCGTTAGTCGTTGCAGCTCGCCCTCTGTATCGGCCGGAAGCCCAGCGGCCCCGGAATGTTGTTCAATAGCGCAGCCGCTCCACGAAGCGGATCGTCGACATATCCATGGCCTTCTTCGGTGTGGCAAGCCCGCGACCCGGCGCGTTCGTCAGCGGCGACGCCCACATCTCCAGGGCCGCGTTCGCGAGCAATGAAGCTCGGCAAGACCACTCCGACCGGGAATTTGCGCCGAACTTCAAGATAAATTCGCGTTCGCGTCTTGAATCTGCCCGGCTGGTTGGCGTTCGTTCGCAGGGCGAACTGGTCTTTCCACAGCTCAATCACAAATCTTTGGGCGACCAAAGTGTTAAGCACCATGGCAACGCCCCACGCGCCTATTCCCCCAAGATATGGCCCCGAAGGCTGGTTGCTGTGCCCGCCCGGCCCCCAATCCGGGCGGGCTTCGCTTTTTGAGGGCACGGTGAAGGACCGACTCCGGTGACGATCAGTATGCAGGCCGTGGTGATGTAGACGGTGGAGCTCTGCACGATCCCGCCGACCGTCGTGTTGACCATGCCGCACAATTGCAGCACCACGACGACGGTCCGCACGACGCTGACTAGGGCGAAGACCGTCAACACGGTGCCCGTCTCGATGATCACGCGATCGGGGCCGATCCGGCGGTAGTTATGAGGTTTGCCGATGGCCGACTCCGTGTTCCACAAGGACTTCAAGGCGATGCCGTGGAGGAATTATGACGTCGAACCGCATCGCCGACAGCCCGGTGCATCTACGTAGGCAATCCGACAAATTGCCGCCGGATCGCCAGCGCGAAAGAACTCGCCAAAAAAACCGGCTCGACGTAATTGCATAATTGCATCGGGACGGCACGGGGTGGCACGAAGGCTGCCACGGGCCGCTGAAACATGAGGACCTTACCGGTTATGCCCTCTGCTCCCGTCGTCGGGGTCGTCGTCGCCAATTGCAACAACTGTGCATTTGTTGCAAGAGCCATCAAGTCGGTGGCCTGCCAGACCGTGCGCGACATCAGCGTCGTCATCGTCGACGATGCCTCGACGGACCGCTCCGACGAGACGATCCGCGAGTGTCTCGCCAAGCTCGACGATCCACGCTTCCGCTACGTCCGTCTCGAGTCGAACCTGGGACAGGCCGGCGCGGTGCGGCGCGGCCTGAGGGAATTGGACACGCCGTTCGTCTGCTTCCTCGATTCGGATGACGTTTGGTACGACGACTTCATCGCCCGTCACCTCGTCGTGCACATGAACGCGGACTTTCCGGTCAGCATGACCTACTGCGACTGCCATGTCATCGATGCCCAGGATCGCCTGCTCGCTGGCACCGCCTGGTGGTTCGAATCTGAACCCAGTCCACCCGCCCAGCGGGAGGTCGATCGGGCGACGTTGCCGTCGATCGACCCGCGAAAGGGCAAGCTCACCTACACGGCCACGCGCAAGCTCACCCTGCATCTGCAATGGTCGCCGGCGGGCGCGACCAACAGTATGGCCGGCATGGTGTTCCGGCGCAGCTTCCTCGACCTCGTGTTCGTGCCACCGAGCCCCGAGCTTAGGCTCTATGTCGGTTTCTACCTGTCGACCTTCGCCTGCCTGCTCACCGGCGTCATCGCCATCCACGATGCGCTCTACGGGTACCGCATGCATGGCAACAACAAGCACTCCAACGCGGCGGTGCTCGGCGGCGCCTACAACTCTTCCACGCAACCATGGGACCCCATTCGCACCTCGATTCTCCAGCTTATTCGCCGGGTGCTGCGCAGCGAGGCGCCGGTCATCCGGACGGCCTTTGGAGAGGAGCGCCTCGCCAGGGCGGAGGCCCTGGTCGCGAGCGCGCTCGGCGAGCTCGCGACCCACGCGACGGCAACCAATGGCTGGAACCTGGGGAGGTTCCTCGCCAAGGCAACCGATCTGATCGGTGGCGACAAGCCCGTCCGTCCGGCGCCGCAGAACGGCCCACGCGACGTCCTCCAGCCAGCGCCGCGCAGCGATCCGCCGTAAGGCCATGGCTACTATCGGGAGCTACATCCCGACATCCTGAAGCTGGCCTGTCTCAGCGCCGGCATCGTGCCTCCCGCCGGCGACGTGCAGCACTATCTCGAGCTCGGCTACGGTCAGGGCCTGTCGTTCAACATCCACGCCGCGGCCAATCCGGCACTTTCTGGGGCACCGACTTCAACCCGACCCAGGCGTTGCACGCTCGGCGCTCGCCACCGCCGCCGGCACCGGGGCGAAGGTGTTCGATGAAGCGTTCGCCGAGTTCGCGCGCCGCACCGACCTGCCGCAGTTCGACATCATCGGCCTGCACGGCATCTGGATCTGGATCTCGACCGAGAATCGCCAGGTCATCGTCGACCTGATCAACCGCCGCCTGAAGGTCGGCAGGCTGGTCTGCATCAGCTACAACTGCTTCCCGGGCTGGGCGCCGGCCGAGCCGCTGCGCCATCTCGTGACCCCGCATTCCGACCTGGCCGGTTCGGAAGCCGCCGGCACGGTCGGCAAGGTCGACGGCGCACTGAAGTTCGCCAAGAGCATCGCCGATTCGGGCGCGCTCTACTTCAAGCTCAACCCGGCGGTGACCGAGCGGCTGAAGCGCATCACCGAGCAGAACCGAAACTATCTCGCGCACATGAGCGCCGAAGAAGTGGAGGCGGCCGGCCTGCTGCGCCGCCGCGAGCTGCTCGAGGACGAAGCCGGGACGGCAGGGACCCAACGCTGGCCATCGAGCGAGAGGCCGCCGCCCGGCACGACGCAATGGACATGCGGATGGTGTGTGAGCGCCGAGCCCCAGGTGTGGAGCACGGTAGTGAGGCCGATGCGGGCGCCGAGATGCTTGGGGTCGGCGGTGATGGTGAGCAGGATCTCGGCGGCGGTCTTGAAGAGGATGGCATAGATCTCGGCCTTGTTGTGGTAGGCGATGTCGGCGACCGGCGCCGGCAGGGTGAACACGAGGTGATAGTAGGGCACCGGCAACAGCTCGGCTTGGCGGTCGGCCAGCCAGGCCTGTGCCGCCGCGCCCTGGCACTTGGGGCAATGGCGGTTGCGGCAGGAGTTGTAAGCGATCTGGATGTGGTCACACTTCTGGCAGCGTGCGACATGGCCGCCGAGCGCCGCGGTGCGGCAGCGCTCGATCGCCGATATCACCTTGAGCTGGCCGAGGCTGAGATGGCCGGCCTGAGCGCGACGCCAGGCCGGTCCGAGGGCGCGGAAGATGTCGGCGACCTCCAGCCTTTGCTGCGGCACGAGGCCGCCCGGTCAGGCGGGCGGCAGAGGCCTGTCAATCGGCATTCAAACGGGACCCC
>NZ_JBFWZI010000296.1:0-6112 GCF_050185545.1 Reyranella sp. | reverse complement strand
TCCTTGACGGTCGCGAGCACGCCGGCACACTTCCGCGCGCCGGGCGACAATGCACCCTCACTCACCTTCACATCGTCCCCCAAAACGAGGCAATGTCCACTTGACCACGGGTAGGAAGTCCTCCCCACGCGCAGCGTGGGGAGGCAGAGACTACCGGCTGTCGTAGAGCCGCATGACGATCTTCTCCAACGCCAGGAAGAAGGTGAAGAGTACGATGCCGACGCCGCACAAGAGCAGGATCGCGGCGAGCAGCAGCGCCGTCTCGAAATTGTTGGCCGAGAACAGGATGATGTAGCCGAGGCCGGTCTGCGCGGTGATGAACTCGCCGAGCACGACGCCGATCACGGCAAAGGTCACGCCGATGCGCAGTCCATTGAAGATGTGCGGCAGGGCGAACGGGAACTTGACCGTGAGAAACCTCTGCGCCCTGGACATCATCAGGCTGCGGCACAGCCTCTCGTAGGCGGGCGGTGCGGCCTGCAGCCCGGCGATCGTCGCCACGACAACCGGGAAGAAGGCGATGAAGACCGAGAAGATCACGTTGGCACTGAAGCCGGTGCCGAACCACAGCAGGAATACCGGCGCCAGCGCCACCTTGGGGATCAGCTGGAAGAAGACGACGGTGGGATAGACCGCCTGCATCAGAGTGCGCGAGTAGGACACGGCGGCGCCGAGCACGATCCCGAGGGCGGCCGCCAGGAGGATGCCGAGCACGGCGCCCCAGAAGGTCGGCTGCGCCTGCTCGAGCAGCACGCCGAGCGAGCGGACGAGGGTGTCGAATACCAGGCTGGGCGCCGGCAGCAGCCGTGCACTGAGGGCACCCGCGCGGCTCAGCGCCTCCCAACCGCCAAGCAGCAGCAGGGCGGCGAGCATGGGTGGGGCCACCAGCCGGATCGCCGTCCTGCCGAGAGCGGAGAGATCGAGGCTCTCGACGCGAGCCAGCCTGAGGCCGATGTCGGTCATCCGCCTTGCCACCGACGGACGGCCATCTCCCCGGCGTGGACGAGTCCGTAGCTCGCGAGGCCGATGGCGCACAGGACGGCGATGTTGGCCAGGATGAGGTCGGTGCGCAGCAGCGCTGCGCTCTTCAGGATCAGGAAGCCCAGCCCTTCGGAGGAGGAGATGAACTCGGCCACGATCACACCGATGACGGCGAGCGTGATGGCGATCTTGAGACCGGAAAAGAGGTAGGGCATCGAGGCGGGCAGGCGGACCAGCCAGAAAGTCCGCCACGGCGTCGCCGTGAGGCCGCGGCACAGCCGCACGAGCGAGCGGTCGGTCGAGTCGAGACCGGCCATCATGGCGATGAAGATCGGAAAGAAGGCGATGAAGGTGGCGACGGTGAGCCGCGACTGCCAGCCGATGCCGACCCAGACGATGAAGAGCGGCGTCCAGGCAATCTTCGGGACAAGCTGGATCACCACGATCAGCGGATAGAGCGCGTCGCGCAAGAGGCGGCTGAAGCTCAGCAGGGATGCCAGGCCGACGCCGCACACGGCGGCGAGGGCGAAGCCGGCCAGGGTGTCGCGCACCGTGGGGATGGCCTGCTGCCAGATGGTCGGCAGGTCGGCATGCAGCGCCAGGGCAATGTCCGACGGCGCGGGCAGAATCACCTTGGGATAGTCGAACAGGGCGACGGCGACCTGCCAGGCAAGCAGCAACCCGGCGCCGAACGCGGTCGGCAGGGCGATGGGGCGCAGGCGGTCGACGGCCGCGGCGAGCATCAATGGGACCGATGATCGATCTTGCCGCGCAGATGGCCGCAGATGCGATTGAAGTCGATGGTCTCGCCGATCTCGAGCCCGCGCGGCCGGGCAAACGGGATTCGTATGTCCTCGACGATGCGACCGGGCCGCCGGCTCATCACCAGGACTCGGTCGGCGAGATAGACGGCCTCGCGGATCGAGTGAGTGACGAAAAGCGCGGTGCGATGCTGTTCCTCCTCCCACATTTTCATGAGCACGAGATTCATCTCGTCGCGCGTGATGGCATCGAGCGCGCTGAACGGTTCGTCCATGAGCAGGAGGTCGGGGTCGTACACCAGCGCGCGGCAGATGGCGACGCGCTGGCGCATGCCGCCCGAGAGCTGGCCGGGCTTGTGATGATGAAATCCCTCGAGGCCGACCCGGTCGAGCAGGGCCATCGCCCGCCCGCGCGTCCCCTCGTCGGTCGGCCGAGTCGCCACCTGGAAGGGAAACAGCACGTTGTCGAGCGCGCTTTTCCACGGCAGCAGGGTGGGGTCCTGGAACATGATGCCGGTTTGCGCGCGCGGTGCCGCGAGCGGCCGGCCGGCAACGGCGATGCTGCCCTCGCTCGGGAGATCGAGCCCGGCGATCATCATCAGCAAGGTGCTCTTGCCGCAGCCGGACGGCCCCAGCAGGGCGACGAACTCGCCGGCCTTGATCGAGAACGTGCTCGTTGCGACCGCCTCGACCTGCTGGCGCGTGCCGGCACCGTAGACCTTGCGCACGCGATCGATGGCGACGTAGTCCGCCGCACTCGACGGTGCAGGCGGCGGCTGGATCGCGCGGATTGCTGTTGCCGTCACGTTCAACCCAGGGCGTACTTGGCCGAGGCGGCCTTGGCCTTGGTCCATTCGGCGTCGGAGAGCTTGAGCCTGCCGACGAACTCGTTGGTATAGAGTGAGGCCGGATCGGGCTTCTTGTCGCCGGGCGCCGACGCGTTCTCGAACACCAGCTCGGTCATCTTGGCGTAGACCGCCGGATCGGCGTAACCGATGCCCTTGTCCATCGCTTCCTTCGAGGCATAGTTGGCGGCCCACACCCCCATGCCGATCGCGACCTGATCCTTGGCGGTCGAGGCGAGCTTCAGCTCGGGAACCTCCTTGAACAGGATCTCGATCGTCTCCGCCGGATTGAGCAGGGCGAACTTCACGCCTTCGGACAGGCCCATCGCCATGGCTTCGCACAAGGCCTTCTCCTTGGTGAAGAACGCCGAGGTCGTGGTGAGCGAGTGGGCGTAGAAGGGCAGGCCGAACCGGCTGTAGAGGAAGACCCGCGGATTGATGCCGGCGGCCATGATCTTGGGCAGCGCACTGGCGACGAAGCAGGTGATGGCGTCGCACTGCTTGTCGATCAGCGCGACCTCGCGCACCTTGTTGTCGAGCGCCACCGACTGGATGTCGGCCATGGTGAGCCCGGCATTCTTCAGGAAGGTCGGCAGGAACGGGTACTCGCCGGAGGTCAGGGTCGAGCCAACCTTCTTGCCCTTGAGGTCGGCCGGCGCCTTGATCGGCGACTCCGGCCGCACTGCAACGCCCATCGTGGTGTCGTAGTTGAAGCACCCGAGCGACAGGAGCGGCAACCCCTTGATCGCCTGCTGGATCGAGTTGGGCGCGGCCGGAATGCCGAACTCGTACTTGCCCTGGGCGATCGCCTGGGTGGCCGCGGCGGAGCCGGTACCTTTCTCGATGACGACGTCGATGCCGGCCTTGGACCAGAACTGCTTGGCGGCGTAGGACCAGATGTTGGCGCCCTCGGGCAGCCAGCCCAGCGTGTACTTCACGCTCACCCTCTTCTGCGCGAAGACCGTCTTCGGCGCGAAGGCAGCGCCGCCTGCGGCGGCGAGTGCACCGGCGCCGGCAATCAAGGTGCGGCGCGACAGGCTGTTGCGCGGCGAGAGGTCGGTTCCCTTGTTGGCTTTGCGCATGTCACCCCCTGGTCGAGAATTCAGGTAATCTGCGACGCAACATGCATGCCAATGGCATATGACTTGCTGATCTCAGGGACTATGACAGCCAGTGACCTTGCGGCGCTCGACGCCCGCGTTCGCCGCGATATCGAGATGACCGCACATCCCCGCATGGAATGGATGAAGCCGCGGATGTTCCGGGGCAGGCCGGCACTCGATGCGCTGATCGTCGGCGCCGGGCAATCCGGCCTCGCCATTGCCTTTGCCCTGATGCGCGATCGCGTGAGCAACCTTCTGGTGATCGATCGTGCGCCAGCCGGACGAGAGGGACCGTGGGTCACCTTCGCGCGCATGCCGACGCTGCGCAGCCCGAAGGATCAGACGGGTCCCGATCTCGGGATTTCCAGCCTGACCTTCGAAGCCTGGTACGACGCCACGCAGGGTGCCGGCGCCTTTGCCGGCCTCGGCCTGATTCCCAGCCAGGCATGGCATGATTACCTGCAATGGTATCGGCGCGTCCTGGATTTGCCGGTGCGCAACGACGCCGAGGCGGTCGCCATTGCACCGGGCGAGCTCGACGACGGCGGCCGCTGCCTGCTGGTGACGCTTGCCGGCGGCGAGGTGCTGGCCGCTCGCAAGCTGGTGCTGGCGACGGGCCAGGACGGCACCGGCGAATGGTGGATGCCCGACTTTGTGCGCGCGCTGCCGGCCGACCGGCGGGCGCACACCTGCGAGATCATCGATTTCGATCGGCTGCGCGGGAAGGTCGTCGCCGTGCTGGGCGCCGGCGCCTCGGCGATGGACAATGCCTCGGTGGCGCTGGAGCATGGCGCGGAAGCGCATCTGTTCTGCCGTCGGACGGAGCCCGGCGTGGTGCAGCGCTATCGCTGGCTGACCTTCGCCGGGTTTCTGAAGCACATCGGGGAGATGCCCGACGAATGGCGCTGGCGCCTGGTCGGCACCATCCTGCGCGCCCGCGAAGGCTTTCCCGCCGACACCTACAAGCGGGCGATGGCGTTCCCGCAATTCACCATGCATGTCGGCCGGCCGTGGACGGACGCGCGCATGGAGGACGGACGCATCCGCCTCGACACGCCGCGTGGGCCGTTTCATGCCGACTACGTCATCTGCGGCACTGGCATCCATCAGGATGTCGGTCGGCGGCCCGAGCTGGCGGGCTTCGCCGACAAGATCGCGCTGTGGCGCCATCGCTACACGCCGCCGCCCGGCGAGGAGGACGAGCAGCTCGGCGCCTATCCGTATCTCGGCCCCGACTATGCCTTCCTGGAGCGCACGCCGGGCGAGGCGCCATGGCTGGCCGACATCCACCTGTTCGGCATCGGCTCGACCATGAGCTTCGGGCCGTCCGGCAGCAGTATCAACGCCATGACCACCGCCGTGCCCAAGGTGGCTGCCGCAGTGACCCGCGGCCTGTTCGCCGGCGACCTGCAGCGCCACTGGGAGTCGCTCAAGGCCTACGACGTGAAGCAGGTCGAATTGGACTGGACTCGTATCGCGCAGGGGTGAGTCATGCTCTTCCGGACCGCGGGCGTCCCGCCCGCTCATGAACTTGAGCGAGCGAGACGCCCGCGGTCCGGAAGAGGATGAGCTTCAAGCCGCCTTCTTGCCCTGCTGCGAGGGATGGTCGCCGGCGATCCGGAGGAAGTTCTCGAGGATCTTGTGGCCGTGCTCCGAGGCAATGCTCTCGGGATGGAACTGCACGCCGTGGATCGGCAGGGTGCGATGGCGCAGGCCCATGACGATCTCGCCGGTCTCCGCCGTCACCTCGAGATCCTTCGGAAAACCCGCGCGATCGACGACCAGCGAGTGATAGCGCGTCGCGCGGAACGGCGAGGGGACGTCCTCGAACACGCTTTGCCCGCGATGCTCGATCGCCGACAGCTTGCCATGCATCGGCATCGGCGCACGCACCACCTTGCCGCCGAACACCTGGCCGATCGCCTGATGGCCGAGGCAGACGCCGAACAAGGGGACATGGGTGCGCGCCGCGGCCTCGACCAGCGACATGCAGATGCCGGCCTCGTTGGGCGTGCAGGGACCGGGCGAGAGCACGATGCCGGCGGGCTTCAGCGCCAGCGCTTCGTCGACGGTGATCTGGTCGTTGCGGTGGACGACGCAGCGCGCGCCGAGATCGCCCAGGAAGTGGACGAGGTTGTAGGTGAAGCTGTCGTAGTTATCGATGAGCAGCAGCATGATTCCGATCTCCTCCCAGCGGAGCTGGGGAGGTGTCGCCGTCATACGGCGACGGGGGGTCATGCTCTTCTGGACCGTGGGCGTCCCGCCCGCTCATGTTCATGCAGCATGAGCGGGCGGGACGCCCGCGGTCCAAGATGACGACCCCTCCGTCGCCGTGTGACGGCGACACCTCCCCGGCAAAGCCGGGGAGGACATGGTGTGACGCACTGCGAGCGGCAGGGCAAGCCATCGGGGGAGTTTTACG
>NZ_JBFWZI010000295.1:0-6152 GCF_050185545.1 Reyranella sp. | reverse complement strand
CAAGGTCGAGACCTACAACACCTATGCCAATGCCGGCAGCCACATGGTGCCGCGCGAGCGCCAGCGCGAAATGATCGCCTCGGACTATTATTTCGGCGGCATGTATGCGAGCCGCGCCGGCCATCTCCATCCGGCGCTCTACTATAAGGGCCTGATCGAGGCCGCGCACCACGCTGGCGCCATCCTGTGCGCCAACGTCGAGGCCGAGCGACTCGAAAAGACGCCGGCCGGCTGGCGCGTGCTGACAGCCAAGGGCCCGATCGAGGCGCGCGAGGTCGTGGTGGCGACCAACGGCTATACCGGGGACCTGACGCCACGCCTGAAGCGGCGGGTGGTGCCGGTGGCGAGCCATATCATCGCCACCGAGGAACTGCCGGAGAATGCCCGGACGCTGCTGATCCCCGAGCTGCGCGCCATCGGCGACACCAAGCGCGTGCTGACCTACTACCGGCCATCGCCCGACGGGAAGTATCTGATCTTCGGCGGCCGCGCGCGCTTCACCGCGGCGCCGCCGGAAGTGAGCGCGCCGGCGCTCTACCGCTACATGGTCGACCGCTTCCCGCAGCTCGACGGCATCCGCATCACCCACGCCTGGACCGGCAACGTCGCCTTCGCCCTCGACTTCATGCCCCACATGGGCACCGACCAGGGCATCCACTACCTGCTGGCGTGCAACGGCAATGGCGTCGCCATGATGACCTATCTCGGCACCCAGACCGCCAGGAAGATCGTCGGCGGGCGCAACGAGCCGGTCAATCCGCTGGACGGCCGCGACTTCCCTGAGCACGCGCTTTACAACGGCGAGCCTTGGTTCCTGCCGGTGATCGGCGCCTGGTATCGCACGCGCGACTGGCTCGATCGCCGGCTGGCGGCTTGAGCTGGGCGGCTCGAACTGGTGACTTGAACTGAGTGACTTGAACTGGGTGACTTGAACTGGGCGGCTCGAACCGGGCGGCTCGAACTGGGCAGCTCGAACCATGAATGAACTTCCCGTCAGCCTGGCCGATGTCCAGGAGGCCGCCAAGCGGATTGCCGGCGCGGTGGTGCGCACGCCCTGCCTGAAGAGCGATACGCTGTCGCGTATCGTCGGCGCCGACGTCTGGGTCAAGTTCGAGAACCTGCAGTACACCGCCTCGTTCAAGGAGCGCGGAGCGCTCAACACGCTGCTGCAGCTGACGCCGGACAAGCGCAAGCGCGGCGTCATCGCCATGTCGGCCGGCAACCATGCGCAGGGCGTCGCCTACCATGCCGGCCGTCTCGGAATCCCGGCCACCATCGTCATGCCCTCGTTCACGCCCAACGTGAAGGTGAAGCACACGCGCGATTACGGCGCGCGCATCGTCCTGCACGGCGACACGCTCGCGGAAGCGGGTGCCGAGGCGCACCGCCTGGCGGCGGCCGAGCACCTGGTGTTCGTGCATCCTTACGACGATCCGCGCATCATCGCCGGCCAGGGCACCGCCGCGCTCGAGATGCTGCAGGATGCGCCCGAGATCGACACGCTGGTGGTGCCGGTCGGCGGCGGCGGCCTGATCTCCGGCTGCGCCGTCGCGGCGCGCGGCCTAAAGCCCGACATCCGCGTGATCGGCGTCGAGGCGGCGGGCTACGCCGCCATGCGCCAGCTGCTCGCCGGCGAGCCGGTGACGGTGGGCGGCGACACGATCGCCGAAGGCATCGCCGTGCGTGACATCGGCCGGGTGCCGCTCGCCATCGCCCGTGCCCTGCTCGATCGCGTGCTGGCGGTCGACGAGGTGACGATCGAGCGCGCCATCGCGCTCCTTCTCGAGATCGAGAAGACGGTGGCCGAGGGCGCCGGCGCCGCCGGCCTGGCGGCCCTGCTTGCCCATCCGCAGGTCTTCGCCGGCCGCAAGGTCGGGCTGCTGGTGAGCGGCGGCAACATCGACACCCGCCTGCTCGCCTCGATCCTGCTGCGCGGCCTGGTGCGCGACGGCCGCATCGTGCGCCTGCGCCTCACCATCAGCGACCTGCCCGGCCAACTGGCCCGCGTCGCCGGCCTGATCGGCAAGGCCGGGGGCAACATCGTCGACGTCCAGCACCAGCGCCTGTTCGGCGGCGTCGCCGCCAAGTCGACCGAGCTCGACGTCACCGTCGAGACCCGTGACCGCCCACATGTGCGCGAGCTGGTGGCGGCCCTGGAGAGCGAGGGTTTCAGGGTGCGCGTTTTGCCGGATGCAGAGGGGTGAGGGTTATCGCACGCGCTTGATGTCGGTCAGGGAGAAATCGTTGCCCTTGAAAAGCAGCGGCATATCGAGCGTCTCGGCGAGCGCATGGGCGCAACAGTCGCCAAAGTTCAACGCGGCGCGGTGCCGGCCTTTGCCAAAGCGCCGGAACGCCTGTCGGGCGGCAGCAACATGGCCTGCCTCGAAAGCCAGGATTTCCAGCTCCAGGTTCGCCAAGACCCTGTCCAGATCTCGAGACCCCGCCTCCCCCTGGCGGGCCTCGATCACCATCGACGCCTCAAAGAGATCCGGCGTACCCATCCGTGGACGAGTCGAGCCGACGACGTCGGCTGCAAGCGAGGCTTTCTCAGGCTCGTCGAAATAGATCGCCAAGAGCGCCGAACTGTCGACGACGATCAATCGAACGTTCCATTTTCATTGTAGCCGAGAATCTCGTCCTCGCTGGCCGTGGACAGAATAGGCAACGTCTTCGCGTGACGCACGATCTCGTCGATCTTGCGCAGCCGCCGCTCGCGGTCTTTCTGGACGTCGATTTCCTTCAGCTTCGCGTCGGCGAGCTCAAGCACCGTAGCCGTCATGCTCTTGCCGAGCAGTCGGGATACCCTTCTCAGCTTGCGCTCCGCTTCTGCACTCTTGATGCTGATACCCATGCCCAACATCCCAATCTAGAAAATCCCGGATAGTCTAGAAATCGGGCGCTTACAACGTTCGGCGCTGCGGAGTATAGACCGCGCCATGTCCGCCGCCCCGCACTACATTCCCTCGCCCACGCCTGACCTCGCCCGCATCGAGAGGGCGCTGGTTTCCGTTTCCGACAAGGAAGGCCTGATCGAGCTGGGCAAGGTGCTGGCCCGGCACGGGATAGAAATCCTGTCGACCGGCGGATCGGCCAAGGCGCTGCGCGACGCCGGGATCGCCGTCGTCGAGGTGAGCGACCACACCGGCTTTCCCGAGATCATGGATGGGCGGGTCAAGACCCTGCAGCCGTCGATTCACGGCGGCATCCTGGCCCGCCGTACCGATGCCGCTCACTGCAAGGCGATGACCGATCACAAGATCGCCGGCATCGACTTGGTGGTGAGCAATCTCTATCCGTTCGAGGCCACGGTGGCGCGCGGCGCCGATTTTCCGACCTGCGTGGAGAACATCGACATCGGCGGGCCGGCCCTCATCCGCGCCTCGGCCAAGAACCATGATTTCGTGACCATCGTCGTCGACCCTGCCGACTACACCCGGGTGATCGCCGAGCTCGAGGCCAACCAAGGGGCCACGACGCTAGCGCTGCGCCGCGCGCTCGCGGCCAAGGCCTACGCGCGCACGGCGGCCTACGACGCGGCGATCGCCGCGTGGTTCGCCCGCCAGCAAGGCGAGACCTTCCCCGAGCGGCTCACCCTCGCGGCCGAGCGCGTGCAGGTTCTGCGCTACGGCGAGAACCCGCATCAGCAGGCGGCGTTCTATTCCGACGGCAGCCGGCGCCCGGGCATCGCCACGGCGCGCATGGTCCAGGGCAAGGAGCTTTCCTACAACAACATCGGCGACACCGAGGCGGCCTACGAATGCGTCGCCGAGTTCAAGGAGCCCGCCGTCGTCGTGGTGAAGCACGCCAACCCGTGCGGCGTGGCGATCGGCGCCGACCAGTACGCCGCCTACCTGAAGGCGTATGCCTGCGACCCGGTGTCGATCTAT
The DNA here is from genome assembly GCF_050185545.1 of Reyranella sp. Classification (GTDB taxonomy): domain Bacteria; phylum Pseudomonadota; class Alphaproteobacteria; order Reyranellales; family Reyranellaceae; genus Reyranella. The sequence goes on along the minus strand of NZ_JBFWZI010000295.1, from coordinate 2,265 downwards.
GGCGGCATCGTCGCCCTCAACACGACGCTCGAGGTGCGCACCGCCGAGGACCTGGCGAAGCGCTTCCTCGAGGTCATCATCGCGCCGGACGCCACCCCGGAAGCGCTGGCCGTGCTGGCCCGCCGCAAGGCCGTGCGCGTGCTGCTGGCCGGCAGCCTGCCCGATCCGGCGAGTGCCGGCATGACCCTGAAGAGCGTCGCCGGCGGCTATCTGCTGCAGAGCCGCGACAACGGCCATGTGCCCGGGAGCGCGCTCAAGGTGGTCACCAAGCGCGCCCCGACGCCGAAGGAGATCGACGACCTGCTGTTCGCTTTCACGGTGTGCAAGCACGTGAAATCGAACGCCATCGTCTACGCCAAGGACGGCGCCACCGTGGGTGTCGGCGCCGGCCAGATGAACCGTCGCGATTCCTCACGTATCGCGGCCATCCGCGCCGCCGAATCGGGCGAGCTGGCCGGTCTCGAGGAAAGCCCGGCGATCGGCAGCGTAGCGGCGTCCGACGCCTTCTTCCCATTCGCCGACGGCCTGCTCGCCGCTGCCGAGGCGGGCGCCACGGCGATCATCCAGCCTGGCGGCTCGTTGCGCGATCAGGAAGTGATCGACGCGGCCGACGAGAAGGGGCTGGCCATGGTGTTCACCGGGATGCGGCACTTCCGGCACTAGACCGCCCTTCCGCCGGCGCCGGCTGGCTGGTGGCGATCCAGATGCCGGCGAAGACGGCGACAAGGCCGATAACCAGGTTGAGCGTGACGGGCTCGCCCACCACCACGCTTGCGAGCAGCGCCGCGGCGATGGGATTGACCGTCATGGTGTTGGCGACACGCGTTGGCGAGGCGCGTTCGAGCGCCATGACCCAAAGGATGAAGGCCAGCGCCCCGCCGGTGACGCCGAGATAGACGCCGGCGATCCACTGGCCCGGGCCGAAGGTCGCCAGGACCGCGAGACGGCCGGTGACAAGCGTGACGATCAGCAACGCCACGGCGCCGGCGCCCATGCCGACGGCCAGGAACCCCAGCGCGCTGGAACGCTGGATCAGCGGCCGCGACAGGACGTTGTAGAGCGCCATGCAGACGACGGCGCTGGCCATGATCAGCTCGCCCTTCCACGCGCCGGCCGGTGCCGCGCCGAGATCCAGGGCAAGCGCCGCGACGACGCCCAGCACGGCGATACAGACCCCGGCGGTCTTGCGCAGGGTCAGTGCCTCGACGCCGAGCACGGCGCCCACCACCATGGTCTGCAGGGGCAGGGTGCACAGCGCGAGGCTGGCGCGCGCCGCCGTCGTGTAGCCGATCGCGAGGTTGTAGAGGATGGTGAACAGGCCATAGAACAGGAAGCCGAGGCCGACGACGCTCGACCAGTCCCGTCGACCCGGCCAGCGAGCCCGCATCAGCAGCGCCACCGGCAGCACACAGAGGACACCGATGCCCCAACGCAGCAGGGCGAGCGTCAGCGGATCGGCGCTGCCCACGAGATAGCGGGTCACCGCCGCCGCCGTGCCGCCGAGGGAGCTCGACACGATCGCGATCGCCACGCCCAGCCACTCGTTCACCGAACCCTCCATCAGCCCGCATCGCTGCGGCCTTCGCAAATCGCTCCCTGTCACGTCGCCGCGCGATGTGCGATGGTGGCAAATGTCGAAGTGAATTCAACTACTTGGCAGGTAGTCATGGAGAAGAGGCAAGGCTTCGCGGCAGAGTTGCGGGCGTGGCGCCAGCGGCGCGGGCGCTCGCAGCTCGATCTCGCCGGGCGCGCCAACATCTCGCAGCGGCATCTGAGCTTCCTCGAGCTGGGCCGCGCGGCGCCGAGCCGCGACATGGTGGTGAGACTCGCGACCGCGCTCGACGTGCCGCTGCGCCAGCACAATGCGCTGCTGCTGGCGGCGGGCTTCGCGCCGGTGTGGCGGGAGACCGATCTCGCCGCACCGGAGCTCGCGCAGGTGAATGACGCGGTGGGGCACATGCTCGCCCAGCAGGAGCCGTTTCCCGGCGTCGCCGTCGATCGCCAATGGAACCTGCTCAAGGCCAACAAGGGCGCCGTCCGCCTCGTCGAGTTCCTGGTCGGACCCTTGGCATCCGACGCCAGAGTCAACCTTGCCGATGCGCTGGTGGCGCCCGACGTCTTGCGCCCCTTCCTCGTCAACTGGGCTGATGTGGTGCGCTACTTCGTGCGCAGTGTCGAAGCCGATGCCGCCGCCGACGGACGGCCCGAGACGACCGCGCTGCTGGCCCGCCTCCTGTCCTACGACGGCGTGCGGGCGGCGCTGCA
>NZ_JBFWZI010000294.1:0-6160 GCF_050185545.1 Reyranella sp. | reverse complement strand
GTCTCACACTTGAACTGCAGCGCGCTGCCGGCACCGGGCGGCGTCCACAGGAAGGCGAGGTAGCCCTTCTGCGCGGAGAGAAACGAGTCGATCGTGGTGCATTCCGCAAAGGCAATGCCCTCCCACGCGACCTGCCAGCTCTGGGGCGACGCGTTCAAGCCATCGCCGGCGCGCTGCTCGTAGCCATTGCCGAACGCGTTCTTCAGCGTCCGCGGCATCCGCGACAGCTCGGTTCCGAACGACGCGGCGATGGCCGGAAAGCTCGTGGTCGTCGGCATCAGGTGGCCAGGCCGGTGCCGAGAGTGCCGGCAGGATTGAGCAGGCCGCCGGGACGCATCTGCTCGGCGAGATTGCGATTGAAGGCCGCGCTCACCAGCGCTCCGATGTTGCGCGCCTGCTCGGCCGGATCGGGACCGGCGACGGTACCGGCGGCGCCACCGCTTCCTCCCGTCATGTTGATCACGATGTTGGTGGCAATGCTGCCGACGCCCGGGCTGCTGCCGCGCAGCGTCACCGGGATGCGGCCGTTGGGCACCGGCACATAGGCCTCCGGCGTCGAGCCCTCGCCGAACAGCGCAAGCTGTGGCCTGGTGGCGATGCCGCCCGACGCATAGGTGCGCAGCGGCACGGGACCATGGCTCGTCATGACGCCGCCGCCGGCGAACAGCGAGGTGATCCACCCGAAGGCACGCCCCAGGAGGCCGCCATCACCAGTACTGCGGCCGCCGCCGAACATCGCGTCAGCCAGGGGCCCGGTGACATTCTGCCGGATGGCCATTCGCGCAAAGTCGGCCACGACGGAATTGATCAGGCTGTGCATGGCAGACCGCCAATCCCTGGTCTGCGTCAGGATGCCAGCCAGGACTTGGTCCGTGGCCCCCAATGCCTTGGCGATCCCGCTCCCGTAGGCTTGCCAGTCCGCAGCTACATCGCGCAGGTGAGTGCCGATCGCGCCGCCGTCGGAAGTCGACCCGATCCATTCGGGAACCATCACGGCCGAGGCTCGCCGACCGAAGACGCTCTCGGCGGCAGGGACGCCGCGCTCCGGGGACCAGACCCCGCGATCCGGGGCAGACTCCTCGAACCGCCAGCCGGTCGTCACGAGGTGCTTCAACCCAAGCGTCAGCCGCTCGAGCAAGCGTTCCTCGCTCCTCCTGCCGTCCTCGATTTCCGGCCGTTCCTTGATCTGCATCGTCGCCCGGGTCACCTCCCGCGACAGCGACGAGAGCCAGGCGCTGATTTCAGCAATCAGCTCGCGCCTGCCCGCGGCGATCGTGGTGACAACGGACGAGGCGTCGAACATGGATCGCGAGAAAGCCTCCCGGGTCGGATACGCGGGCATAAGCTCGGCGGTAGGGGCACGTTTGCCCATGAGGGCCTCCAGCATCCCTGGTTCGATCGGCATCTGCGATGAGTGCCCGATGGCCGGACCAAGTCCCCTGCTCTCCTGCCAGAGAGACGCCGCGGGGAGGCTGCGCATCAGGAGGACCTGATTGCGCAAGGTCGCGTCGACTGCCGCCTTCAGCTCATTGACGGCCGCCAGGTCGGGTATGTCCAACACTGCCGCAAGGGCGCGGCCCTGGCGCAGCCCGAAATGGAATTCCTGCCCTCCGAAAGCTCGAGCACCGCGATGGCCTCGCGGCCCGGTTCCCTCCCAGCCGTCTGCCGCGGCCCCTGGTCCGCCAGGTCCGCCAATGCTTCTTCCTTCGTCCCGGCCAACCTCGTCGACCTGATCGAGCGCCCTGTGCGACCGAACGAGGACCGGTTCATGCTGCGTGATGCGATGCACGATCCTTTCCGGTGCGACGTCCCTGCCCGTCTCCGAACCTTGGGCCGGGTCACCGGCCAGCCGCGCCATCAGCGCAGGGTTGCCGGCAACGTCCGCCCTCGCGGCGCGTACGGCGCCGGTCAGGGTTATCATTCCCTTTGCCGTCTGCTGCAGCGACTCGCGGAAGACTTCGATCTGCCGGTTCACCAGCCGATAGGCCGCACCCACGCGGCTGGTCTCCTCGCCGTGCTTCCTGAGGATTTCGGCCGCTTCGTTGCGCATCCTGACGACGAGGTTCAGCTCTGTCCGGGCGTTCATGGTCGTTTCCTGGCTTCCTCTCGCTGTTGCGCCTGGCACTCCGTAACGACCGAGTGCACCAGACGCATGAGGGTCACGTACTTGACGGCCTGGCCCATGATCGAGCCGTCGTCGGCCAACACACCTTCCGCGTAGAGTGCATAAAGCCCCATGAGCTCGGCGAAGGCAGCTGGCTCATCCTTCACCGGGCGGCGTGGGCAGGCCCACGACTCGGCACCATCGAAGATCACGGGCGCCACCGCCTTGTCGATCCAGGCGCCGGTCCCGTCCTGCCGCGCGTTGCAGCCATACTCCCTCTGCTGGCGCGCCGAGCAGGTGCTGCAGACGCGCTCCGGCAGCAGGACGAGCGCCGCTACGCCGCGACGGATTTTTTTGCGTCGTCGGGCGTCACCTCGTTGATCCTGCGAATGGCGTTGGCGAGCTCGCGCACCAGGTCCTGGCCCAGCAGGGCAAGGCACTCGTCGGCGACCGCGATGTACTTCTTGCCCATGACGATGCGGTCGGCGGTCGTGAACGGCACGTCATTGCCGCGATCGTCCCTGAGATTCTCCCAGCCCCGCAGGCCGAAGCGGACGGCCTCGAGATTGGCTTCGCTCATCTTGACCTGGGCCATCGCGACGCCGCCGGCATCGTTCTCGGTGAAGGTGAGCGTGCGGTCGAACACGTAGGCCGACACGAAAGCGTCGATCGCGCCGATCGTGAATTTCGTGGCGTCGGCCGAGCCTCTGGCCGGATCGCTGTCCGATTCGATCACCTTCACGGACGACAATGTGAGAGCCTTGATCGCCATTCCGCCCTTCCCCGGGATGCTGCCGACTATGCGAGCACGATACCAACCGGGCTCGTGGCGCCTACCTGGGTGGGACGGGGTGGATCGCTTCTGCGGCCAGCGACGTGTCGCTCCGGCCAGAGGCGTCGCGGCTATTTGAGATTGCAGGCATCCCGAAGCGGGGCAGCATCCACCTCGAGGCCGTCGAGCCGAAACTCGAGGGTCTGGGCCGGCAGGCCATAGGGCGTCACGCGGACAGCCAGTCGCCTGGCCGCATAGAGCCGCTTCAGGAAGGGGGCGGACCAGGGCCCCAGGAGGCACCGTCCGAGGAGATCGCCCAGTACTCCGAAACCCAGGGCGCGGCGTCCAGGCTCCATTGAATGGTCTGGCCCCTGCGCAGCCCCAGGAAGCGCGGCCAGGACATCACCACCGAGACCCTGCCCCGCAGGCATCTCACGACGAGTATCCCAGGCCGATCATCGGCGGTCCCTTCCTGCACGCTGCCGAGCGATCGGGTCGCGAGATAAACCGACTGCGATCCGTCCGTCGGATCCGTCTCGATCTTGGTTCCCCATGTCGGCGGTGCCGAAACCTTGACGCCTGACTGCCCACGCTCCGGTTTCGGCTGACGAAGGGCGATCTCGTACGAGCCGTCCGCCGCACGGGTCGCCAGGGCCAGCTGGCCACCGCTGGTGTAGACCTCGAGGATGTCCAGCCGGGATGGCTTCCCGGCCACCTGCGTCATGGTCGCCCGCCCGCTGGTGACGGTCGCGTAGACAGCGGCATCGAGCCTCTTGCCGAGGGCGGCATGGACCCTGACGACATCGCTCGGATCGACCTTCAACCCTGCCAGCACGCCCGGCAGCGGACAGGTCGGGCACACGGTGAACGGCAGGATGACGACGGTGCTCTTCGGGGTCGCACGCTCATCGCCGGCCGGGACAATCCGGTCGGCGGCAGCCGGGACGGCAGCCATTGCGATCGCCAACAGGGCTGCGACGACCAGAGCAGTCCCGAGCTTCCACATCCTTCGACCAGAAAGACGGCGAGCGGGCGATGCCAAGCGACCTCCTCCCTCTTCGATCGAATCGTACCATCATGGTCCGCGACGCCGTAGTCGATTTCAGGTCGATCGGCGCATCTCTGACCGACGGAAAAGAAGGGCCGCACCGTTACCGGTGCGGCCCGAGGGACCCGCTTCTTGTGTTTCGAGCGGCTAACAGACGTAGAGCAGGATTTCGTCGTCGCCGTTGAGGCGATTGAACTGCAGCGCCGCGTCGAGTGCTGCGAGCCCGTTGCGATCCTTGTAGGTGAGGCCGGTGTACTGCACCGCCGGCGCATGGATCGCCCACATGTTGCCGGCCGCCGTCCCGACACGCATGCCGAACGGCATCTGCCGGCCGTTGGCGAGCTTGGACCAGAAATCCTGTTGCGCGACCAGAGTGGCCTCGGGATCGATGCCTCCGGTCGAGCTGCGCTCGGTGATGCGAACGCCGGTGAAGCCGTCGGCGGCGTTGATCGACATGCGCGGATCGATCCTGTTGCCGATGTCGTAAGAGAAGGTGTCGACGGCACAGATATTGCCGATCGGGCTCGCCACGCCGAAGCCATCGAGATGCAGGCGGCCGAGCTCGCATTGCTGCGGCAAAGTGGTCTCGAACACGGGATTGGCCGGCAGCGGCACGTCAGTCGGCGCGTTGTAGAAGCCCGTGAACTCGAACTCGACGCTGGCGCGCTGCCCCGCCTGCGCGTTGATCTTGAACGAGCCGTAGGCGCCGGTCAGCAGGTGTGCCATGCCATCCTTGTACATGCGAATGGTGAGGCTGCCGTAGACGCCCTCGTCCGACGACGGCAGGTACTGAATTCCCGGCGGCCACGCCGTCGCCACCCAGGCCTGTCCCGTCACCAGCGTGCCCGACCAGGTCGGGGTGATCGTTGCCGCGGCAAGGCCGCCGCTCAGCGACAGCGCAGAGCCCGAGACCATGGCGACGTTGGTCTGGGTCGCGGTGCCGTCGTCGTAACTGATCGAGCAGCGTGCCACGCCCGAGCCCCCACTGGTGGTGACCTGGACGTGGATTGTCTTGGGCTCGGCGAGCGCGGACAGGCTTCCGCCGCCATTCCAACTGACCGCCGGCGAGTTGGGCTGGGCGGCCGCCAGGAAGGCGCCCCACCAGGCCGCGCCCCGGTTGGTGGCGACCATGGTGCAGCCGCGCAGCAATCGCCCCATTCGGCACTCCGTGCCGACCGCTCCACCGCCGCGCAGCTCGTGCTTGAACGACATCCTGCCCATCTTTCGGGTGATGATGTCGGCGCTCGGCGAAAGGTCGTTGCGGTAGAGGTTGCGCTGGATGTTGCTGACGTCGAGCTTGTAGTCGGCGTCCTCTACCAGCATCGGGCTCGTCGAATCGGTGAGTGCCGCCGCGATGCCGTAGCTGCCTTCGAGCTCGGCGTACACCAGGGTCTTTCGCGTGAGGATCGACATGTCGAGGCTCCCGGCTCAGGCGGCAAGGACGAGGGCCGTGCCGCCGGTCGCCGACCGGCAGGCGTTGAGCTTGGTTGCGAGTTCCTTGATCGCGTCGGCGACGCTGCCCATCACCGCCGTGGCGTTCGCCGCCTTGACGATGGCATTGGCGGCGCCGGTGTCGGCGCCCGAGGCTGGCGCTCCGGTCGAGACCGCGACATCCGCGACGACCAGGGAGGTCGAGTCGAGGCCACCGGAATTGTCGACCAGAGGCGGCACGCCGCAGGCGACCGAAAGCGTGTCGACGGCGTAGCCGAGCTGGGCGATCCGGTTGCGGAGGTCCGTCAGGACGGCGTTGGCGCCGACGGCCGACGCCATGGACGCCCCCACGCCGCTGTAGGAGGTGGAGATTACGCCGATCGTCCCGTCGGCGGCCGTTCCCGACAGATTGTCGACCAGCACGCCCGCGAGCGCCGGCACCTTGGCGTGCAATTGATTGCACTGGGTCAGGATTTCCTTCAGCGCGTCGACGATGGTGGCGAAGCCCGCTTCGAGCGCCGCCTTCTGCACGGCATCGTCCGTTCCGAGTGCCGCTGGCGTGAACGCCGCGATGGCGTCGAGCGTCCCATCGGCCGCTGCACCGCCCGAGTTGTCGACGAGCTCCGGCACGGCCGAGGCGGCAATGCGGGCGACGCTCTGGGCAAGTCCGCGCATGGCCGGCGTCAACCCGTTCTGATCGACGCGATAGACCTGCGACGCGGCAGAGAAATGATTGGCATAAATCCGTACGGGCATCGGGGCGCACCTCCTGGTCGTGCGAGGCCACGATCGGCCTCTCCATGGC
>NZ_JBFWZI010000293.1:0-6256 GCF_050185545.1 Reyranella sp. | reverse complement strand
GCCGCCGCTGCGCACGGGGGTCGACGGCACGTTCGCGCCGCACGCCATGCCAAAGCTGGGCGGCGGCACGGAAGGGTTCCAGATCGACGTCTTCACCGAGGTGGCGCGCCGCATGAAGCGCGAGATCGTGATCGATTCGGTGAGCTTCTCGACCCTGATCCCAGGCATGCAGGCCGGCCGTTACGACTTCATCGCGGCGCCGACGACCGTGACCAAGGAGCGGGCGGAGAACATGCTGTTCACCGCGGGCTATCTGTGGACCGCCTATCAGTTCGGCATCAAGAAGGGCTCGGCCCCGATCAAGAGCTGGGCAGATCTCAAGGGCAAGTCGGTTTCGGTGAACAAGGGCACGCCCTACGAGAAGCTCGCCAAGGAGATGGGCGAGAAGCACGGCTTCACCGTGCAGGTCTACGACACCCAGCCCGACGCAACCCAGGCCGTGATTTCGGGGCGCGCCTACGCCACGCTGGGCGGCAACACCACCATCGTCTTTGCCGCCTCGAAGAATCCGCAGTTCGTCGCCGATCTCGAGCTCAAGGACACGCGCGCCCACTGGGCCGCACCGGTGCCGAAGAACAATCCCAAGCTTCGTGCCGAGCTGCAGGACGCGCTCGACTGCATGAAGAAGGACGGCACGATGGCCAAGTTCTACGAGAAGTGGTTCAACAAGAAGCCGGATGCCGATGACCTCGCCGTCGTCATCACGCCGGGTTACGGCGTGCCGGGCATGCCGGGCTACGATCCGACGCCGCACGAGCTGAAGTGTGGCTGAACCGATCGTCGACGCGCGCGACGTCCACAAGCATTTCGGCGCCCTTCATGTCCTGAAGGGCGTCGATCTCAGGGTGGCGGAGCGCGAGCTGGTGTTCGTCATCGGGCCGTCGGGCTCGGGCAAGTCGACGTTGCTGCGCTGCCTCAACCGACTGGAGGAGCCGTCCTCCGGATCGGTCGTGGTCGACGGCATCGACATGCTGGACCCGCGCACCGATATCAACCATGCCCGCCAGCGCATCGGCATGGTGTTCCAGTCGTTCAACCTCTATCCGCACATGACGGCGCTCGGCAACGTGACGCTGGCGCTGCGCAAGGTCGTGGGCAAGTCGCGTGCCGAGGCCGATGAGCTCGGCCTCGCGGCCTTGAAGCGCGTCGGCCTGGCCGACCGTGCCGGCCACACGCCGGGCCAGCTCTCGGGCGGCCAGCAGCAGCGCGTCGCCATCGCCCGGGCGATCGCGCTCGAGCCGCGCGTCATGCTGTTCGACGAGCCGACCTCGGCGCTCGATCCGGAGCTGGTGGGTTCGGTTCTCGAGGTCATGCGCGACCTGCGCCAGAGCGGCATGACCATGATCGTGGTCAGCCACGAGATGGGTTTTGCCCGCAATGCCGCCGACCGCGTGGTGTTCATGGATCACGGCCTGATCGTGGAGCAGGGGCCGCCCGCCGCCATCTTCGAGAACCCGACCCAGGAACGCACCCGCACCTTCATCGGCCAGATCCAGCGGCACTGACGTGGGACGAGCACGACTTCATTTGCCTCCGCCGCGACGGAGTGGGCACATCTCGAGTCGCTCCCCCGTAATCGGGGGAGGTGGCTCGTCATACGGGGCGGAGGGGGAAGGCCCCAAAAGAGACGCTCCAGATTTCGACGTCGGGAGCGGAGGGAACCCGATTGCGGCCTTCCCCCTCCGACCCTGCGGGCTACCTCCCCCGATGACCGGGGAGGAAAAAGAATTGCGTGCACTCCCTGGCGTAAGACGTGGGAGGCGTGTGATTGGCGGCCCCGCGCCATGAGCACCTGGGACCGCTTCGTCGACACCTTCTTCAATGCGAAGGTGATGCTGAAATACTATCCCGACATCCTGTCGGGGATGGTCGTCACCATAGAGCTCGCCGTGCTGATCGTGGTGAGCGGGCTGCTCGCGGGCCTGGCGCTGGCGCTGTTGCGGGCGCTGGCGATCCGCCCGCTCAACTGGCTGATCATCTTCATCGTCGACCTGTTCCGCTCCCTGCCGCCGCTGGTCATCATCGTGCTCATCTATTTCGGCCTGCCGGCGGCGGGCGTGTCGCCGTCCGGGTTCGTGTCGACCTGGCTGTCGCTCGCCTTCGTGCTGATGGCCTTCTCCGAAGAGATCTTCTGGGCCGGCATCACCTCGATTCCGCGTGGCCAGTGGGAGGCCTCGCGCTCGACCGGGCTGTCATTCTGGCAGACCCTGATAAACGTCATCCTGCCGCAGGCGCTGCGGCTCACCATCCCGCCGCTCACCAACCGCACTATCGCCATCACCAAGGGCACGGCGCTCGGCACCGTCGTGGCCGTCACCGAGATCCTGGGCCAGGCGAGCTCCGCGGTTTCCAACTCGTACAATCCGTCGCCGCTGATGATGGGAGCGGCGGCCTACATCGTCCTGTTCCTGCCAGTGGTCGTTGCGGCGCGCTGGATCGAAACACGGTTCGCGTGGAAGCGATGATCGAGACCTTTCTCAATCCCGAGATCATCGCCGCGATCTGGCCGATCGTGCTGGCCGGCCTGTGGAACACCGTTCTGCTGTCGCTGATCGTGGTGCCGCTCGGCCTGCTGGGTGGCCTGATGCTGGCACTGCTCGCCACGATCCATCATCCGCTGGTGCGCTGGCCGCTGATGGCGTGGGTCGATTTCTTTCGTGCCTTCCCGCCGCTGGTCCTGCTGGTCCTGCTCTTCGCCGGCCTGCCGTTTGCCGGGCTCGAGCTCGGCGGCTTCGCCTGTGTCGCCATCGCCTTCTTCCTCAACACGGGCGCCTACTACGGCGAGATCTTTCGCGCCGGCATCGATTCGGTGCCGTCCGGCCAGATCGAAGCCGGCCGTTCGACCGGCCTCAGCCGCCTGCAGGCGATGACCTACATCGTGCTGCCGCAGGCGGTGCGAAACGTCCTGCCCGACCTGCTGTCCAACACCCTCGAGGTGGTGAAGCTCACGTCGCTCGGCAGCGTGGTGGCGGTTCCCGAGCTCCTGTTCCAGGCCCGCCAGGCGCAGAGCGTCACCTACAGCCCGACCCCGATCGTGCTGGCGGCAATCGTCTATTTCCTGCTGCTCTGGCCCCTGGTCCGCCTGCTGAGCCGCCTGGAGAACCGCGCACTCGCTGGGCGACGCTGATGGCCTACCGGGCGCTCGCGCGCGCGAAGCGCGATATGCAAGGATAGACGCCAACGACGGGGATCCGGCTGGTCGCCGAGATCCGCGATACGGGAGGAGCGTTCATGAACCTTTTTTGCCGAGTCGCCGCCGCGTTCGCCTTTGCCACCTTCGTTGCCGCGCCGCTGGCAGCCCAGACCAGCTGGCCGGACAAGCCGGTCAAGCTGGTTGTCGGCTTCACGGCCGGCAGCGCCACCGACGTCAGCGGCAGGATATTCGCCCACAAGTTTGCCGAGATGTGGGGGCAGCCGGTGGTGGTCGAGAACGTGCCCGGAAACTCGGGCGCGATCGGGACCGACCGCGTGGCCAAGGCCAACCCCGACGGCTACACGCTGCTGTGGTCCGGCAACGCGGCCATCACAATACTGCCCAGCCTGCAGAAGCTGCCGTTCGATCCGTTGAAGGATCTGGCACCGATCACCACCACGCTCGTTACCTCGAGCATCCTGTTCGTGAACAACGACATGCCGGTAAAATCACTCGCCGAGCTGATCGCCTACGCCAAGGCGAACCCCGGCAAGCTGAGCTATGGCTCGCCGGGCGTCGGCACGCCGCAGCATGTCGCCACCGAATTGCTGAGCAGCCTGGCCGGCATCAAGATGGAGCACATTCCCTATCGCGGCGCCAACCTCACCGATGTCATGAGCGGTGTCGTGCCGGTCGGCATCCAGAACGCCGGCGCTGCCATGCCGTTCGTCAATGACGGCCGGGTGCGCGGGCTCGCCCTTACGGCCCAGAAGCGGGCGGCGGGCGCGCCGAGCCTGCCGACGGTGGCCGAACAGGGGTTCCCGGGTTTCGAGGCAGTCTCGTGGTTCGCCCTGATGGCGCCGACCGGCACGCCCAAGCCGATCCTCGACAAAGTGCGCGCCGATGCGCTCAAGGTGCTGGCCGATCCCGAGGTGCAGAAGAAGTTCCTGGCGATCGGCCTCGAGGTCGTCGGCAGCACCGCCGAGGAGACCCGCGCCGCCATCGCAGCAGACATCCCCAAGTGGGAGAAGGTGATCAAGGACGCCAACATCAAAGTGGGCAAATGACCATGGTCGACTTCACGCGTCTCGCGAGAGCGCTCGACGACAACGCGGCCCTGCAAAGACGGGCCAGACTCGCCAACCTGTTGCTGACCGTGAAGAGCGGCGAGGAGCAGATCGGCGTGCGGATCGGCGAGGACATTGCCGTGGAGCCCGGTGCGGCGTCATCCGCCGCCTTCAGCCTCGCCGCCGGGCCGGGCGTGTGGGCCGAGTTTGCCAAGCCCTCCCCGCCGGTCGGCTTCCAGAGCCTGGTCGCCATGCAGCGCGTCGGGCACATGACCGTGGACGGCGACGTGCTGGCCTGGGGCCGCAACCTCTTGTTCCTGGAGCAGGTGTTCGCCGCATTGCGGCCGGAAGCATCGCCCGAAAAAGCGGCACCCGTCGGTATGCCGGTCATCGAGCCGATCGTCGGTCGCTATCTGCGGCTCGACTTTCAAGGCAAGCCGCACCGGCTCTATTTCGAAGAGGCCGGGCAGGGCATTCCGTTGCTGTGCCTGCATACCGCGGGGGCCGACGGCAGGCAGTATCGCGCCCTGCTCAACGACGCCGACATCACGCGGCGCTATCGCGTGATCGCCTTCGACCTGCCGTGGCATGGCAAGTCGTCGCCGCCGCCCGGCTTCGAGCGCGAGGCCTACCGCCTCACGACCGACGGCTATGTCGACATCGTCACGGCGGTGTCGCGTGCGCTGGGGCTCGATCGTCCGGTCGTCATGGGATGCTCGATCGGCGGCCGGGCGGTCCTCCACCTGGCGCTGCGGCACGGCGAGCACTTCCGGGCAGCGATCGGCCTGCAATCGGCAACCCATGCCGATGCCGGCGCCGACACCAGGCTGCGCGATCTCGGCTTCATGTTCCGGCCCGACGTGCACGGCCAGGAGGCCGCGGCCGGCTCGGTCGCGTGCCTGATCGCGCCGGCGTCGCCCAACGCCGATCGCTGGGAGACACTCTGGCACTACATGCAGGGTGGGCCGTCGGTGTTTCTCGGCGACCTGCACTACTATTTCACCGACGGTGACCTGCGCAACGCGGCGCTCGATGCGCTCGATACCCGGAAGTGCCCGTTGTACCTGCTGACCGGCGAGTACGATCTTTCGGCCACGCCGGAACTGACTGCCGAGGTCGCCCGCATCACCAAGGCGCGGCATTTCGAGGTGATGCGCGGCATGGGTCATTTCCCCATGTCCGAGAGCCCGGCCGAGTTCCGCCGCTATCTCCTGCCGATCCTCGATCGCATCGCGGCCGAGGCGTCGACCTAGGCGAGTCTAGCGCTCCTCGACCATGCGTCCGTCGGGATAGATGATGACCCGGCTCGGAACGCCGTCGCGCCGCGTCTCCGCCTTCCACGAGCCGTTGTTCTGCGGCGTGATCCGCTGCACGCGGTAGCCCTGCGATTCGACCCGGTCGCGCGAGAGCGACTCGGTATTGGGATAGCGATTGCCGTAGGACGCCGACGGCGCCGGCGCCGGACTCGACGGCGCCGGCATCGTGGGCGGCGGCGGCAAGGCGCCGGGCAGCATCGTGTCGGGAAGGCGTCCGGCATTGCCGACGGAGCCGGGCACCAATTGCGCCATCGCCGGACTGCTCACAAGGGCCAGCGCAGCCATGGCAAGAAGGGTGGTTCGCATGGGCGTGATATGGGCCACCGATCCGAGCGTCACAAGGGACGCCGGCCTGCCTCCCCGGAAAGTGAAGCGCGCCCTTTCATGGTCCTCCCCGGCGCCCCGCTGGGGTGTCCGCGTCTTCGCAGACGGAAGGGTCATGCTCATGCGGACCGCGGGCGTCTCGCCCGCTCGTGATCTCATGAGTATGAGCGGGCGAGACGCCCGCGGTCCGCATGAGCATGACCCTTCCGTCTGCCTGCGCGAAGCCGCGTCGGCTTCGCTTCGGAGGAGGCAGGTCGCCGTAGGACGGCGACACCTCCCCAGCGAAGCAGCTACGGAGTGGACACAACTCTTGGGTGTGTCATTTTGACTCACCTCAACATTTTGTATTCCCGTGCAGGCCGACAATGGGTTTCTATTGGCGGCACCTTTGCCGAAGCGGGGTGCCTGGATGTTGG
>NZ_JBFWZI010000292.1:0-6355 GCF_050185545.1 Reyranella sp. | reverse complement strand
GAATAGGCTACAAGAGCGACCTCTCCGGAGCGACGCGCGGGTCGGTCGGGGGCCCGTAGTTCAGTGGTTAGAACGAGCCGCTCATAACGGTTATGTCGCAGGTTCGAATCCTGCCGGGCCTACCACCGGAGACTTATCGCTTTGCGGAGCCATTCGAGGACACGCGGCGCTCTGCAATATTGAAAGCGCCCGCCAGTCAGGAGACTCGTACCCGTTCTGCTGGAAGACGGGCTCCATCGCCCAGGCATCCATTCGGCTTTACCTCGGCCGCCAGAAGGCCGCGATATCGCCCGCGATGCAAGAGCGAGCAGCCGGGCAGGCCGGTCATCGCCCGCTGCGCGGTCGACCGGCCAGACGCTGCACCATGGATACCAGAACAGCCTTGGCCTCCAGCAGATCGACGGCCCTCGGATCGATCACCCATTGGGTGATGATCCCGCGGATGGCGCCGAGGATCACCATCGCATGGGCCTTCGAGTCGATGTCGCGATTGATCTCGCCCAGGCGCTGCGCCTCGCGCAGATGGGCGGCGAGCCCGTCCCGGTTGTCGTGGCCCATCTGCGCGATCTGCGCATGCAGGTCGGGCGCCACGGTGAGCGACTCCATGTAGAGCAGGTACAGGGCGCGCACGCCGGCGGCGCCCTTCAAGGCGCCGTCCAGGTGCGCGCCGACGCGCGCCTCCACCGCCGCCAGGCCTGTCTTGTCGCCGAGATCGCCGGCCAGGCGGGCCTGGAAGGCCTCCTCGATGGTGGCGACCACGCTCCGCAGCAGCGCGTCCTTGGTGCCGAAGCGCTCGCTGGGCAGTCCGCGGCTGTAGCCGGCGGCGAGGCCGATCTCGGCCATGCTCGTGCCGGCCGAGCCGTTGCGGGCGATCAGGCGGATCGCCGCGCGCAGAATCCGCCGATCAGACTCTTCGCGGCGATCTTCCTGGGTGCGGCGGGGGGGCGATTGCGAGGGCTTCGGCAAGATCCACCTTACTTGCTGGTTGACCATTAAATTATACGATCCCATACTGCCGCGCCAACCAAGATAATCAATCCGGGAGGACGTCGAATGTTCGCCGTTTCAAGACGATTGTCAGGCCTGTTGCTTGCGGTTGCGTCAATCGGCCTGGCCGCCGCCTCCGCCGGGGCGCAGAGCTACCCTTCCCAGCCGATCAGGTTCATCGTCGGCTTCTCGCCGGGAGCCTCCACGGACCTCGTGGCGCGCTACCTCGCCGAGGATCTGCGCCAGCGCCTCGGCCAGCCGGTCGTCGTCGAGAATCGCACCGGCGCCAACGGCAGCATCGCGGCGACGATGGTCGCCCGCGCGGCACCGGACGGCTACACGATCCTGATCAGCAATGCCAGCACGATGACCACCAATCATCTGCTCTACAAGGACATGAAGTACGATCCGCTGGTCGACCTGACGCCGGTTGCGATGGTGGTGTCCGCGCCCTTCGTGCTCGTGGTGAACCCGAATAACCCGAAGACCAAGTCGGTCGCGACCTTCGCCGATTTCGTCAAGCTCGCGACCAGCAAGCCGGATACGATCAACTACGGCACTGGCGGCGTCGGCAACCTCGCCCATCTCTCCTTCGAGCTGCTCGGCGCGACCATCGGCGCGCGCATGGTGCACGTGCCCTATGCTGGGGCGGCTCCGGCGCAGGCCGCGCTGCTGTCCAGCGAGGTCGACGCCGCGTTCGACACGCCGAACGCCCTGCCGCTGATCCAGTCCGGCAGGCTGAAGGCCCTTGCGGTGTCGACGACGGTGCGCTGGCGCGATCTGCCCGACGTGCCGTCGGTCGCCGAGTCGGGCTATCCGAGCTTCGCCACCTCGTTCTGGACTGGCGTGGTCGCTCCCTCCAAGACGCCGCAACCCGTGATCGACGCGCTCTACAAGGCGGTCCTGGCGGCGACCGAGGATCCCAAGACCAAGTCGCTCCTGCTTGGCCAGGGAAACATCGAGGTGCTCGACTCGGCCGCCTTCCGCAAGAAGATCGCCCACGAAGGCGAGCTCAACGCCGAGGTTCTCAAGAAGGCCGGAATCCAAAAGCAGTGACCAGCGCGGCAAGCCAGCCGGCCAGGCTTTCCCGGCTGCTCGTGGCCAACCGCGGCGAGATCGCGGTGCGTATCCTGAGAGCGGCGGCGGAGCTCGGGATCGAGACCGTCGCCGTGCATTCGACCGACGACGCGTCCTCGCTTCATGTCCGCAAGGCCGACCTGGCCAGGCCGCTGGCCGGTTCCGGCGCTGCCGCCTATCTCGACATCGACGCCATCGTGGCGCTTGCCCGGGAGTCCGGCTGCACGGCCATCCATCCGGGCTACGGCTTCCTCAGCGAGAATGCCGCCTTCGCGCGGGCCTGCGAACGCGCGGGCATCGTCTTCGTCGGGCCGCGGCCGGAGGTGCTCGACGTCTTCGGGGACAAGGTGCGGGCGCGCAGCCTCGCGGTGAGCCTCGACGTGCCGGTCCTGCCGGGATCGTCCGGCGCGACCAGCCTGGACGAGGCCGCCGCCTTCCTCGCCGGCCTCGGCGCCGACGGCGCGGTGATGATCAAGGCTGTCGCCGGCGGCGGCGGGCGCGGCATGCGCGCGGTGCTGACGCCGGCGGACCTGCCGGAGGCCTATGCCCGGTGCCGGTCCGAGGCGCAGGCGGCGTTCGGCATCGCCGACGTCTATGTCGAGCGGCTGATCCGTCACGCTCGCCACATCGAGGTGCAGGTCGCCGGCGACGGCGCGACGATCGTCCAGCTGGGCGAGCGCGAGTGCAGCATCCAGCGCCGGCACCAGAAGCTGGTGGAGATCGCGCCCAGCCCCTGCCTGACCGCGGCCATGCGCGAACGGCTCGTCGGCCACGCCCTGTGTCTTGCCCAGGCGGTCGACTACAGCAGCCTCGGCACCTTCGAGTTCCTCGTCGACGCGGCCGACCCGTCGTCCATCGCCTTCATCGAGGCCAACGCGCGTCTCCAGGTCGAGCACACCGTCACCGAGGCGGTCACCGGGATCGACCTTGTGAGAACGCAGCTCGAGCTGGCGGCCGGCCGATCGCTCGACGCGCTCGGGCTGACTCAGGATCGGCTGCCCGCACCGCGCGGCTTCGCGATCCAGGTCCGCGTCAACATGGAGACGCTGGACGCCCAGGGCGACGTCCATGCCTCGGCCGGCACGCTGGCCCATTTCGACATCCCCTCCGGGCCGGGGATTCGCGTCGACACCTTCGGCTACCAGGGATACGCGCCGAGCGTCAGCTTCGACTCGCTCCTCGCCAAGGTCATCGCCCATACGCCGTCCGCCCGCTTCGAGCATGCCGCCGCCAAGGCCTACCAGGCGCTGGGCGAGTTCCGCATCCAGGGGGTCGACACCAATATCGGCTTCCTGCAGAGCCTGCTGCGTCATCCCGATTTCGTCTCCGGCAACGTCCACACCCGCTTCGTCGAGGACAACATCGCAGCGCTCGGAGCTGGCGCAACGTCGCATCGCCGGCGGTATTTCGACGGGCCGCAGGCGGCGGCGACGGTGCCGACCGCCGCCGCCGTGGCTCATCCGCCGGGGACCGAAGCGGTGACGGCGCCCATGCAGGCGCGGGTCGTCAGCATCGAGGTCGCCGAAGGCGACATGGTACGGGCAGGCGACAAGGTCGCGGTGCTCGAGGCGATGAAGATGGAGCATCTCCTCGCCGCCGGCACCAGCGGCGTGATTCGCAAGATCGCCACCGCAGCCGGCGCGATCGCCGAGCGCGGCCAGAAGCTGCTGTTCATCGAGCCCCAGGACGTCGGTGCCCACGACCTCGCGACCGAGGAGTCCATCGACCTCGATCGCATCCGGCCCGATCTCGCCGAGGTCATCAGGACGCATGCCGCGACGCTCGACGCCGCGCGCCCGCAGGCGGTAGCGCGCCGACGCAAGACCGGGCAGCGCACCGCGCGGGAGAACATCGCCGATCTGTGCGATCCCGACAGCTTCGTGGAGTACGGCGCGCTGGCGCTCGCTGCCCAGCGCAAGCGCCGCTCCGAGCAGGAGCTGATCGACATGAGCCCCGCCGACGGGGTGATCGTCGGGCTGGGCTCGATCAACGGAGACTCGTTCGGCGACGACAAGAGCCGCTGCCTCGTGCTCGCCTACGACTACACGGTATTCGCCGGCACCCAGGGCTTCCACGGGCACAAGAAGCACGACCGCATGTTCCAGATCGCGGAGAAGGCGCGCCTGCCCGTCGTGATCTTCGCCGAAGGCGGCGGCGGCCGGCCGGGCGAATCCGACGCGCCGGCCCCCGTCAATCTCGCCAACATGACGTTCTGGCACTTCGCGCGGCTCAGCGGCCTTGCGCCCCTGGTCGGGATCGTCTCCGGGAGATGCTTTGCCGGCAACGCCGCCCTGCTCGGCTGCTGCGACGTGGTGATCGCGACGGAGAATGCGACCATCGGCATGGGCGGGCCGGCGATGATCGAGGGCGGCGGGCTCGGCCGGTTCGCGGCCGAGGAAGTCGGACCGGTATCCGTCCAGGCGTCCAACGGCGTCGTCGACATCGTCGCCAGGGACGAGGCGGAAGCCGTCCGGCTCGCCAGGAAGTACCTCGCCTTCTTCCAGGGGCCGGTCGCCAGCTGGCAGTGCGCGGACCAGCGCCGGCTGCGCCACATCATCCCCGAGCGCCGGCTGCGCGCTTACGATGTGCGTGCCGTGATCGACACGCTGGCCGACACCGGGTCGGTGCTCGAGCTGCGCCGCGACTTCGGGCTCGGCCTGATGACGGCGCTGGTGCGGATCGAAGGGCGGCCGCTCGGCCTGATCGCCAACAACCCGTCGCACCAGGGCGGCGCCATCGATTCCGACGAGGCCGACAAGGCGGCGCGCTTCGTCGAGCTGTGCGACGCCTTCGACCTCCCGGTGCTGTCGCTTTGCGACACGCCCGGCTTCATGGTCGGGCCGCCGGCCGAGAAGCGCGCCGCCGTGCGCCATGTCTGTCGCATGTTCGTGACCGGCGCCAGCATCTCGGTGCCGTATTTCACGGTGGTGCTGCGCAAGGCCTACGGGCTGGGCGCCCAGGCCATGGGCGGCGGCGGGTTTCACGGCAACAACTACTTCTCGGTCGCCTGGCCGACCGGCGAGATCGGGGCCATGGGGCTGGAGGGTGCCGTGCAGCTGGCCTACCGCAACGAGCTTGCCGCCATCGCCGATGGCGCCGAACGCGACGCCCGCTATCAGTCCCTCGTCGCCGACCTCTATGAACGCGGCAAGGCCACCAACATCGCGCGCTTCCTAAGCCTCGACGACGTCATCGACCCGGCGGACACGCGTCGCTGGATCCTGAGGGGCCTGCGGGCCGCCCCGCCGGTGCCGCCGCGCACGGGAAAGAAGCGCCCCAACGTGAACACGTGGTAAGTCGCTCCGGTCAGTAAAGCCGGTTCACCTCGCTGTTCACGATGAGTTGCTCGATCTCGGGGAGAGCGACCGAAAGCTTGCCGTGATCCTTGAGGGCCTGGGCGTAGGTCGGCAGGCCATCGATCGAGCCCCAGCGATCGGGCTCCCAGAGCCCCCAGCGGATCATCGACTTCCCACAATGGAAGAAGGCCTCCTTCACCCTGACGACAAGGGTCAGGTCGGGCCGCTTGCCCTGCAACATCACGGTTTCGAGGAGATCGTCGTCCGTCGCGATCTGGGCAGTTCCGCTGACGCGCACGACCTCGCGCCGCCTGGGCACGATGAAGACGATGCCGGCGCTGGGGTTCTGAAGGACGTTCAGGAACGTGTCGCCCAAGCTTGCATGACACAGCATGGATCTCGCGCAGAATGCAGCAGCCACCATCAAGCCAGTGATCAACTATCAACGCCCGCCGCGCATTCTCGTGCCGTTCATCAGTTCGTGGCCGCTTCTGCCCAGAATCGCCTACGGCGGCCTCCGAGCCAACCCACCCCCTAGCGCGCCATCGCATCGGCGGACGTATCTGGGTAATCAGGTTCGCATATGGAAAAACACCGTCATCCCGAGCGGAGCCGCCCGATTAGGCGCTGTTTACAGCGCCATTGGCGGCGCAGTCGAGGGACCTTTCTTGCTGGCGCCGCAACAAGAGAGGTCCCTCCACTACGCCTCGCCATGCTCGGCTCCGGTCGGGATGACGGAGATTTATCGCCACATGTGGATGCCTAGCCGGTGAAAGTGGGAAGCGCCGCACGTCATTGAGGCGGCGCATGAGGGTGACCTGGACCGACAAGGGCTCAGCCGCCGGTGCCGGCACCCTGCCGGACTTGGCCTAGGCGACAATGCGGAACGGCACATCGCCGTCGCGTTCGAGCTGGCCAACGAGCTGCTGCTCCCACTCGAGGTACTGCTTCATCTCGGCCTGGTTGCCCGTTCGACGCCCGGCCACCCAGACCAG
>NZ_JBFWZI010000291.1:0-6394 GCF_050185545.1 Reyranella sp. | reverse complement strand
ATTTGGAGCGAGATATCTAATACCGCACTCTTGTCTGCTGACTAACCTTCATGGATGAAACTCATGGCTGGGAGCGCGCCACTCCGAGGGCGCTCATGGATTCTGTGATCGAGAGGATGAGCGCCATCGGAGTGGCGCGCTCCCAGCAGAAGAGTCTGCTTGTTGTTAGTGCCGTCACGATCTGCCTCGAAGTCTTGCCAGGGATTGCGAGTCCGGCGGCGATCACGCCGCCGTCCGCAGCCGGCAGAAGCACGACGCCTTGATCGGCACGTCGGCCCACGCGGTGGCGATGGCGAGACGCTGGGCGACGATCTGCGCCTCGGCGTGCTTGCCGAGCCGCACCAGGCATTCGTGCAGCCCGTGCAGGCTCCAGACATTCTCCGGATGCTGGCAGGCGCGCGGCAGGGTCCCACCCAGCCCGAGGTCGGCGCGATAGATTCCCTCGGCGCGCTCGACATGGCCTTGCTCGAGCAGCAGCGCGCCGAGCGCGTGGCGCGTCGGCTGCATCCAGCCCCACGGCTCGTCGTAGGGCAGGGTGTCGTCGAGCTCGACCGACCTGGCGAGATGCGCGAAGGCCCGGTCGAACTGACCTTTGCGGTAGGCGATCTCGCCCAGAAGCATCTCGCCGGCGATCGCCAGGATGTCGCGGCAGGTGTTGTTGAACAGATAGCGCGAGGGCGGCACGCGCGCGTAGGCGGCGTCGAAGGCGCGCGCCTCGTGCTCGGCCGCCGCCACGTCGCCGCTCGCCGCGTGGGCGACGGCGCGGGCATAGTGGGTCATCGCGGTGGTGACCGAGTAGAGGTCGCGATCCTTCGGCAGCGGCAGGGTGATGATGTCGGCCCAGCGGCCGAAGCGGATCAGGACGTGCAGCTTCATCGGCACGAAGCCCTCGAGCCAGTCGGCCATCGGCGGCGATTCGATGCGCAGCAGGTCCTCGGGCAGGCTGGCGATCAGGTCGTCGGCCGCCTCGAGCGCCGGCTGCAGCTGGCCGAGGAACATCGCGCCGTAGATCCGGAAGTGGAAATCGTGGCAGCGATAGAGGGTGTAGAAATTGTCGGCGCCCGCGCGGGCGGCGTACTTGCGGTCGGCGACGATGGCACGGCCATTGCCGTCGATCACGCTCTTGTACAACCCGCACAGGACGTCGATGTGCGTCGCCATGTGCACCAGGTGGCCGGCATCGGGGACGAGGCCCCGGAGCGCGTCGGCCGCGCGCAGGGCATTCTGCGGTTCGGGCGACATCTCCATCAGATGGACGTAGAAGTGCAGCAGGCCGGGATGCGCCATGCCGCCCGGCCGCGCGATCGCCCGTTCGAGCACGGCCTTGGCTTCGAGCGTGTCGGCGCCCTCGGCCGGCTGGCCCGTGCTGATGTCCCACAGCTGCCAGGGCGTGCGGTTCATCAGCGCTTCGGCGAACAGCGCCGCGACATCCGGATCGTCGCGATGGGCACGATGGGCCTCGCGCAGTCGTGCGGCATAGCGGTTGTTCCAGTCCGCCGTTACCGCGCCGGGGTCGTCCGACGGGTAGCGCTCGGCCAGCGGCGCGATCAGGGCCTGCTCGACCGGGCTCGCCGTGCTCGCCAGGGCCAGCGCCCGGCGCGTCGCCGCGCGGGCGCGCTGCAGCGATTGCTCGAGGTCGGCCGGATCGAACGCCTTCCACTGCTTGTTGTAGTTGGGCCCGGCCGCATAGGCGATGCCCCAGTGAGCCATCGCGCAGGACGGATCGGCCTCGGCCGCCCTGGCGAAGCAGCGCACCGCCTCCTCGTGGTTGAAGCCGTAGCACCAGACCAGCCCGCGATCGAACCACGCCTGGGCCTCCGTCGAGCGGGTCGTGACGGGCCGGCTGTAGGAGCCGAGGTCGTAGTCGTAGACGGCCATGAGCGTCTCCTCCCCAGGTCGTTGCACCGCCGGTGAAGGACGGTATCGTCATCGGTCCCTTCCGTAAACGGGACGGCGGCCTTCGTCGCCGCGACTGTCCGCATGTCGTTCCAGAATGCAACTATAGATTGATTTACTTTCAAGTGCGTCGTTCATAGATTGTTCTCCGTGCCGTCGGAGAACGCCATGCAAGCCAAGGTCAGGACCGTCTCGTTTCAGGGTATCGACGTCCTGCCGGTCGACGTCCAGGTGCTGGTGGCGCCGGGGAATGTCGGCTTCGCCCTGGTCGGTCTCGCCGACAAGGCGGTCGGCGAGAGCCGGGAGCGGGTGCGGGCGGCGTTCCGCGCGCTCGGGCTGGCGCTGCCGCCGCAGCGCATCACGGTCAACCTCTCGCCGGCCGATCTCGCCAAGGAAGGCAGCCACTACGACCTGCCGATCGCCGTCGGTCTGCTCGCCGCGCTGGGCGTGATCGCGCGCGAGAGCATCGAGGGCTACGTGGTGCTGGGCGAGCTGGCCCTCGACGGCGCGCTGATGCGCGTGCCCGGCGTCCTGCCCGCGGCGATCGCCGCCCGGGCGGCGGGGCGCGGCGTGATCTGTCCGGCGGTTTGCGGGGGCGAGGCCGCGTGGGGCGGCTTCGAGACCGCGAACGACGCCGGCGCCGCCCCCCACGGCGCCGGCGTCGAGCCGCCGCAGATTGTCGCCGCGCCTTCGCTGCTCGCCCTGATCAACCATCTGCGCGGCAAGCAGGCCCTGCCGCCGCCGCAGGCCCTGATGGAGGAGGATCGCGCACATTATCCCGACCTCGCCGAGATCAAGGGCCAGGAGACGGCCAAGCGCGTGCTCGAGGTCGCCGCCGCCGGCGGCCACAACCTGCTGATGATCGGCCCGCCCGGCTCGGGCAAGTCGATGCTGGCCGCGCGCCTGCCCGGCATCCTGCCGCCGCTCGAGGCGGAGGAGGCGCTGGAAGCCTCGATGGTGCGCTCGCTGGCCGGCGATCTCGGCGAGGGCCGGCTGAGCCGCCGCCGCACCTTCCGCGATCCGCACCATTCGGCGACACTGCAGGCCCTGGTCGGCGGCGGCCTGCGCCCCAGGCCCGGCGAGGTGTCGCTGGCCCACCACGGCGTGCTCTTCCTCGACGAACTGCCCGAGTTCAATCGCGCCGCCCTGGAGGCGCTGCGCCAGCCGATCGAAACCGGCCGGGTGACGGTGGCGCGCGCCAACGCCCACGTCACCTATCCCGCGCGTTTCCAACTGGTTGCGGCAATGAACCCCTGCCGCTGCGGCCATCTCATGGAAGCGTCGCGGGCCTGTGGCCGCGCCCCGCGCTGCGGGCTCGACTACCAGGGCAAGCTCTCCGGCCCGCTGCTCGACCGCATCGACCTCACCGTCGACGTGCCGCCGGTGGCGGCGTCCGATCTCGCCCTGCCGCCACCCAGCGAATCCTCGGCCGAGGTTGCCCAGCGCGTCGCCGCCGCGCGCGCCGTGCAGCGCGAGCGGCTGGCCGCGCTCGACCGCAAGGGCAAGCTCGTCACCGTCGAGCCCGATCAGACGGCGGGCCTGCTCTCGGAGCGGGCGCGCCACTGGTCCAAGCCGCGCTGCAATGCCGACACCGACGGCGCGCTGCTGGCGGCGATCGCCGAGCCCGATGCCGACGGCCGCGCCCTGCTGGCCCGTGCCGCCGACCGCCTCGGTCTGTCGGCCCGCGCCTGGCATCGCACGCTCAGGGTCGCCCGCACGCTCGCCGATCTCGACGGCTCCGACGCCGTGCGCCGCCTGCACATCGCCGAGGCGCTGAGCTATCGGCGCAGCGAGCCGCGGCAGTCGGTGGCGGCGTAGGTCATTTGGTCCTAGACTTCAGGAAACACTTTCGATGTCGACGATGACCTTCGACAAGCTCGCTTATGTGGATCGGCTCCGGGCGGCAGGCTTCGACGAGCCTCAGGCCCGCGCGATGGCTGATGGCCTCGACCAGGCGCTGCGCGAGGAAGTGGCCACCAAGAGCGACATTGCTGCACTTCGGGTCGAGCTCAGAAGCGAGCTGGGCCTGCTCAGAGGCGAGTTGGGCACGCTCAGAAGCGATATGGGCACGCTCAGAGGCGATATGGGCGGTCTCAAGGGGGAGCTGTTGGCGGCGACGAAGGCCGACAAGATAGACCTGCTGAAATGGGTCGTCATGCTGATCGTCGGCCAGACCGCCATCTTGACGGTGCTGAAGCTGCTTGGCCGGTAGGCCGGCATCGCCGCAGCCTGTCCGAACCAGGGACCCCGCGGCCAGCCAGCGATGCCAAGCCTGCCACACAGGGCGACATGCGGGATGATGGCGAAGATCGATTTCAAGAAGAAGCTCAAGCCGCTCTACAGCCCGCCCGCCGGGGAATTCGTGCCGGTCGAGGTACCGCTGATGCAATTCGCGAAGGTGGACGGCGAGGGCGATCCCAACACCGCGCCGGCCTACCGTTCGGCTGTCGAATGGCTCTATGGGGTCAGCTACGCGATGAAGTTCGCCGCGAAGGCGGCGCTCGGCAAGGACTACGTGGTGCCGCCGTTGGAAGGACTATGGTGGGCCGACGATCCCGCGAGCTTCGTCACGCGCGAAAAGAACCAGTGGCGCTGGACGATGATGATCATGGCCCCGGAGTTCGTCGCGCGCGATGCGTTCGAGAACGCAGCAGCCAAGACGGGCAGGAAACTCGGCCGGCCGCCGAAAAGCCTGCGCCTCGAACCCTATGGCGAAGGGCTGTCGCTCCAGACCCTGCATGTGGGCAGCTATGACGGGGAAGGTCCGGTCCTGGCGCGCCTTCATGGCGAGGTGATGCCGAGCAAGGGGGTGACCTTCAACGGACCCCATCACGAGATCTATCTGAGCGATCCGCGCAAGACCGAGGCGGCAAGGCTCAGGACGATCCTGCGCCAGCCGGTGAAGGCCCTGCCGTAGGCGGTTCCCTATTTCTGGGCGGCGCCCAGCGGCGGTCCACCCTCGAGATAGCGTGTCGCCATGTGCGCGCCCTGCTTGGGCAGGAAGGCGATGAAGCGCGCCCCTTCGGGACTCACCACGGTGAAGGCATGCGGCGTGCGTGCCGGAACCGAGATCGTCTGGTTCTTGCCGACCAGCAGGCGCTCGTCGCCGATGCGCACGTCCAGCGTGCCCTCGATGACGACGATCACCTCGTCGACCTCCTCGTGGAAGTGCAGCGGGGCTCCGGCGCCTTTCTCCAGGACGGCCATGCTGGAGCTCACCGAGACGCCTTGCGCCTCGCCCGCCAGGATGTAGTTGCGATAGCCCGGACGCCAGGGAATTTCCCGCGCCTCGTCGTTCCTCACCACCGGCATGTCGATCTCCCAGGGCTTGTCGAGACGGCCAAGCTTCCCACCTGAGATCGGCCGGCGCCAGCGCGATCGGCGTCGGCGTAGGCTGGAGCAACCGACCAGGGCGTCTCGCGCGAAGCTTCGATTGCATAGCACCATGGCGAGCCGGCGCCCCTGCCGACGCGCGTTCAGCCGGGCCGCTCGGCGGCAATGAGCGGGCTCCCCTTATCCGCGAAATCCACAGGAAGGTCACATGGGAGTCACAATCGTCCCGAACTAAGAACGTTGCCTCCTCGTCGATTCAGCAGGTACGACATGACCGGTCCGGGACACAGCTACGATGATCGCGACCCGCGCGGGCTAAAGCCCATTCCGCGGCTCATCTTCGCCTCGCGCTGGCTGCAACTGCCGCTCTATCTCGGGCTGATCGTGGCCCAGGTCGTCTATGTCTACCTGTTCCTCAAGGAGCTGCTGCACCTGGTGATGACCACCGCGACAGTCACCGAGCTGCAGGCCATGCTGATCGTGCTGGGGCTGATCGACGTGGTGATGATCTCCAACCTTCTGATCATGGTGATCGTCGGCGGTTACGAGACCTTCGTGTCGCGCATGGAGCTCAACCGCCATCCCGACCAGCCGGAATGGCTGAGCCACGTCAATGCCAGCGTGCTCAAGATCAAGCTGGCGATGGCGATCATCGGCATCTCCTCGATCCACCTGCTGCGCACCTTCATCGAGGCCGGCAGCCTCGGCACCGAGAGGTCGACCTACACCGAGGCCGCCATCATGTGGCAGGCGATCATCCACGGCCTGTTCATCCTGTCGGCCATCGGCATCGCCGTGGTCGACAAGCTGGCGCAGCCGTCGGCGCCGAGACACGCGGCCGAGCACTGAAGGTCGCCGCTTCGTCAGCGCAGCGACGAGCCCGGCAGGGCACGGCCCCAGAGGCGGTCGAAAGCCCGACAAAGTCCTCCTGAGGAGGTCGCGTAGCGACCGTCTCGAAGGATGGGCGACACAGGAGATCGTTGGAAAAGCGATGTCGCGATACGCTTCACGGTTGCTGACCAAAGGGCGGAGGTTACTTAACCCGAATCGAGACGCGGCCTTCCGGGTCGCTCCTCAGGGTGGGGTCCTTTTTGACGCCTATGAGGGCACGGCCCTGCAAAGCCTGTGTTGTGCCCATGATGCGGGCGTCGAGCTCCAGCCCCTG
>NZ_JBFWZI010000290.1:4548-6462 GCF_050185545.1 Reyranella sp. | reverse complement strand
ATGCCGCTCGGCAGGAATCGCGAACTTTTCGCCGCCTGCATGCCGAGATTGACCGGCACATCCTGCGCCCAGATCCTGGAGCCACCTTCGCGCACGGCCTTGCAGCGATCGATGAAGTCGGGAAGATCGATGGTGCTCCGCGGCAGCAGCCAGCCGCCGTAGGTGACGCGATCGGAGCCCGCGAAGGTTGCCGCGACGCCGGCCGGGCGGATCAGTGTGTAGGCCACCGTATTGGGAGCGAGCATCAGGGTGAGGCTGGGCGGCAGCATGGCGAAGTAGATGCGCTGATGCTGCTCGGCGGGCAGGGTCGCGATCGGCGGAAAAGCTGCGTCGGCGCCCCAGCCATCCTTCATCATGCCACCGTCCGGCGTGCGCATCGGCACCGAGCGCACGATGGCGTTGTCGCCCGGCAGCATCTCCGTGAAGCGCACGCCGTCCCCTGCCAGGACGCTGGGGGCGAAGTCGTGCGTGCCGATATGAACGAACTCCGGGTGATAGGCGTCGGTGAAGTTCTCGACATGCACCTTCCAGTTCCACGGCAAGGGCGTGTCGCTCATGGCGGGCGGCACGGCCTCGAGCCCGGTCGCCTCGTAGCCTGTCCACAGCGGCTCCAGCTTGGCGAGGCTGGGGCCCAGAGGCGCGGCGTGGGCATCCAGATTGACGAAGATGAAGCCGTGCCACAGTTCCAGCCGCAGCTCGGGCAGGCGCACCTGCCGCCGCAGCGCCAGCACATCGTCGGCGCTGCCCATGCGCGGCGCCCCCGAGAGCCTGCCTTCCATGTCGTAGGTCCAGAAATGCAGCGGGCAGCGCAGCGGCTTGCCCTTCTCGGGACAGGGGATGATCTCGCCACGATGCTGGCAGATGGCGCTGAGCGCATGGAGCGCCCCATCGGCGCTGCGGGTGATCAGGATCGGCTCTCCCGCGACCTCCGCCGCCAGGCAATCACCCGGCGCCGCCACCTCCTCGACCCGTCCGACGCAGATCCAGGTGCGGCTGAAGACCTCCTTCTGCTCGAAGGCGAAGAACTCGGGCTCGGTATAGCAGCCCGCCGGCATCATGCGCTCGGAGACCGAGGCGGCATCGAGGCTGGCGATTTCGGCCAGCAGGGCCTCGACCACGGGGGACCGCGTCCTGATGGCTGCTGGACGGCGGTCGACGATCGGCTGATCCATGGGCACCTCCCTGCAGCAGCAGCGTAAGGTCGCATCGGATGCCGGGGGAGGGTCGTCGATATATATCTGCGCCCAGTTCCGAGGCAGGTGCGCCCAAATGACAGGCATCGAACTTGCATGGCGGCCGCATGGCTGTCACCGTGACCACGCAGGCACTCGCCCGGCTGCGCGCCGACATCCTCGCCGCCCGGCTGGCCCCCGGCGCCGGCCTGCCGCTGAAGGTGCTGCAGCACCGCTATGCCGTGGGCCTGACGCCGCTGCGCGAGGCGCTCACTGTCCTGAGTGGAAGCGGGCTGGTCGTCGCCGAAGGAAACGGCCGGGGTTTTCGCGTGGCGCCGGCCTCGCGCGCGGATTTCGAGGACGTGGCCCTGTCCCGCAGGCGTCTCGAGGGCATGGCGATGCGCCTGTCGATCACGGCCGGCGACCGGCATTGGCGGCAGCAGATCGAGACGACGCGGGCGCGGTTCGCCGGCGTACGCGCCCTGGTCGGCGATAATCGTCCGATCGACGAGGCGTGGGAGGAGCGGCATCGCCGCTTCCACTTCGCCCTGATCTCCGCCTGCGGCTCCCCTGCCCTTCTCGACTTCTGTCGCCAGCTGTTCGACCGCTTCGATCGCTACCGGCGCATCGCCATCCCGACCAAGTCGATGATGGCCGCCGTCGGCATCGACCACGACGGGATCATGCTGGCCGCCCTGCGCGGCGACGAGGAGGACGCCGTGGCGCGCCTCGACCGGCACAT
>NZ_JBFWZI010000290.1:0-4448 GCF_050185545.1 Reyranella sp. | reverse complement strand
GTCGTGGATTTTTGAACCCGGTCGCGGTTTGATGACCAAACAATCGCTCCCGCAATGTCTCGATGTTGCGGGAATTGCTGGCCGGGTGGGGGCGCCTTGACGCAGCAGAGCAACAGCATCGACCAGATCGCGGCCTGGGCGGAAACGCTCGCGGCCCGTCAGGTCCCGCCGGCTGCCTTCGCACTCGCAAGGAGGGCTTTCCTCGACACGCTCGCGGTGTCGCTGTCGGGATCGCAGCTCGACTCGGCCCGCATCGTTACGGAGCTCGCACGCGATCTCGGCCAGGGGGACGGGCCCAGCTCGGTCATTGGACGAGGCTTCAAGGCCGACATTCTCGCGGCCGCCCTCGCCAACGGCACGGCCGCCCATGCCGAGCTGTTCGACGACAACAACGAACCGATGATGTCTCATCCCAGCGCGTCCCTGGTTTCGGCCCTGCTGCCGCTCGGCCAGTCGCGCGGGCTCGGCGGCGCCGACGTGCTACTGGCCTATGTCGTGGGCTTCGAGATCAATGTCGTGCTGGGGCGCGAGCTCAATCCGCGCTTCTACGAAGCGGGTTGGCACGTGACACGCACGCTGGGCGTGCTGGGCGCCACCGCGGCGTGCTGCCGGCTGCTCGGGCTGAGCCCCCGGCCGTTCCGGGCGGCCTTGGGGATCGCCGCGTCCATGGCGAGCGGCCTGCGCCAGAATTTCGGCACCATGACGATGGCGCTGCATGCCGGTCTCACCGCCCGCGACGCCGTGCAGGCCGCGCTGCTGGCGGAGAAGGGCTTCCTGTCGGACGCCGAGGCACTCGACGGCCGGTACGGCTTCTTCAACCTGTTCGCCGGGGGGCCGCCGGCCTGCCTGCCCGGATCCCTGCCGCTCGGCCAGCCGTTCGAGCTCCTCCGGTCCGGCATCATCTTCAAGCCTTATCCCTCGGGGGCGCCCACCCATGCGGCGGTGCACGCCGCACTCGCGCTGCACGGCAGGCTGGGCGGCCGCCTGCACGAGCTGACGGGCATCGTCTGCCACGTCCATCCCTGGAACTTCATGACATTGCGCGAAGGCATTCCCGCCGACACCCTGAGAGCGCGCGTCAGCCTGCGCTACTGCGTTGCCGCGGCGCTGCGCTACGGCGCGGTGGGCAGCGCCCAGTTCACCGATTCCGCCCTCGCCGATCCGCTGGTGCAGAAATTCATGGACCTGGTCGAGATCAGGCAGGCCGACGACCTTCCCGACAACGGCCTGTTTCCGGCCGCCGTCGAGGTGCGGCTGGCGAACGGCGAGACTGCCCAGGTGCGCTGCGACGTCCCGCCGGGCGCGCCGGCCAATCCGATGTCGGGCGCCGATGCCGACCGGAAGTACCGCAGCTGCGCCAGCGCCGTGCTCGAGGCTCACGCCATCGAGCGTACACGAGCCATGATCCTGGGAATCGACCGCCTCGCCGATATCGGCGAGCTTTGCAGCGCGCTCGAGGGAGGAACGCAATCATGACAAGGAAGCAGGAAGTACCGACACGACGGCCTGTGGGGAGGCGGCGCGTTCTGGCCGGCGCCATGCTGCCGGGCGCGCTGATGCTCGCCCCTTCGGCGGCGCATGCCGCCTGGCCGGAGCGTCCGGTCCGCATGATCATTCCGTTCGTGGCGGGCGCCGGCGCCGACATCGTCGGCCGCACCTACGCCGAGGAGCTCGCCAAGACGCTCGGCCAGCCGGTCGTGGTCGACAACAAGGGCGGCGCGGGCGGCCTGATGGCGACCGCGGAGGGTGCGCGCGCCCCGGGCGACGGCTACACCCTGCTGCTGATCTCGCAAGGCACGACGGTGTTCAACCTCGGCCTCTACAAGGCGCCGGGCTACGATCCGCTCAAGGACCTGATGCCGGTCGCCATCTGCGGCACGCTCCCCAACGTCCTGGTGGTGGCTGCCGGCAACCCGGCGAAGAGCGTCGCCGACCTGATCGCCCAGGTGCGCGCCAGGCCGGGCGAGCTCACCTACGGCTCGAGCGGCGTCGGCAGCAGCATCCATCTCTCCGGCGTCATCTTCGAGCAGCGCGTCGGCACGAAGGTGCAGCACGTCCCCTATCGCGGCGCGCCGCCGGCCATTCTCGCGGTGGTGAACGGCGAGGTCACGATGGGCTTCTTCAACACCCCGACGGTGCTGGGGCAGATCAAGTCCGGAAAGCTCAAGGCGCTCGCCGTGACGAGCAAGGACCGTTCGCCCCTGCTGCCCGACGTGCCGACGATGGGCGAAGCCGGCGTGGCCGATTTCGTGGTCGCGACATGGCTGGGCTACGCCGTGCCGGCGGGGACGCCGGAAGCGGTCGTTGCGCGCTTCAATACCGAGATCAACCGCATCAGCGCGATGCCGCAGGTGAAGGAGAAGCTCGCCGTCCAAGGCGTCGACATGCTGGCGCCCCGCTCGCCCGCCGCCGCCCGCCAGCTGATCGTGGACGACCAGGCCGTCTGGTTGCCCATCATCCGGCAATCCGGCGCCAAGGCCGAGTAGATTTCAGGTGTACCAGCATCTCCGTCATCCCGACCGCAGCCGAGCGCAGCGAGGCGTAGTGGAGGGACCTTTCTTGTTGCAGCATCAGCAAGAAAGGTCCCTCGACTGCGCCGCCCTTTGGGCGGCTTCGCTCGGGATGACGGCATTTTTTGCCATATGCGAATGCCCTGCCGTCGCATCGGGGAGATTGTCGAGTGACCCCAGATAAGCCTTCGTCACCCGGCCTACCGGGAGCCTTCGTTGTGGTCGACTGGGGCACCAGCAGCTTTCGTGGCTGGCTGCTGTCGGCCGACGGCGTGGCGCTCGCGGAAAGTCGGGGCGGCGAAGGCATGTTGCATTGCATCGGCTCCGGCTTCGCTCCGGTGCTGCGCGATCACCTCGGCAGGCTCGGCGCGGCGGATGGCACGCCAGTGCTGATCTCCGGCATGGCGGGCGCGCGGCAGGGCTGGGCGGAGGCCCCCTATCTCAGGACGCCGACGCGCCTCGATGACCTTCACAAGGGCGCCATCCGGATCGACGCGCCCGGCGACATCCGCATCCTGCCCGGCATCGCCCAGGCTCGATCCGACCTGCCCGATGTCATGCGCGGGGAAGAAACCCAGCTTCTCGGCACGACCGAGCCCGACTTCACCGGCCTGGTGTGCATCCCGGGAACCCACAGCAAGTGGATCAGGATCGAGGCCGGTCACATCGTAGAGTTCTCGACCTACATGACCGGTGAGCTGTTCGCGGTGATCTCGCAGCACAGCATCCTGAGCCACGCAATCGACACGACCGAGCCGGTTGCGGTGGACGGCCGGCCGTTCCAGGAAGGCCTTTCGACAGCACTGGCGGTGCCGACCGCGCTGACCGCATCGCTGTTTCGCCTGCGCGCCGCGCAGGCCCTGGGATTCGAGCAGCGCACCGATGGGGCGGCGCGGCTGTCCGGTCTCCTGATTGGAACCGAGATTGCCGATGCAGGACGCCGGCACGGGCCGATGCAATCGCTGCGGCTGATCGCGGCCGGCGCCCTGGGGCGCCTTTACGAGGCGGCCTTGACCGCGCAGGGCCTCGACGTGACGACGGTCGATGCCGAGCAGGCGTCCCGGCTCGGCCTCGGCAAGGCCGCCGTCCGAATTTGGGGAGCGCGCCCACGCGCGCGGCGCGCACCGTAGCGCTGTGGAAATGCGGACGATGCGTGAAG
This sequence comes from Reyranella sp., assembly GCF_050185545.1. Classification (GTDB taxonomy): domain Bacteria; phylum Pseudomonadota; class Alphaproteobacteria; order Reyranellales; family Reyranellaceae; genus Reyranella. Next base: position 779 of record NZ_JBFWZI010000290.1, on the reverse strand, counting down.
GAAGCTCATGGCTCGAAGCGCGCCACTCCGATGGTTAGGGCATTCGTATGGGCAAAAAAAGCCGTCATTCCGAGCGCAGCGAGGCGTAGCGGAGGGACCCCTTCTTCTTGCAGCATCAGCAAGACAGGTCCCTCGACTGCGCCGCCAATGGCGCTGTAATCAGCGCCTGATCGGGCGGCTCCGCTCGGGATGACGGAGATTCTTGGTCATACGCGAATGCTCTGCACCAATGGCGGAGTAAACTCCGCCAAAGTGGCGCTGTTCCTACTGATTACACCTCCCATGAGCGCTATCGGAGTGACGCGCTCCCAGCGCGTTTTCATCGGAGCGCGGCATTGGCATGATGAACCTGTCGCCGGCCTTCAGCGTTGCCGCGAAGCCGGCATCTTCGGCCGAACGCCCGTGGGCGTCCTCTTCTTCCTCTTTGCCTGGTTGTATTCGACGGCGGCACGGACAAGGGCCTTCAGAGCAGGTTCATCGATCTTGTCGCCTTCGAAGAAATCGATCGCCCGTCTTGCGTTGCCTTCGAGGCCCGCATTGAAGAGCTTGTCGGGATCCGGAAGGCTCGCCCCGTAGGCAAAGGTGAGCTTCACCTTGCCCTTGTGCGCGTTGGCGACCGCGATCATGCCGTCGCGCGACCAAACCGGGCTTCCCATCCATTTCCATTCCTCGACGATTTCCCTGTCGGCTTCGAGGATGCACTTGCGGATGCTGGCAAAGGTCTTGCCACGCCAGTCCGTGAGCTCCGCGACAAGCCGGTCGATACGTTTCGATGGAGT
>NZ_JBFWZI010000289.1:0-6510 GCF_050185545.1 Reyranella sp. | reverse complement strand
GATGCGCTGTGGTGCAGCGCATCGCTCGTCTGTTCCTCGTTCGGCGTGTTCGATACCGCGGGGTATGCGGTGACGGTGGGACAGTTCAGGAGCACCAGTGCGGATGCCTCGACGGTGTTGAACGGGTCCCTGGTCACGGTCACCGGGGCCGGGGTGGCCTGGGACTTCGTGGCCGGCGCGCTGTCGGCCGGGACGTCGACGATAAAGTTCACCAATGCGTCGGCGGCGGATCGCTCGTTCAAGGGCGGCGGAAAGACGTACTGGGACGTGTGGTTCTCCGGCGCCTATGCGGGAATTCTCGGCATCGATGGCTCCAATACCTTCAACGATCTCAAATCGGATGGCGGCCTGCATGTCATCGAGTTTTCCGATGGCAGCACCCAGAGCGTGGCGACGCTGACGCTCGGGGGCACGGGTGGCGGCGCCCGGACGACGTTGAGGAGCCAGACCAGCGGCGTCGCCTGGAATCTGACGTGTCCCGACGGCGAGGTCGATTGCGAGTGGCTGATCCTGAAGGATTCGCATGCCTCGGGTGGCGCGACCTTCACGGCGACGAACTCCTCTGACGCAGGCGGCAACAGCGGGTGGTCGATCGTTGCGCCCTTCGTGCTTCCTGCCGGCGACAGGCGGGTGCGCCTGACCTACATCAGGCGTTGAACGATGGCCAAGGCTCACGTCTTTCGCGGCCCGGCCCTATCGCAGCGGGTGAACCTGCTGCGGCGCACCCGCGCCAGCCTCGACGCGGTGGCGCATCGCCTCCCGGCCGGTCAAGTCGGCGGCAAGCGGACGCATGGATGGGTGCATCGCGAGCAGTTGCCGCCCCTGGAACGGCGCATCGCGCGTCTGTCACGGCACAGGTACGTCGCCGGACAGGTGCAAGGCGCTGGACGAAGCGACTCCGCCGCGGCGCTGGACGCCTCGGGTGCCGTTGCCGCGCGGCCTGTCGCGATCCTCGAAGCGTCGGGCATCAATGATGCCAGAAACGTCACGGCGACGTCCGCCGCGTCGCTCGACAACGGGGCCGCTGCCGGGGAGGCGGCGACAGCGGCTGCGAGCCTGGTCGCCGCCTGCGGCGAGGTCGGCTCGGCGATCGACGGTGTCCAGGCGGTCCTGACTTTTTTCGGGCCGGCGGATGAGCTGGCCGTGGCTGGCGACGCGCCTTCGGCAACCTCGGTTGCACTGTCCGAGGTCGTCGAAACAGAAAGCGCCAGCGAGATGAGCTCGAGCGGCGCGGTTCTGTCGGCGAGCTGCGAGGATGCGACCGATGCAGTCGACGGGTCGGATCGGTCCGCGTCGACGGGCGCCACCTGCGGCGAGCTCGCCGCCGCCGAGGACACCTCGCCGGCCATGTCGATCGTGGTCGGCCTCGCCGGCGAAATCGGCGGGGCGAGTGAGGCGGCCTGGGCTGCCTTGACGGTGTCGGCCGCGACAGCCGAAAGCGCAGAGAGCGTGGCGGCGCTCGATAGTGCGGCATACCTGGTCGGCACCGTCGTGGAGAGTGCCGAGTCGGTGGATCTAGCGAATGGCGCGAGCGATGGCCAGGTTGCGTGCGATGAAACGACAGCCGCGGAAGACCTGACGGATTGCGGTCGGCTCTTCGCGGAGAGTTTGATCGCAGCGGAGGAGGCGGACGCGGTCGAGATGGCCGCAAGGAGCCTGGTCTATTTCGGCGACGATCCGGAGGAGCGCGCCGGCGCGGCGGAGGGCAGCGACGCCGAGTGGATCGCCGGCGGCGCCGTTGCCGAGAGCGAAGCCACGACGGCGACGGCTGCGGCAGTGGCCGTGTGGCCCGTGCAGGTCACCGAGGTTGCAGCGACGAACGACGGTGCCGACGCCGGCGCATTGCTCAACGACTCGGCCACCGATGCGGGCTCCGCGACAGCCATTGCCGTCGCGACTCTTGTGCACGGCTCGACCATCGATGAGTGGGGCAGCTCGGCCGAGTCGTCGATCGCCGGCCTGGCGGGAACCGGGTCGGTCGACGAGCAGCACACGCTCGCTGATGCCTCGGAGGGCAGCGCCATGCTGGCGGCCGTCTGCGCCGACGGCGGCGCCGCGACAGAAGTGGCAACGGGCTCGCCGGACTATGTCGCCGGCAACGACGAGGGCGGGGCGGCGACTGACGAAGGGGCGGCCGTGGGCACGCTCGTGGCCGCCGCGCTCGAGATGCTCGCCGCGAGCGCTGCCGCGGCGGCGTCGGCGACCGGGATGGCGGCGTGCGTGGAAGCGGCGCCCATCGCCGAGGCGACAGTCGGCAGCGTGCTCACCGTCGTGTTTGCGGGCGATGTGGCCGGCGCGTTCGACGACAGCGATCGCGGGCGCTCGATCGGCGATGGCGTCGAAGAGCAGTCTCTGCTGGTCGACCTTCTCTTCGCTACGGCAGCCACGGCGATCGACGAGGCGGCGCAACCCATCGATGGCAGCGCCGCACAGGTTCCTTTCGACCTACCGCCACGGTCACCTTCGAGCGTCGTCGCGCAAGGGTCGAGTACACTTCGCCTCACGTGCGGCGCGACTAGGTTGGGCTGCCCTCGGCTGAAAGCAGCCGAGGGAGTCCATTCCGTTCAGCCGGGGCGTGCGCGGCATGAGCGCTGACCTTGCTAAAAGGACACGTCATGCGCCGGGAGCGTGCCACGTGGCGCGCCAGGCGCGTGGCGCTCATGCTCTTCCGGACCGCGGGCGTCCCGCCCGCTCATGAAATAATGAGCGGGAGAGACGCCCGCGGTCCGCATGAGCGCCGCTTTGGCGGAGCAACCTCGGCCGCCAGTGGCGCGATCCCGGCGAAAGTCAGCGCCAATGGGGGAGTCGTGCCGGACTTCCCGGATCGTGGGACCGCTTGTGCGCCGTCAGGCCGAGCGGCGTGCGGCTCAGCCTGCCCCGGTCGCGCACGGTTCGCCGCGACGGGGGCCAATCCATCGCAGGCCGACCGGCAGGTGGTTCGCTTTTGCCGCCAAATCGCGCCGTCGCCGGGGCAGCGCCTCGCGCGTCTCCGTGCTCTCGCTATCGTCCGGGTCATCCGGCAACCAGCACGGGATCACATGTCCAATCGAGTTGAAGTCGAGATCAAGAAGGCCGACGCCGAGCTGCAGATCGTGTTCGGCGAGGTCCTCGCGCCGAGCCTGGTCGACGCCCAGGGCGATTGCATGTCGGCCGAGGAGATCCGCAAGACCGCGTACCGCTTTCTGCAGAAGGGCCGGCAGTCCGCCGTAGACACCGACCACGACCGGACGGCGAACGGCTCGCACATCGTCGAAAGCTTCATCGCCCGCGACGGCGATCCGACCTTCATCGCCGGCTCGTGGGTGATCGGCGTCAGGGTGCCCGATCCTGCCCTGTGGGCCAGGATCAAGAAGGGCGAACTGAACGGATTCTCGTTCGAGGGCATCGGCCTGCGCGCGTCCACGACGGTGCAGCTCGACATCCCCGAAAACGTGTCGGGCCTGTCGCAGGAGGCTGCGGGCCACTCTCATCGCTTCGTCGTGACCTTCGACGAGGCCGGCCGCTTCCTCGGCGGCGAGACCGACGAGGTCGAGGGCCACAGGCACGGCATCCTCAAGGGGACCGTGACCGAGGATGCCGCCGGCCACTTCCACCGCTACTCGTTCGCGGAGCACCTGCTCGGTGTTCCGTAGAATTCGCGCTCACCTGCTGAGCGACGTCGATGTGCGGTTCGTCTCGCTCGTGCGGCGCGGCGCCAACCGCATCCCATTCCGCTTCACCAAGAAGGATGAAAGTCCCGTGGATTTTTTCAAGTTCTTTCACAAATCGGAAGCAACCCCGCCGCCCGAGCCCGAGCCCGGGTCCGGGCCCGGGCCCGAGCCCGAGCCTGGACTCGAACCCGAGGCGGACGCGAGCGACGTCGCGGTCGCGGCGAAGCTCGATGCCCTGGTGAAGTCCCTCGATGAGCTGTCCGGGCTCGTGCAGTCGAGGCTCGACGCGATCGATACTCGGTTCGAAGCCGTCGAGGCCACGGTCAGGAAGACCGAGGCCAGCATGAAGGGGGCCGTCATCGGCATTGCCTATGGCGACCCACCGCCGGCGCCGGCGCGCGCCGCCAGGGCCGTCCGGCTGCCGCCGCTGCTCGATACCGGCATGGCGGGCTTCGGCAAACCGACCTGATCGCCATCGCTCCGCTCGCCGTCGTCTTCGTCGTTCGTCTTCGTCGTTTCCCTCTCGATTGCCGCACACGGCGGCGCGCCCCAAGGAGGGGCCAACACAATGACTGCCAACGCAGCCCTGCTCAGCAAGGCCGATCTGGCCCTGGCCGACCTCAGCGCCAATGGCGGGCTCCTTCAGCCCGAACAGGGTGCCGCCTTCATCCGCAAGCTGATCAAGGAGCCGACGCTGATCCGCCAGGCGCGCGTGGTCGAGATGACCGCGCCGCAGCGCCGGATCAACAAGATCGGCTTCGCCAAGCGCATCCTGCGCAAGGCGACGCAGGGCGTCGCGCTCGACAATGCGTCGACGACGGGCCTCGGCGGTCGCGCCAAGCCGGCGACCGAGCAGATCACCATGACGACGCAGGAAGTGATCGCCGAGGTCCGTCTGCCCTACGACGTGCTCGAGGACAACATCGAGCGCATGACCGTGGCCGAGAACACGGCCTCCAACATGCCGTGGAGTTCCGGCCTCCAGGAGACCATCGTGACGCTGATCGCCGAGCGCGCGGCACTCGACCTCGAGGAGCTGTGCCTGCTCGCCGACACCGCCTACACCAACGGCGCCGATGCCGACGACCAGGCCTACCTGTCGATGTTCAACGGCTGGCTCAAGCTCGCCGCCGGCGGTCACGTGGTCGACTGGAACAACGCCGCCATTTCCAAGGAGCTGTTCAAGGCCGGCATGAAGGCCATGCCGGGCCAGTACCAGCGCAACCTCAACCTGATGAAACACCTGGTTTCGGTGAACCAGGAGGTCGAGTACCGGGACACGATCGCGAACCGGGTCGGCACGCTCGGCGATTCGCAGGTCCAGGGGCGCAGCAGCCTGTCGCCGTTCGGCGTGCCGCTGGAATCGGTTCAGCTGATGCCGGAAGCGATCGGCCTGTTCACCAACCCCAAGAACCTGATCTTCGGCATCCAGCGCCAGGTCAGCCTGGAGTTCGACAAGAGCATCACCGAGCGTGTGTACATCGTCGTCCTGACGGCGCGGGTCGCCGTGCAGGTCGAGGAAGTCGATGCGCTGGTCAAGTTCACCAACATCGCGTCGGTGTGAGGCGGCAATGGCAACCGCAACGCTGCATGGCGCGAAGACCTACTGCTACGGCGGGCTCGTGTTCACCGCGAACGAGCCGGTCGTCGTGGCCGACAAGGTGGCCGAGGCGCTCGCCGATCTGCCGCAGTACTTCACCGTGGCCTTCGACGGCCGCAAGGCCGCGGCCCGGCGGACGCCGAAGCCGGAGCCGGAGTCGCCAGCCGAACCGACGGAGCCGATCTAGCCATGCGCCTGGCCACGCTGCAGTCGGTGCAGGAGGCGATGGGCGTGGACAATGGCCGTGACGGCGAGAACGCTGTTCTCGCCGCTCTCGAGGCTGCCACGCTCGATCTCGCCGCGCGGCTGCGCTGCGGGACCTTTGACCTGGCCACGTGTGAGGACGACTTTCGGATCTGCGAGGGCGCGACGGCCTTCGCACTTTCCCGCGGATTCGTCCATGCCGGTTCGACCGTGTGGGCCGCACAGGATCGCGGCGATCTCCGCCCGTCGGCCCGGGACATCACCGACAAGGTCGACATCGATCGCGAGCGCGGCGTGGTCAGCGCCTTCTGCCGGCGGAGCGAGCAGCCCCTGTGGCTGCGTGTCTCCTACCAGGCGGGCTTCGCCACCGACGACGGCGAGACCTACAGGGACGTACCGTCCTGGCTGTCGCTCGCCGCACAGCTCGCCGCCCGCATCGCCCTGAACGCCCACCCGTCGTTCGTGACCAACCTGTCGACCACCGATGCGTCGTCGCTGCAATCCCAGCTCGACCGGATCGTCCAGTCGAAGATGCGCTACCTACCCTGGGCGCAGATCCCCAGGGCGAGCCGCGCGCTTTGAGCCGGCCGCCCGGCTGAAGGAGTCGCATCGTGGCTGACTTCGTTCCCGACGAGCGCAGCATCCGGCAGCGTGCCCTCGAGGCGCTGGTTGAGCGCTTGCGGACGCAGCGCGCGCATCTGCCCGTGGGTGATCCTTACGGCTTTGCCTGGGACCAGGTCCTATGGGCGCCGGCGGGCAAGTGGACCTTCAAGAAGCAGCGCTCGATCGGCGTGTTCGACGGCCACGAGACCAAGACGAACCGCCTGATGGTCAAGCAGTGCGTGCTGCGCGTCGCTCTCGAGGTCGCCCTCGTCATCCAGTCCGGCGAAGGCCCGTCAGCCGAGATGAACCGAGTCTTCGGCGCCCTGCAGCGCCGGGTGTCGGAAGATCCGTCCCTCGGCGGGCTGGTCATCGATCTCCAGGAAGTCGGCAACGACCACAAGGTCAGCGACGACAACCAGACACATGTCCGCGGCGTCGTCCACCTCGACATGA
>NZ_JBFWZI010000288.1:0-6526 GCF_050185545.1 Reyranella sp. | reverse complement strand
TCGCCCAAAGCGGCGCGCGCTTCCTCGTGCCGGCCGGCCATCGCCGCCGCCGCCGTCAGCACGCGGTGGGCGCCGACGAAGTCGGCCTTCAGGCGCAGGCCCTCGCGCGACAGGCGGATCGCCTCCTCGTAGTTGCCGCCGACGAACTGCGCATAGGCCGCGATGCCGCAATAGATCGCCGCGCAAGGGTCGCGCGGGCTGAGGCGGAGCGCCCGGCGCGCCGCGAGGTCGGCAGCCTCCCAGTGGCCGCAATAGGAGAGCGCCAGCCCATAGAATCCCTGAGCCAGCGCAAAGCTGGGATTGAGCTGCAGGGCGCGCTCGAACTCGGCCAGCGAGTCGTCGAAGCGGCGGGCGACCAGCAGGACGCAGGCCAGCGCGTGATGCGCCCATGGATCCTCGCTGTCGGCGCGGATCGCCGCCCGCGCCGCGCGCTCGGCTATCGGCATCGCAGTTTCCATGTCTTCCCATCCCATGTGGGCGGTGAAGGCATGGCTGGTCGCCAGAACACCCAGCGCCTGGCCGTAGTTGGGATCGATGCTGATCGCCTTCTCGAGCAGCGCCTGCGCCACGACATTGTCCTGCCGAGTGACGCGCCAATAGTGCGACAGCGCCCGCATGACGAGGTCCCAGGCATCGAGGCTGTCGGGCGTGCCGCGCCGGGCATGCGAGTCTTCCGCTGCGTAGAGCTGCGGCTCGATCGCCGCGACGATGGCCTGCGAGATCTCGTCCTGGACGGCGAAGACGTCGGCCAGCGCGCGGTCGTAGCGCTCGGCCCAGATGTGGCTGCCGGTGGCGACGGCATTGAGCTGGGCGGTGATGCGCACCCGATCGCCCGCCTTGCGCACGCTGCCCTGAACGACGTAGCCCACCCCCAGCTCGCTGCCGATCTGCGCGAGATGGACCGCGCGGTCCTTGTAGACGAACGACGAGTTGCGGGCGATCACGTAGACCCAGCGCAGCCGCGACAGCGCCGTGATGACGTCCTCGCTGATGCCGTCTGAAAAATACTCCTGCTCCGGCTCGCCGCTCATGTTGACGAAAGGCAGGACGGCGATACCCGGTCGATCGAGCGGCGCGGTATGCACCGACGCCGGGGCCGGCGCTGATACCGGGGCGGCCGGGGCAGCCGCTGCCGATTCCGACGGCGCCGCCGGCTCGACGCTCTCGGCGACCGTGCCGACGAAGCGGAAGCCCTTGCGCGCCAGGGTGCGTATCAGCCTCTGATCCTGGCCGTTATCGCCCACTGCCTTGCGCGCGGCGTTGATGCGGCTGGTCAGCGTCGATTCCGACACCACCCGGCCCTGCCAGATAGCCTCGATGAGGTTGTCCTTGCTGACCACGCGGTCGCGGTTCTGCACCAGATAGGCCAGGAGGTCGAACACCTGCGGCTCGATCTCCAGGCGCTCGTTGCCGCGCACGAGCTCGCGCCGCACCGTATCCAGGACATGATCGGAGAAGTGAAACTGCACGCCATCCCCTGCCGCGACCTCGGGGAATAATCAAGCGGTTCGCGGCTACAGACAAGCGCGGCAAGAATCGTGCAGAAGCGAATTGGGTCGCTCATGCTCTTCCCGACCGCGGGCAACTTGCCCGCCAATGTGCATGATGCGGGCAAGATGCCCGCGGTCCAACCATGAGCAAGCGACCAGCAGTTCTTCCGCTGGGGGCGCGCCAGTCCAGTGGCGCGCCCATAGGCGCCAACTTTGCCCATCGACGTCGCCACTTTGCTGGGAGCGCGCCACACCCAATGCGCACAAGGGATTTGTAAACACAAAGAAGTTCGCCAACGGAGTGGCGCGCTCCCCGCGCCAGACGCGTTCTTTTGGCAAAGTTAGCGCCGAATAGTGGCGCGCCCCCAAGCGCATGACCGCCGGAGCCTTGGCCAAGATCAGCCCTCGGCCGCCAGCGGCGCCGGGCTGTGCTCCGCGACACCGAAGTCCGTCGCCACCCCGCCGGGCCGACGGACCAGCGCCTTGCGGGCGAACCACTCCGTGGCCGCATCGAGGGCCTCGACGAAGCGGATCTCGCCGCCCGACAGCGTCGCCGCAGGAACGCCGTCGTGAATCAGCAGGCGGTTGCCGGCAAGGGCGGGAAGGCGCGGCCCTGGCGTCAGGATGCCGGCGAGGTTGAGCGGATCGGCGCCGGAGACGGCGGTCCATTCGCCGGCGGCCGGACGTCGACGGATCTCGCGCAGCAGGCCGACCGCCTCGGGCAGAGCGAACTGCTCGCCGGTGAAGCCGGCGACGAAGCGACCGCCGCGGATCTCGCCGCTGGCCTCGAGCTGACGATAGACGCGCAGAAGGTCGCGCCACGCCGGCAGGGTTCCCGACTCGCGCTCAAGCACGCGCCAGAAGACGACGCCCCAGCGACGCAGCAGCACGCGCGCGACGTGTTCGACGGCGTCGGCAGAGGGCTGGGTGGTGGTCGCCGTCGGAGGGGCCAGCAAGGACCAGCGCCCACCCTCCTCCAGGCCGCCGATTACCATGCGGCGGCGGCGCCGGCCGCCGGTCCGTTCGCTCGGCGGCACGAGCAGCGCGCGCAAGCCGGCGAAGCCGTCGGACGTCACCAGGCCGAGCGCCACCAGCTCGGCCAGCGCCTCCTCGAGCTGCGAACGCAGCAGGCCGGCGTGCTGCAGCAGCTCCTCGTGGAAAGAGGCGCCGTTGGCGGCGAGATAGTCCACGACCGCCTGTGCGCGTGCGCCGGGCTTGGCCATGTCCGAGGAGGTCGCGAGGGAGCGCCACAGCCTCGCTTGGCGGCGGGCAACCAGGGTGATCGGCGTGGTCCGCACCGTCGTCGCGCGCCCTGTCGCACCGGCGTTGCGACCACGCAGGCGCATCCAGGTCGCGTGGCCGGCGTGGCAGCGCTGATCGAGCCAGGACGGACGATAGTCCTTGAGCCGCGCCGGCAGAATCTCGGATTCCCAGGCGGCGGCGGCAGCGCCGAATCCTTCGAGCTGGGCGAGCACCGGATCGAGCGAGCCGACACCCGCCACCTGGCTCTCCGGCGCCACGCGCTGCCAGCGGAACAGGAAGCGCAGGAAGTCGCGCGCCGCGACGGGCTCGATCTCGCTGCGCAGGCGCTTGATGGTGTAGTGGTGGATGCGCGCCAGCAGGCGCCGATCGCACCATTCGTCGGCGTTGGCGCCTGACGTGAAGCGGCCGCGCATGGCGAAGCCCTCGCGCTGCAGCGCCAGCAACGCGCCCTCGACGTCGGATGCCGAGACCAGCCCGGCGGACAGCAAAGGCGATGCCAGAACCTGTTCGGTCACCGGCCCCAGACCCTCGAGACGCCCGCGCAGGATCTCGACCAGCGCTTCGTCTGACGACCATTGCCTGTCGAACGCGGCCGGCGGCTCGATCGGCGGAGCCGTCGTCAGGTCGCGGCGGATGGCGCGCAGCTGCGGCAGGCGTTCGGCGGCAACCCAGAGAGCGCCGGCCAGTGCTGCCCGCTTGTCCGCCGCGAGCGCATCGAGGAGCGCTTTCCAGCCTGGCTGCCTGGCCGCTTCCTCCGTCGTGAGAAACCCCAGCCAGCAGAGCGCGTCGTGCAACTCGTCGGCGGTCTCGGCGTCGGGCCAGGCCTCGCCGCGCACGCGCTCGATCGCCGCCGCATCGAGGCGGCCCAAATCGGCCGCCTGCTCGGGCGCGAGCCAGCGCCGCGCCATGACGGCCTGGGTCCGACGCTCTTCCAGCGGCGCGTCGTCCAGAAAGGCGTAGGGTCTCGCCGAGAGCACTTCCAGTGCCAGCGGCGAGGGCTGGTTGAGATCGCGAGCGATCACCTCGATGGCGCCGGACTCGATCCCCGTCAGCACGCGCTCGAAGCCAGCGGCATCCATCGCCTCGCCCAGGCAGTCGGCAATCGCCTGTTCGACCAACGGATGATCGGGAATCTCGCGATCACCCGGCAGGTTCTCGGCGCAGGCGATCTGGTCGGGAAATACCGAGCCGACCAGGTCCTCGGCCGCCATGCGCGCGAGCTGCGGCGGCACCTTCTTGCCACCCCGCATGCGCGGCAGCGCCAGCGAGACGCCGGCGACCCAGCGCCATCGCGTGGTGAACATCGGCGAATCGAGGACGGCCTGGATCAGCACCTGGCGCGCCGAGTTCGAATGCAGGTAGCGCGGCACCTCCTCCAGCGCGAAGCTGTGCGCCTGTGTGAGCGAGATGACGATGTTGTCCTCGGTTGCGGCTGCCTGGATCTCGAAGTTGAAGGTGGCGCAGAAGCGCTTGCGCAACGCCAGTCCCCACGCACGGTTGATTCGGCTGCCGTAGGGTGAGTGCACGACGAGCTGCATGCCGCCCGCCTCGTCGAAGAAGCGCTCGACCACAACCTTCGATTGGGTCGGCAGCACGCCGAGGGCGGCGTGTCCGGCGGCGAGATATTCCGTGAGCTGGCGCGCTGCCTCTTCTTCCATGTGCAGCCCGTCGGTCAGCCAGCCGAGCAGCGCCGCGCCACCGGGATCCTTGCGCAGGTGCCTCGCCGCCTCTTCGCGCAGGCGCGAGACGGCGGCCGAGAGGGCATCCGACCGGCCCGGTGCCTCGCCCAGCCAGAACGGGATGTTGGGTGCGGCGCCCTGGGCATCCTCGACGCGCACCGTGCCGCGCTCGACGCGCTGGATGCGGTAGCTGCGGTTGCCGAGCTGGAAGACGTCGCCGGCCAGACTTTCGACGGCAAAGTCCTCGTTGACCGAGCCGATGACATGATTCTCCGGCTCGAGCAGCACCTGGTAGTCGGCATTGTCGGGGATTGTGCCGCCCGCGGTCAGCGCCGTCAGGCGCGCGCCGCGACGCCCGCGCAGGCGCCCGTTGACCGCATCGTGATGGAGCAGCGCGCCGCGCCGCCCGCGCCGCGTCGAGAAGCCGTCGGCCAGCATGGCGACGACGGAGTCGAAGTCGGACTGCTCCAGCGCGCGGTACGGCCAGGCCCGCCGCATCAGGGCCAGCAGGTCGTCGGCGGCCCATTCCTGAGCCGCGACCTCGGCGACGAGCTGCTGGGCCAGCACGTCGAGAGGCGCCTCGGGGATCGCGAGCCGGTCGAGCTCGCCGCGCGCCACGCTGTCGAGCAGGGCCGCGCTCTCGACCAGCTCGTCGCGCGACAGCGGGAACAGGCGGCCCTTGGGCGTGGCGCCGACCGCATGGCCGGAGCGGCCGACACGCTGCAGGAAGCTCGCGATCGAGCGCGGCGAGCCGATCTGGCACACCAGGTCGACATCGCCGATGTCGATGCCGAGCTCGAGCGAGGCGGTGGCGATCAGGGCCTTGAGCTGGCCGGCCTTGAGGCGCTGCTCGGCATCGAAGCGCTGGTCACGCGACAGGCTGCCGTGATGGGCGCGGACGTGCTCGCTGCCCAGGCGCTCGCTGAGATGGCGGGTCACGCGCTCGGCGAGACGCCGCGTATTCACGAAGACGAGCGTGGTGCGGTGCTGGCGGACGAGGTCGGCCAGCCGGCCATACACCTGCTCCCAGACCTCGTGCGACATGACCGATTCGAGCGGCGATTCGGGCAGGGCGATGGCGAGATCGCGATGGCGACGATGGCCCGAATCGACGATTGCGCAGCCCGTCGGATCGCCGGTCAAAAAGCGCGCCACCTCCGCGATGGGATTCTGCGTGGCCGACAGGCCGACCCGCTGCAGCTTGCGGCCGCACAGGGCGTCGAGGCGCTCGAGCGAGAGGGCGAGATGGCTGCCGCGCTTGTTGGGGGCGACGGCGTGGATCTCGTCGACGATGACGGTGCGGGTCGTCGCCAGCATCTTGCGGCCGCTCTCCGAGCCCAGCAGCACGTAGAGCGACTCCGGCGTCGTGACGAGGATGTGCGGCGGCTTGCGGTTCGCGCGCTGACGCTCGCCCGGCGCGGTGTCGCCGGTGCGCACCCACGGGCGGATATCGAGATCGGCCAGACCGAGGCTGCGCAGTTCCTCCCGGATGCCGGCCAGCGGCCCCTCGAGATTACGCTGCACGTCGTTGGAGAGCGCCTTGAGCGGCGAGACGTAGACGATCCGGGTCTCGTCCGGCAGGCCGTGCTCGAGGCCGAGACGCACCAGATCGTCGATCGCGGCCAGGAAGGCCGCCAGCGTCTTTCCCGACCCGGTGGGCGCGGCGATCAGGGTGTGCCTCCCGGCCCTGATCAGCGGCCAGGCGTCGACCTGCGCCGGCGTCGCCGCGGCAAAAGTCTTGTCGAACCAGGCAGCGACGGCCGGATGAAACAGCCCGTGATCCATGAAGAGCGAGGGGGTTTGGGAGGCAGCAAATATGGGTGCCTGCGCCACCCCGATCAACCCGGCCAGCGGCCGTCGGCGGTAGCGGCACACCAACGTCGCTTCCTCCCCGTAATCGGGGGAGGTGGCCCGAAGGCTGGAGGGGAAAGCCACATAGGCTCTAACTTTGCCCATCGACGTCGCCACTTTGCTGGGAGCGCGCCACACCCATGGCGCTCATGGGATGTGGAGTCACCAACAATATCGCCAACGGAGTGGCGCGCACCCAGCGCATGACGCGGTCTTTTTGCAAAGTTAGCGCCAGTGAGTGGC
>NZ_JBFWZI010000287.1:0-6578 GCF_050185545.1 Reyranella sp. | reverse complement strand
CCCGCTGATGCCTGGGTCGTATCATTCATATGCACGGTACAACCCGATGACGCTCCGCCCGGCGCTATGTTCTGGGGCGTCGGCGTCGATCCACCTGATCCCTGGGTGACGGTCGAGGTCTGACGGACAAGCTTCACGTCTCTGCCTTCGACTGCCACGAAGGTCTTCTGGCTTAGAACAATCTCGTGGATCAGGAGCGGATACCCTACCTACCGCAAGTCCTGTCCCAGACCTCGTTGTGCGCGTTCAGCTGATCGAACAGCGGTCGCCAGACCTTGCGCGATCCAAAGGAGCGCTTGGCGTCGTCGACCTGGGCGTCGGTGCCCTGGATGCGGTTGAACGAGACGCAGGGATCGGGCGCGGCGACCACGCGGCTATCGGCGGCCTGGCCGCAGCCGGTCGAAAGCATCGTCGTCAGGCAGAGCAGCAGCATCGGCATTGGCCTTTGCCCGGCGCTTGATGGCCTCATTGGTCTTCTCCAGGGTTGCCGAGGCGTTGCGGGCGACGCCCGCCGATTTTCCCTCGTGGTAGATCCAGCCTGCGCCTGCCAAAGCGAGCAGGACGATGACGGCGGCAAAGGCGGCCTTGGCGTGAAGGGGGGACATCGCAGGCGCCTACCGGCGCGCCGGGCGGTGCGACGCCGTGACCGCGAGGGTCGCCTCGGGTGGACTGGCCGGCGCGCACTGCAGGGCAGGCCGGCATCTCGAGTCGCTCCTCATGCTCTCCTCCTCGATCCGTGATGGGTCGTCGATCCGTGGTGCGTCGTCATGGCCTGGCCGTGGGCCGGGGTCACAGCCACCAGAAGGTCAGGACCGAATCGGCCGCGTAGGCGCGCACCGTCACGTGGCTCGGTCCGCTCAGTCGCATGCCGGTGCCGCCGGCCAGGTAGGCGGCGCCCGTGCCGTCGGCGAGGGGCGCTGCCGGGAACTCGTCGGCGGGCATCGACGCCAGTCGATCGCCCAGCGCCAGCCGCCAGCCGCCCCGGTCGGCCATCAGGTAGAGCGCCCGGCTGCCCGGCGGCCTCTCGAGCAAGGTCGGCGCCGTGCCGACGACGTGGCTGATCTCGCTCGCCAGCACCGCGCCGCCCTCGTCCTCCAACAGGGCAAGGCGCTGCCCGTGCAAATCCATGGTCATCCTGTCACCGCCTTCTCGGGTTGGCCGGCGCCAGACGCGCCGGGTCGGTCGGGTTGGCCGCCGCCCTGTGCACCGGCTCGATCGGGTTGGCCGGCGCCAGGTGCGCCGGCTCGGTCGATTCGCCGGTGCCGTCCGCGCCGGCACGGGAGAATTCGACATCGAGGCCGGCCACCCTGTTGACCGCCTCGATCAGGCTCTGCGGCTCGACGCCCGGCAGCTTCGCGGCCAGCCCGAGGGCGGTGATCTGCTGGGAGACGTCGGTGAGCTGCAGCGGCTTCGACCTGAACACGTAGCCGGCGCCACCCAGCGCGGGCAGGAGCTTGCGCGTCACGATCTCGTCGAAGTGCGCCCGCTCGGGACCGAACACCTGCGCCTCCGCCGCCAGGCAGCTCGCGTAGGCCGTGGCGAAGTTGAAGTCCGCCGACTTGCCGAGGAACATTGGCGAGAAGCGGAACGCCCGAAGGATGCGCTCGAAGCACTTGTCGTCGTATTTCTCGAACATCGTGTCGCCGGAGCGCTCATGCCCGAACCGCTCGACGGCGACGCTCACGCCGCCGGCGCGATCGAGCGTGCCCTCGCTCGACGGCACCTCGATGATGGCGACGCGCTGCTTGTGGCCCGGTGCGAACTGCTGCTCGAGCGCCTGGCGGGCGTCGCGCGCCACCGAGCCGCCCTGCACGATCAGCAGCGCCGGCGGCAGGCCGCCCGACTGGAGGTAGGCGATGTTGGCCTCCTCGGCGGCGCGCGAGCCGATCACCGACGGGATCTGGCCCTCCCAGCGCGGCACGCCGTAGGGGCTGTCGGGATCCTGCCCCGTCTGGAAGTAGATCAGCTCGGTGGCGCGGTCCTGCGGCGCGACGGGCGCGTCCGCCGACGCCCATCGCCCGGTGTGCTTGTCGAGCTCGCGCGAGGCGCCGAATTCCCTGAAGAACAGCAGCTTGCCGCCCATCACCTGGCAGAAGCGCCGTTCGCGCAGCATGACCTCGTAGGACGCGGCGACGCCGTTGCGCGTCACCGTCCGCGTGACGGCGATCGGTGCATCGAGCCGCACGATGCGGAAGGTGCGTGCCGGCGTGCCGCGCAGGAAGACGACCTCGCCCTCGAGGTTGCGCATGACCTCGAGAAAGCCATAGCCCACGCGCTCGAGATCGCGCCGCAGATCGCGCCGCAGGGTGACGAACGACTGCCCCGGGAAGGGCTCGTCGAAGAAGGCGGCAAGCCTCAGGGCGACGGGATCGTCCCGCTCGTTGGCGTCGAGGTCGGGGTCCTTGTTCGCCTTCTCGATCGAATGGCCGGTCCCGTCCGCATTGACGACCATGGCCTCGATGCAGGCGCCCAGCACGTTGCTCTCCTGGGTGAGTCGCTCGAGCACGCGCGGCTCGTAAGGCGGCCTCAGCACCTGGCCGGACGCCTCCAGGCTGCTGCCGTAGAACGGGCTGAACTCGTCCTCGATCTCGCGCGTGTTGGGGACGACGATCGACCGACGCCCCGTGTCCAGCACGCGCACCCTCACCTCGCGCTTGCCGCGCGCGGGAGCCGCCCCTGTCGCCATGCTTTCGTCGGTCACCGTTCCCGTCCCTCTCGTGCCGGCCCCTTTCGTATCGGCACGTTAGGGAGACGACGCGGGCGCGGGCACCGCCGCCGGCGGCGCCGGTGCGGTTCTGCCGCCATATCCGCGGGACGCGGCCCGGGGAGGGCCTATCTTCATCCGGGGACGCGGCCCGGGATGACCTATCTTCGCCTGATACGCTCGACGATGGCCTCGCCCGGCGAGCCGTCGTCTTCGGCCGCCTTGCGCTCGTCGTACGTGCGCTGGCCGAGCCAGCGCGCCTCGCTCTCGTCCATCGCGGAGATCATCGTCACGACGTCGTCCGGCGTGACGAACAGGATGAAGTTCCTGTACCGCCGGTTGGCCGCGGGATGGGTGATGCGCGAGGCACGGCGCGCCATGTCGCGGATGATCGCCTCGGCGTCCGCGCCGCCGAGACCGAGGCGTTCCGCCTGCCTCAGGGCCTCCGGTGTGACCGTGAAAGTGCGCGCCATGCGAGCCGCCCGTGCCGCCCCGCCGTCACGTCTTGCGTGCCATGCGGTACTTCGGCCCGATCAGGATGGTCTTGCTGCGCGGCGCATCGATGCGCACCCGGGCGGCGCGTGCCGACATGCGATCGCCGGTCTGGACCAGGACGTCGGGCTCGATCTCGCGCATCTCGTCGTTGGTGATCTCGAAGGCGGCCCCATCGCGCGGACGCTCGAGGCGCACCGTCGTCCCGGCGATTTCCGACAGCACATAGCGCTCGTCGGCAATGAAGAAATCCTCGCCCGTGCGAAGCGAAATGACCAAGCCCATCGGGTCCCCGGGACTCCTGCGCTGCAGATCGACACGAGGACTCGCGACCGCCGCCGCGAGCCCGCCTCGGACCGACAGTACACGATTTTGCGCAAGGCATCATCCGGAGCGGGTGCGAAGCTCATTGCTGGGAGCGCGCCATTCCGATGGCGCTCTTCCTGTCGATCACACAGCCCATGAGCGCCATCGGAGTGGCGCGCTCCCAGCAATGACCCCCGCGTCCCTTATGGCGGGCCACCTCCCCCGATTGCTGGGAAAAACATGAAAACCCGCTCAGCCCGTCTCGCTCTCAATCGACAGGCCGTGCCGCTCCGAGCCGGCCCGGCCGGCGGCCAGCGACCGGGCGTCCCTGTCAGCCATCCGGCCGGCGATCTGGAGGAGGGTGCCTCGCATCGCCACGCCGTGGCGCACCCACGACTCGCGGCGATAGCTGAGGCCGAAGGTCACGCCCGCCATGGCGTCGGCACAGTCCTTCGAGAAATTGGGCGGATGGTCGATCCGGCCGGTCCGCGGGTCGCGTTCCAGCCTGACCAGCTCGGCCTGCGCCCGGGCATGCGCCGGCGCGGCGACCCGTCCGTCGTAGAGCGCCGTCTTGGTCACGTCGTAGGGCATGGGATCCGTATCGATCGACTGGGGCCCCGTGAGGAACCCCTTCTGGCGCAGCAGCTGGATGCTGTCGCGCGATTGGAAGGTGTCGAAGGTGATCCACTTCAGGTTCATGCCCAGCTCGACCAGCCGGAGGAACATCCGCCGGATGCTCTCGAACTCGATCTCGCCGTTGCGCGGCGGCGCGACCTCGAGGATGGCATCGAAACAGACATGCGGCAGGGTCTCAGCTACGCCCTCGCCGCGCGCCACCTCGACGAAGCGATCGACATGGCCAATGGCGATGCCCGCGCTGTCGCCCGACACGGCGAGATCGACATGGGCGAACCGAGGCTCCTCCGGCCTCTCGATCCGCCGGGGATAGATCACCGGCCGCGACGCGACGAAGTCCGTCCGCTCCAGCGACAGGATCGACCGGCGCGTGCCGAACGCCCGGGCGACGGCGGCGGTGTTGACCAGGAACGGATGCAACGCGAAGGTCGACGCGCCGGCAATGTCGCGGATCGCCGACAGCAGGTCGTGCTCGAACTCCGACCGGAACTCTACCGGAATGTGTTTCACCAGGTGCCGGTCCTCCTCCGCCACCGCCTCGCCGGGCTCCAGCAGGCGCGGCTTGCGGGCGAGGTCGCCGAGGAACAGCCCGAAGCGCTGCCCGCCATAAGTGCCGGGCGGCTTTATGTCGAACACAGTCTTGTCGTAGACGAAGATCCGCGTGCGGCCGGTCGCGGCGATCTCGCGCCCGGCCTCGGCGATCTTGAGATCGGTGAACTCCCCGGGATAGCGCTTCGACGACACGAGACAGACCATGCCGGGCAGCCGATCGGCCGTCAGGAACCTGGTCTTTCGGCGGCGCACCAGGCCATTGTACATCTCGAGCGCCTGGTCGAACGTCCCACCGTCAGCCGCCTGCGACGAGCGCTCGACGATGCGCATGAAATTGATCTCGTCGATCAGGGCGTTCAGGACATTGGCGCCGATCGCCGCGTGCACGCTGCCGCTCAGCGGCCGCACGACGATGCGCCGCGGAAAGGCCATCTCGGCCTCCAGCCGGCGATCGAACGGAAAGGCCTGCGTGAAGTAGGGCGAGCCCGCGATCATGGCGCGGAAGCGTGTGTAGTCGTTGCTCTTCGCCACCTGGGCATTGAGCGACTGGAACACGGTCAGCAGCTCGGCGGCCGGATCCTGCTCGAAGGTGCGATGCGGATCCTTCAGGCACGACAGGACATAGACCTGGTAGGCCATGGTCAGGAGCGCCGCGGTCGTCTTGCCGGAGCCGATGCCGCCGGTCAGAACGCTCTCGACATAGCGGCCGGAATTGAGCTCGATCAGCTCGGCCATGACCGCCGGATAGACGATGCCGCGCCGGCCGAGGAACCGGCGGCCTTCGACGAAGGTCTGGATGTCGACCGGCAGGCGGGCATAGTGCGATGCCGTTGCCTCGAGACTGCGGAAGTGCGCGGCGGCGCGAATCAAGTAGTCGTGCCGCTCACCTGCCGGCATGATGTGATGGCCAGTCGCATCGTGTTCGCCAGCGTGAAACAGCACCGCTGCGCCGGCTTCGATCTCTTTGCGGAGCAGGTGACATGCGTTGCTGTACTCAGTCGTCATCGCAGGCGGGATCGGATGCCACTTTCGACCCGGGATCGGGTTCTATGCCCTTGCCAATCCACTCGGGATCCATTTGGCGCCGCTCTTCGAGCGTGTAGTCGAAAATGGACCTACCGGAAGGGACTGCTTCCGGCGAGCCACCTCCGCGCACCGGTGTCACCCGTTCCAGTTGACCCGTATCGAACTGGAGTTTCGTCAGTCCGTCGAGCGCCTTCGTATATGCATTGATGTGCTTTGTCGCGTCGGAACCGGGCGGAGACTGTTCTGCTTCGGCCTCGAGCCCATCGAGAAACCGCCGACGCAGTCTTTTGGACAGTTCTTCATGCGCAGCAATGACATCGAGCGGCTTGCGGCGGCCGCGCCTGGTCGGCCAACTCTGGTCGGATCGCGACATTGGTCAATATGCAGTCACGTTGGTGTGGTAGATGAAGCTTGGGCCGGCCGCGTCGACCGCAACCAACGTCGCGGGCAGAGCGACGAACCCGTGCGTGAGGATCAATCCCAACATGCCGAGACAGCGTCCGGGGCGGGTGGTGCAATCCACGGCAACGACCGACGCGCTCACCATCGGCCCGGATGCCGTCAGCTCACCATGGCGCATGCAGAAGGGGCGAAAAGCGATCTCGTACCAGAAATCGACCCCGCGGGCGCGCAGGGCGGACCTGGACAGGCCGATGCCGTGGCGCGCCCACGGCTTGCCGAGGTCACGCTCGAGGCGAAGCGTACCGTTGCGGCTGTAGCCGACCGCAATGCTGTCGAATCGACATCGCCGCAAGGAGTCGTGAAGAGTATCGAATGCCGCAGACAGCATGGCCTCGACCGTGAAGACATGCGGCGCCACGTGGACCACGCCACCTGAGCTGCCATCTTGTGCAATTGATTG
>NZ_JBFWZI010000286.1:0-6627 GCF_050185545.1 Reyranella sp. | reverse complement strand
CCAAACGAAATACGCTTTCGCCGGCGGACTTGACGGCGGGCCAGAGCCGGCAACCATAGCGGCCGCTTCATCTGAACCGGGGACCAGACAATGACCGAGTCCGACCTGCCGATGGCAGGCCTGCGCGTGCTGGATATCAGTTCCTTCATCGCCGCCCCGGCGGCGGCCGTCGTGCTGGGCGACTGGGGCGCCGACGTGATCAAGGTCGAGGGGCCGGACGGCGATCCCAACCGCCGGATCATGCACGATTCGTCGAACTACCCGAAGGCCGAGGTCAACTATCCCTGGCACATGGACTCGCGCAACAAGCGCTCCCTGGTGCTCGACCTCAAGCTGCCCGACGCGCGCGCCGCGCTCGACCGGCTGATCGCTGTGTCCGACGTGCTGATCTGCAACTTTCCGCCACCGGTGCGCGACAAGCTCAGGCTCGCCTACGAGGACGTGAAGCCGGTCAACCCGCGGCTGATCTATGCCTCCCTGACCGGCTACGGCGAATCCGGCCCCGATCGCGACCGGCCGGGCTTCGACGCCACCGCCTACTTCGCCCGCTCGGGCCTGCTCGACGCGCAGCGTTACGAGGGCGGGCCGCCGGGGGTGCCCGGCCCTGCCCAGGGCGACCGCGCCACCGCGATGGGCCTGGTGTCCGCCATCCTGATGGCGCTGATCCATCGCATGAAGACAGGCGAAGGCTCATGGGTCGGCACCTCGCTGCTCGGCAACGGCCTGTGGTCGTGCGGCGTCGTCGCCCAGGCCGCGCTGGTCGGCGCCTTCCTGCCGCACCGTCCGCCGCCCGAGCGGCCGCGCTCGGCGCTGGGCAACATCTACACCACGTCGGACGATCGCTGGCTGCAGCTCACCATCGTGCGCGAGGACAAGATGTGGGTGCCGCTCTGCCAGGCGATCGGCCAGCCGGAGCTGGCGGACGACCCGCGCTTCGTAACCCAGGCCGACCGGCGGCACCATTCGGCCGACCTCGCCGCCATCCTCAAGCACGCCTTCGCCCGCTCCGACTACGAGCATTGGCGCAAGGCGCTTGCGGACAACGGCATCACCTTCGGCGTGATCAGCCGGCCGCAGGACGTACCCGACGACGAGCAGGCCGTGGCATGCGGCGCCGTTGTCGACACCGCGATCGCCGACATGCCGCGCACTCTCGCCAACCCGATCCGCCTCGGCTTCGCCGCGCAGCGGATCGCCCGGCCGGCACCCGCTCTCGGCCAGCACAGTGACGAGATCCTGGGCGAAGTCGGCCTGTCTGCCGGCGAGATCGCCAGGCTGCGCCAGAGCGGCGCCCTCAGATGAGCGATGACCTGACACTCAGCGGGCAGCCCCTCGACGGGCTGCCCCTCGACGGGCTTGTCGTGCTCGACATCAGCTCGTTCATCGCCGCACCGGCCGCCGCCGTGACGCTGGCCGATTTCGGCGCCGACGTGATCAAGATCGAGCCGCCGGAGGGCGATCCGCATCGCAACAGCTTCCGCAATGCCAGCTATCCCGTCAGTGACCGCAACTTTCCCTGGCAGCTCGACGGCAGGCTGAAGCGCTCGCTGGCGCTCGACCTCAAGAATGCTGAGGCGCGTGGCGTGCTCGAACGGCTGATCGGCCGGGCCGACGTGATGATCGTGAACTTCCCGCCGCCGGCGCGCGAACGGCTGCGCTTGCGCTGGGAGGATGTCGAGCCGATGAATCCGCGCCTGGTCTATTGCTCGCTCACCGGCTACGGCGAGAGCGGCCCCGACCGCGACCGGCCGGGCTTCGACGTCTCGGCCTATTTCGGCCGCTCCGGCATACTCGATGCGGCGCGCTACGAGGACGGCCCGCCCGGCCTGTCGCTGCCGGCGCAGGGCGATCGCGCCACGGCGATGACCCTGGTCGCCGCCATCCTGATGGGGCTGCGCCAGCGCGATCGTACCGGCAAGGGATGCTGGGTCGGCACCTCGCTCTATGCCAACGGCGTGTGGGCCAACGGCACGTCGGCGGCGGGCGCGCTGATCGGCGCCAGACTGCCGCCGCGCCAGTCGCCCGACAAGCCGCGCAATGCGCTGACCAATCTCTACCGCACCAAGGACGATCGCTGGCTGCAGCTCCTGATGGTTCGCGACGACCGGCTGTGGGCGCCGCTCTGCACGGTGATCGGCCGGCCCGACCTCTTGGAGGATCCGCGCTTCGGCAGTCGCGCCGAGCGGCGCGAGCGCGCGCTGGAGCTGCACAAGGAGCTGGCGCCGATCTTCGCCACCCGAACCTATGCCGAATGGGAGAGGGCCTTCGCCGGCACCGGTATCCCGTTCGGCGTGATCGGCCGGCTGGGCGACGTGGTCGACGACGAGCAGGCGCGCCACGCCGGCATCTTCGCCGACACCACCAACCCCGAGATCCCGCGCACGGTGAACAATCCCATCCGGCTCGGTTTCGCCCAGCCCCGCAAGGCCGGCCCGCCGCCCAAGCTTGGCGAGCACAGCGAGCAGATCCTGCGCGAAGCCGGCTACGGCGAGGACGAGATCGGCGCGCTCAGGAAGTCGGGCGCGCTGGGCTGAGACACACGGGACCTCCTGACATGTCGCATCTGAGTCTCGTCGCTCTCGTCGTGAAGGAATACGACCCGGCAATCGACTTCTTCGTCCGCATCCTGGGCTTCGAGCTGGTCGAGGACGTCCCATCGCTGACCAATGACGGACGGCCGAAGCGGTGGGTGGTCGTGCGCCCGCCCGGCGCCGCGACCGGGATTCTGATCGCCAGGGCGGACGGAGAGGAACAGGAACGCATCGTCGGCAACCAGTTCGCCGGTCGCGTCGGCTTTTTCCTTCATGTCGACGACTTCGCATCGACCTACGAGCGCATGGGCGCGGCCGGAGTTGCCTTTGTGAGACCACCGCGCGCGGAGACTTATGGACAGGTTGCCGTTTTCCTCGACATCGCCGGCAACAAATGGGATCTGCTCGGACCGGCACCGAAGGCTTGATCGGATAGGCGACGGCGCCGCATCGGCGTAAGATCGCGCCATGGCCACCCATCGCACCTATGCCGAGTTCTGGCCCTTCTACCTGCGTGAGCACGCCAGGCCCGCAACCCGCGCGATCCACTATGTCGGCACGCTTGCCTCGACGGTCGTGCTGGTGTGGGCGGTCGCGACCCAGAGCTGGTGGTGGCTGATCGCGGTGCCGTTCTTCGGCTACGGCCCGGCCTGGTTCAGCCATTTCTTCGTCGAGAGGAACAAGCCGGCGACCTTCCAGGCGCCGTTCTGGTCGCTGATCAGCGACTACCGCATGTGCGGGCTGTTCCTCACCGGCCGAATCGGCGACGAGCTGATGAAACACCAGGTGCGTAGCTGATCACGGGCCGCTGATCCCCGCGCCACTGATCCCTGGCCTCTGATACCGGACCGCTGATCCCTGGCCTCTGATACCGGGTCCCCGATCACGTGAGTGCGAGGGCGGCCATCCGTCCCGTCGCTCGCGCCGTAGACCGGACATGCTCCGCTCCCTGCTCGCGTCACTGATGCTCATCCTGGCGGCCGGCGCCCGCGCTGAGACGCCGTCGCTCGACTGGCAGAAATGGGACAACACCTTGTTCGACCGCGCCGCGCGCGAGGACAGGTACATCCTGCTGCACATGGCGGCGGTGTGGTGCCACTGGTGCCACGTCATGGAGCGCACGACCTACCGAGATCCGGCCATCCAGAAGCGCATTGCCGAGAAATTCATCCCGGTGCGCGTCGACCAGGACGCCGATCCGGCGCTCTCCTACCGCTACGAGAGCTGGGGTTGGCCGGCGACCATCATGCTCGACAAGGACGGCAACGAGATCTTCAAGCGCCGCGGCTACCTGCCGCCGGAGCTCTTCGGCAAGCTGCTGACGGCGGTGATCGAGGATCCGTCGGCGCTGCCGTCCTATCAGCCCGGCGCCGCGATCGATTCCAATGCCGTCGCTTTGTCGCAGGCGCGCCGCCTGCGCAGCGAGGCCCTGGTGCTGAAGAGCTTCGATCCTGTCAACGGCGGCTTCGGCGACACCCATCGCTTCGTCCATGGCGATACCGTCGAATGGGTGCTGGAGCGCAGCCGCCCTCTGCAGCGCAATCCGGACAACGCGCCGTGGCTCGACGTTGCAGCCCGCACGCTGGCCGGCGCGCGCCGCCTGATCGATCCGGTGTGGGGCGGCATGTTCCAGTATTCGGACAAGCTCGACTGGTCCGGCGCGCACTTCGAGAAGCTTTTGAACATCCAGCGCGACGCCATCCGCAGCTACGTGCTCGCTTGGCAGATCGGCCATGACCCGGCGGACCACGCGGCGGCGCGCGCCATCGCCCGCTGGCTGATGGAGTTCATGCGATCGCCCGACGGCGCCTTCTACACCAGCCAGGACGCCGATGCGGGACCCGCGCTGCACGGCGACGCGTTCTACGCGCGCGGCGATGCAGAGAGGCGCGCCGGACCGCAGCCGCCGATCGATCGCAACGTCTATGCCCGCGAGAACGGCTGGGCGATCGCGAGCCTCGCGGCGCTCTACGACGTCACCGGTGAGCATGCCCTGCTCGATGCCGCCATCTCCGCCTTCGACTGGATCGTGGCGCGGCGCCGCGCGCCCAACGGCGGTTTCGGGCATGGCCGGGCTGCCGACGACGACACCCATCTAGGCGATACGCTGGCCGTCGCGGAAGCGGCTCTCGCCCTTTATCGCAGCACGGCGGAGCGGCGCTATCTCGCGCTGGCGACCGAGCTCGGCGAGATCATCGTACGCGATCACAGCGATCCGGCCGGCGGCTATTTCGTGAGGCGGCCCGAGCCCGGCGCCAAGGGCGTTCTGGCGAAGCCCGTGAAGCAGATCGACGAGAACGTCGCCGCCGTGCGCCTGCTCAACCTGCTCGCGCGTCATACGGCACGGCCCGCCTTCCGCGAGGCGGCGGAGCGCGGCATGCGCTACCTGATCGCACTCGCCGAGGATGATCTTGTCGTGCCGGGCGCGCTGCTGGCCGATCGCGAGCTCGGTCGCGAGCCGGCGCACGTCACCATCGTCGGCGCCAAGGACGATCCCGAGGCGCAGGCGCTGTACGCCGCCGCGCGAACCTATCCGACGCGCTACCTGCGCATCGAATGGCTCGATCGCCGCGAAGGCCCGCTGCCGGCGAGCG
This sequence comes from Reyranella sp., assembly GCF_050185545.1. Lineage (GTDB taxonomy): Bacteria > Pseudomonadota > Alphaproteobacteria > Reyranellales > Reyranellaceae > Reyranella. The sequence continues at coordinate 1,502 of NZ_JBFWZI010000286.1, read as the reverse complement.
ACGTCGAGTATCCCGAGTTGCCGCAAGCCGCCGCCTTCGCCTGCGCCAACGGCGCCTGCTCGATCCCGGTATTCTCCCCCGACGAGGTGCACGGAATCGTCGCCAGGGTCGACGACCGGTAGTCATCATCTTCTTCCGGACCGCGGGCGCCTCGCCCGCTCATGGTGATCATGAGCGGGCGAGGCGCCCGCGGTCCGGATGAGCCATGAGCGCCACTCGAGCGGCGCGCTCCCAGCGATGAGACGCGGAACTGTCATGCGGGAATGGCGGGGCCATTTCCGTCGAGGGCACGTGTTTTGCAATAGACTGCGCGCGTTGACCCGATATCGACACCGAGGATCAAGACACATGCGACGTCGCGACGTTCTCAGGACGGGAGGCCTGGCGGCAACCGCTCTCGCCGCGCCTGCTGCTCCGGCCATCCGCTCGGCCGAGGCCCAGGCTGGCAAGACCCTGGTGATCGGCGGATCGGTGCCGCTCACCGGCGCGGCGGCGGAGACCGGGCTCAACGTCAACAACGGCTACATCACCGCCGCGAGCTACATGAACGAGGTGCTGGGTGGCGTCGAGATCGCCGGCGAGAAATACAGGATCGAGCTCAAGCTGTTCGACGACGCCAGCGACCCGGCGCGCGCCACCACGCTGATACAGCGCCAGATCGACGAGGGCACCAATCTCTTCCTGGGCTCGTTCGGCAGCAACATCGTGCTGCCCACGGCGGCGATCACCGAACGGGCGAAGAAGCCGATGGTGCAGACCGGCGGTGGCTCCGACGCGATCTTTACCCGCGGGCTCAAGTACGTGTTCGGCATGTTTCCGCGCGCCACCCGGCAGTTCGCGGCAACGGCAGCGCTGTTCAAGACGCTCGAGCCGCTGCCGCAGACCTACTCGGTGATCTACACCAACGATGCCTTCTCCAAGACCGCCGGCGAAGGCGTGCGCCTGGCGTGCGACGCGGCGGGCTTCAAGCGCATCGACAGCTACGAGCTGCCGGCCAAGCCAACCGACGTGTCGAGCGTGCTGGGTTCGGTGCGCGCCAAGACTCCCGACCTGCTGGTCTGCGTCATGCACGACCAGAACTCGCTCCTGGTGGCGCGGCAGATGATCGCCAGCGGCACCAACGTCAAGCTCCTGTTCCAGGGCCTCGGCCCGCAGCTCGCCTCGTTCCGCGAGGCGCTCGGCAAGTACTCGGAGGCGCTGTTCTGCTCGACCTACTGGGACGAGAACGTGCCGTTCAAGGACAAGTTCTTCGGCGATTCGAAGAAGTTCGCCGAGTACTATCGCAGCAAGTTCACCCGGCCGATCGCCTACCATGTCGCCGGCGCGGCGGCCTGCATCGAGACCTATGTGCTCGCCATGCAGGCGGCCAAGAGCACCAGGCCCGAGGCAGTGCGCGATGCGCTGGCGGCGGCGGACTACGAGACGTTCTACAGCCGCATCAAGTTCACGCCCGAGGGCGATGGCGACGCGATCCTGATGGGCGGCATGATCGGCCAGGTCCA
>NZ_JBFWZI010000285.1:0-6777 GCF_050185545.1 Reyranella sp. | reverse complement strand
ACAACCCCAACCGCCCGCCCAATCGTAACCAGATCTTCGACAGCAGCGGCCCCGATGTCCGGGTCCGCGGCAATGCCCACCAAGTGTTCGACAAGTACCAGGCGTTGGCACGGGAGGCGGCAGCGTCGGGCGATCGGATCATGGCCGAGGCGTACTGGCAGTATGCCGATCACTACTTCCGCGTGATCCAGACCATGGGTGGCTTCGGCCAGCGCAACAACCAGGGTTGGGGCGATGGTGTCGGCGGCGAGGACGGTCAGGCGAACCCGCAGCAACAGCAGCAGGGCCAGCCGGGTGGTCAGCCGCAGCAGGCCAACGGCAATGGGCACGGCCAGGGCGAACGGCATGCCGATCGCGAGGAACACAGCGAGGCCGAACCCGGCCTGGGCGGCGTGGCCTTCCTGCAGAATGGCCGCAATGCCCCGTCGGGCAATGATCCGGCTTCCGAAGACCAACCCGACGTGCCCGACTACACGCCGGCGGCGGGACGACGCGGCTAAGCTGCGGCGGGCCAGCCACGAGAGCGGACCACGCATGGCCAGGCGACATGTGGTCAGACGTGGCGTCGCCCCATAGGGATAAAGCGGGTCGAAAGCCCAACAAGGTCCTCATCGTCAGGAGCGCCCGAAGGGCGCGTCTCGAAGGATGGGCTCCAGCGGCGGTGCTCTGTGCCCGTGCATCGAGACGCCGCCCTTTGGGCGCTCCTCGGCAGGAGGTCGAACAGGGTCGAAATGCGCGATGCCGGTGGTCGGATGCTGGCACCCTGGAGAGCCACGCGCAGCGCGTCGTCTCGGTCGGCTCTCAAAACCTCGCTGTGGTCCGAATGGTGCAAGCACCGGGTCCCATCCTTCGAGACGCGCCCTTCGGGCGCTCCTCAGGATGAGGATTTTGTTGGGCTTTCGACAAATTTGACGCCTATGGGTCGCCCGGCGACGTCGTCCCGGACCTAGAGGTGTATCAAGGTCGGCGCGACGAAGCCCAGGGCGGTGAAGGCGATGCCGACCAGGCCGAGACCGCCTGAGGCGACCGCCAGCGACATGACGGTGGTCAGCGCCGCGGCGCCGGCCAGAACGATGGCGAGCTGGAAGGCCGCCGAGGCATATTCGAACATGTGATAGGCGCCGCGCGCGTGCTCCCGCTTGGCCTCGTGCGCCTTGGCCCGCGCGGCCAGCTCCCTGCGGCCTTCCCGGGTTTCCGGCTCGGTGTCGTAGCGCTGGGCCGTCTTTCGCCACTGCTCGATCTGCGCCTTCACCGCCGGCGGCATGGTGCCGCTGTCCTTGAACTGCGCCTCCAGCTCCTCGGCGGCCGTGCGCACGACGGTCTGTCGAACCGTCTTGGCCTGGAAGAACGTCCACATGTTGGTGGCCTCGACGTGCTGGGTCAGCACTTCGGTCTGGGAACTCTTTCCGCCCATCTCCGAGACCGCAAGAAAGGCCGCCAGCACGGCGACCAGCAGGGCGATCTTCTTGTTCGAACCGTCGACGTGACCGTGTCCACCGGACATGGATTGCGCTCCTTTCCTGGCACTCCGTCGCCAGGGGCGGCGTTGATAGCCGATCAAGCTGACAACCGAAAGCCGCACCGCGCTCGGGGTCTTGAGGTAGGTCAAGGGCCTCCCCATATCGCCGGGCAGGATGCCTCCGAGAGGGTCCGCTCTTTCGCCCGCCGCACGACGGGGGCGTGAAAAGAAAGGGTAGAGAGATGAATCAAGAGAAGTACACCGAGCGCATGCGGGGTTTCCTGCAGAGCGCCCAGATGCTGGCGCTTCGCGAAGGCCATCAGCGGCTCGTTCCCGACCACATCCTGAAGGTCCTGCTGGACGATCCGGAGGGTCTGGCGGCCAACCTGATCCAGTCTGCCGGCGGCGATTCGCGCGCCGTCCATCGCGCCGTCGAGGCGAGCCTCGCCAAACAGCCCAAGGTCGAGGGCGGCGGCGCCGGCCAGGTCTACATGGCGCCGGAAACGGCGCGGGTCTTCGACCAGGCCGAAGCGATCTCCGAAAAGGCGGGCGATTCGTTCGTCACCGTGGAACGCATGCTGATGGCGCTGGCGCTCGCCAAGGGCACCGATGCCGCCGACGCGCTCGCCAAGGGCAACGTCAAGCCGCAGGCGCTCGAGAAGGCGATCCAGGAGCTGCGCAAGGGCCGCACCGCCGATTCGGCCTCGGCCGAGGACAGCTATGAGGCGTTGAAGAAATACGCCCGCGACCTCACGCAGGTGGCCCGCGAGGGCAAGCTCGATCCGGTGATCGGCCGTGACGAGGAGATCCGCCGCACCATCCAGGTGCTGAGCCGGCGCACCAAGAACAACCCCGTGCTGATCGGCGAGCCCGGCGTGGGCAAGACCGCCATCGCCGAAGGCCTGGCGCTGCGCATCGTCAACGACGACGTGCCGGAATCGCTCAAGGGCAAGAAGCTGATGGCGCTCGATCTCGGCGCCATGGTCGCCGGCGCCAAGTATCGCGGCGAGTTCGAGGAGCGGCTGAAGGCCGTGCTGTCGGAGATCGCCGCGGCCGAGGGTGACATCATCGTCTTCATCGACGAGCTGCACACGCTGATCGGCGCCGGCAAGGCCGATGGCGCGATGGACGCCTCCAACATGCTGAAGCCGGCGCTGGCGCGCGGCGAGCTGCATTGCGTGGGCGCCACGACGCTCGACGAGTACCGCAAGCACATCGAGAAGGATGCCGCCCTGGCACGCCGGTTCCAGCCGGTGTTCGTCGCCGAGCCGACGGTCGAAGACACGATCTCGATCCTGCGCGGGCTGAAGGAGAAGTACGAGCTGCACCACGGTGTGCGCATCGCCGATGCCGCGATCGTCGCGTCGGCGACGCTCTCCAACCGCTACATCACCGACCGGTTCCTGCCCGACAAGGCGATCGACCTGATGGACGAGGCGGCAAGCCGCATTCGCATGCAGGTCGACAGCAAGCCGGAAGCGCTCGACGAGCTCGACCGGCGCATCATCCAGCTCAAGATCGAGCGGGAGGCGCTGAAGAAGGAAAGCGACGACGCCTCGCGCGACCGGTTGTCCAGGCTGGAGAAGGAGCTGGCCGGCCTCGAGCAGAAATCGGCCGAGCTGACGGCGCAGTGGAAGTCGGCCAAGGACAAGCTCGCCGATTCGCAGAAGCTCAAGGAGCAGCTCGACAAGGCGCGCTCGGAGCTCGAGATCGCGCAGCGTCGCGGCGAGCTCGCGAAGGCCGGCGAGCTGGCCTACGGGGTGATCCCCGACCTCGAGAAGAAGCTCAAGGAGGCCGAGGGCCACGCGGTGCACGGCGGCAAGGGCGTGAAGGAAGAGGTCATGCCCGAGGACATCGCCGCCGTGGTGTCGCGCTGGACCGGCATTCCGGTCGACAAGATGCTGGAAGGCGAGCGCGGCAAGCTCCTGCGCATGGAGGAGCAGATCCACAAGCGCGTGGTCGGCCAGGACGAGGCTGTGCGGGCGGTGGCGGACGCGGTTCGCCGCGCGCGCGCCGGCCTGCAGGATCCCAACCGGCCGATCGGCTCGTTCCTGTTCCTCGGTCCCACCGGTGTCGGCAAGACCGAGCTCACCAAGGCAATCGCCGAGTTCCTGTTCGACGACGACCAGGCGATGGTGCGCATCGACATGAGCGAGTTCATGGAGAAGCATGCCGTGAGCCGCCTGATCGGCGCCCCGCCGGGCTATGTCGGATACGACGAGGGCGGTGTGCTGACCGAGGCGGTGCGCCGCCGGCCCTACCAGGTGATCCTGTTCGACGAGGTCGAGAAGGCGCATCCGGACGTGTTCAACGTCCTGTTGCAGGTGCTCGACGACGGTCGCCTGACCGATGGTCAGGGTCGCACGGTCGACTTCAAGAACACGCTGATCGTGCTGACCTCCAACCTGGGCAGCGCGCATCTCGCGGCGCTGCGCGACGGCGAGTCGGCGGAGTCGGTGCGCGACCAGGTGATGGAAGAGGTGCGCCGGGCCTTCCGGCCGGAGTTCCTCAATCGCCTCGACGAGATCCTGTTGTTCAACCGCCTGAGCCGGGCGCACATGACCGACATCGTCGAGATCCAGCTCGGCCGCCTGCGCAAGCTCCTGGCCGATCGCAAGATCGAGCTGTCGTTCGACAGCAAGGCGCTGCAGTGGCTGGCCAACCGTGGCTACGATCCGGTGTACGGCGCACGGCCGCTCAAGCGGGTGATCCAGCGCAGCCTGCAGAATCCGCTGGCGACGCTGATCCTCGAAGGCCGCATCAACGACGGCGAGACCGTCAAGGTCACGGTCGAGAACGGCGAGCTGGTCGTCGGCGGTCAGCGCGTGCTGAGCGAAGCGGCGGACTGACGCTATCGTCTCCTCTCCTGCGTCTTCGCTGGGGAGGTGCCCCGTCATACGGGGCGGAGGGGTCATGGCTCATGTGGACCGCGGGCGTCCCGCCCGCTCTTCTCGTGATCTTGAGCGGGCGAGACGCCCGCGGTCCGGAAGATCATGACCCCTCCGCCTGCCTGCGCGAAGCCGAAGCGGCTTCGCTTCGGCGAAGGCAGGTCGCCGTAAGACGGCGACACCTCCTCAGCTGCGCCGGGGAGGAGAAACTCAGTCGCCCTTCGCGACCTGTGCGCCGTCGGCCTTCTTGGGCTTGGGCGGCTTGAGATCGGCCGCGATCGGCGCGTTCTTCATCTGGTTGAGATACTGGCGCGCCAGCACCCGGAAACGGCCGGCATCCTTGCCTGCAACCATGGCGCGCATGGCGAATTTCTGCTTCAGCGGGTTGACGTGCTTGCCGCCGCGCAGGAACTCGTAGTGCAGGTGCGGGCCGGTCGACAGGCCGGTCGAACCGACGAAGCCGATGACCTGGCCCTGGCGCACCACCGCACCAGGCTTGATGCCCGGCCCGATGCGCGACATGTGGGCGTAGGCTGTCGCGACGTCGTGGGTATGCTGCAACCTCACATAGTTGCCGTGGCCGCCGTTGGGACCGGCCATCACCACCTTGCCGTTGCCGGCCGCCAGGATCGGCGTGCCGCTCGCGGCGGCAAAGTCGACGCCGGCATGCATGGCGCTGAAGCCCAGGATCGGATGCTCGCGCATGCCGAAGCCGGATGTCACGCGCGAGGTATCCATCGGTGTGCGCAGGAACGAACGCACGACGCTCTCGCCTTGCGGGTTGAAGAAACCTTCCGCACCACCCTGCGGGCGAAAGCGTATCACCGTCACGGTGCGCTTCAGCAGACGCCATTCGCCGGCGAGCAGGCGGCCTGGATGGGTGACGTGACCGTCCGAGGTGACGAGCTGCTCGAGCAGCACGGTGTATTTCTGGCCTTCCTTGATCTCGCGCTGGAAGTCGATGTCGTAGGCGAGGGCGCGTACGAACTCGTTCATCGCGGCCGCCGGAACGCCCGCCTTCACGCCGCCTTGCACAAGCGGACCCTTGCGCTGGCTCTCGATGCGGACGATGCGCGGGCTGACCTTGTAGACCTTCTCCTCGGCACCGTAGCTGCCGTCGTCCTGTCGCGTGATGATGTACTCGCGCGCGGGTTGCGGCCGGACCGAGAGCGACAGCACGCGCGGGGCGTCGGGCCGCTCGGGCAGGGTCTGCATCAGGAGCTGGATCGCCTCGCCGATGGCGAGGCGCTGCTTGCGCAGCAGGTTCTGGAGCTTCTGCGCGATCTGCTGGCGCTCGGCTTCCGGCACGCCGATGTCGGCCAGGATCTTCTCGATCGTGTCGCCGCGTTCCAGGCGCAGGGTGAGCTCGTATCGCTCGTTCGCCGGCGCATCAGGCTCGGGTTGCGGCTCGGGCGGCTTCAGGCGGAACCCCGACAGTTCGTCCGCCTTGAGGGGCGGGGCTGGTTCGGCGCCTGGCGGCTGCATGGCGGCCGGCGGCGATGCCGGGACTTGAGCCTGAGCCTGGGACTGGGTTCTAGCCTCGGACTGGGCTTTAGCCTCGGACTGGGCCGAACCTGGGGCTACGGAAGCCGGGGCCGTCGGCGCCTTGGCACCAGAATCAGGACCGGCTTCTGGGGCGGGCGTAAGGATGCCCCTGTGGAAAAATGCGTATCCGCCAGCGGCCAGGGCCACCGCTCCAAGGGCAAACAGGACCCGCCGGAAGGCCCAGGAAGCGAGGCTTCCCGGGCTTTTCGGCTGGTCCGACGGAGAGGGGGAATCCGTCATGACCACTGACCTATGTGGGCCCGGTGAGCCGGGCCTCGGGCTTGGGTTTGGCTATCGTTTGGAGGAATTTATCCCCATTCGAGGATCAATGTGAACCGCTACCTATTGATGACGGCGCGCCCGAAATAGATCGATGGCACAATAGCTTCGATGGCCTGCCGGGGCCTTCCTGGCGGCCCGTAAGACGTTTGCAATTTTCGGTTTGACACCCGGAAAGCCCCCCCATATAAGCGCGGCTCCCACGGCGAACGGGGCGTACCGAAAACGTCGCGCGTAACTGCGACGAAGGGTTCTTCGACCCAAAACGGTTCCCGCTCAGCCAAGGGTCTCGGCCTCCGGGTCGTGCGCTCTATGCATCGTTTGTTTGGAAAGGGATACGCCAGCGGCGGCGGGCGTTTGCACCATCGGTGCGAATGCTTCTGCCGTCGCTAGTTCGAAGTTCGGCTGGGTCGGACGCAAGTCAGACCAGGTCGGACAAAGTAATCTAGTGACGGGATCTCGCCTCTCCTTCGGGGGAGGCACGTTAAACTTGAGAGTTTGATCCTGGCTCAGAACGAACGCTGGCGGCAGGCTTAACACATGCAAGTCGAACGCGTGTAGCAATACACGAGTGGCGCACGGGTGAGTAACGCGTGGATATCTGCC
>NZ_JBFWZI010000284.1:0-6803 GCF_050185545.1 Reyranella sp. | reverse complement strand
GCGGCGGTTCACGTCGGCAGACATGACGGCCGGGTATCGTGGGTCCTGCATGGTTGCCTCGTCGAGTTGGGTCCGCTTTGTTGGGGCCGCTTTGATTTGTCCGAAACGGACGTGCTCGAAGGCGGTTCCTGTGCCGGGACTGCGATCAGAAGCGGCTGCCGGCGTGCTCGAGGCCAACCTTGCCGAAGCCTGCCTTGCGTCGCCAGGGCGGGAACTCGACGACATCGCGGCAGGCAAGCGCGATGCATTCGATGTGGCGATGGTCGGTGCCGCAGCAGCCGCCCAGCACGTTGATCTGAGGATGCCGGCGGACAAGGTCGCGATACTGGCGCCCGAGCTCGACCGGATTGCCAGTGTCAAGACTGGGCGATTCGTCGAGTTCATGGTGACTGCGTTGCGAGGCATTGGCGCGCAGGCCGCGAATCCGCCGCACCCACGGCCCGTCGAGGACATCGCTGAAATGGGCCGGATGGGCGCAATTGATCATGTAGTAGGAGGGCGCGCCGTCGGTCATCGCGTCGACCGCACCGATTGCATCGGCCAGCGTTTGTCCGGTCGGCAGGCGGCCATCGACCGCGACCGTGAAGGCGACTACGACGGGCATGGCCGCGCGCTTCGCCGCGGTCGCGATGCCGGCTGCTTCAGGGACGTTGGTCATCGTCATGGCGGTCACCATGTCCGCCCCTGCTTCGGCGAAGGCTTCGATCTGCAGGCGGTGGTAGTCCGCCGCCTGGTCGACCGACATGAGCTGACCGGGATCGTAGCCGTCGCCGCGCGGGCCGACGCAGCCGCTCACGACCATGGGCATCTCGGTCGATTCATGACGGGTGCGCAGGTCGAGCAGAAGCCGGATCGACGCCTGGTTGACCGCGACGATGTCCGACCCGTCGTAGCCCAGCTTGCCGCCCCACTCGGCGCTGGCGCGCCAGGTCGGGCTCTCGAGGACGAAACCCAGCCCGTCGGCCTTGGCGATCGCGATGAACCGCTCGTAGTAGCGTGTCAGCGCCTGGCGTCCGCGCGCATCGTGAATCAGGTGGAAGGCGGCAAAGTGCGGGAGCTCGAATCCGTCGTGAAAGAGCAGGCAGGTTTCGATGCCTCCGTCGGTCAGGAAGAGCCGATCGGCTACCTGTGGCAACCGACGGCGATATTTGGCGGGGACGCTCATGACCGGCACACCCTGTGAAGAGGCTCTGGTAGGGGCGCGGAAAATATGGAATCCCGGACCAAGGGAAATGACCGGCCGGCCGTTTCTCTTGTCCGACCAGCCGAATTCCGTGAGGGTTCCGAATGACCGATCCCTTGTCGCAACTCCTGGGCGCCATTCGCCTGACAGGCGGCATCTTCCTCGAAGCGCGCTTCACGGCGCCGTGGTGCACGACCTCCCACATCACGCCACAGGACGTCGGGGCGTTCCGTGGCATGCCCGGCCACATAATTGCCTACCATGTCGTCCTGAGCGGGCGGCTGGTCTGCATGGTAGAGGGCGAATCGCCGGTCGAGGTCAGCGCGGGCGAGGTTGTGCTGTTGCCGCGCAACGATGCGCATCTTCTGGCGAGCGGGCCAGGCGTGCCTGCCGTCGCCGCCGACGAGCTGATTCGCCCCGGGCGGGAAGGTGGCTTGCTGCAGATCGACCACGGCGGTGGCGGTGAGGCGACCAACATCGTCTGCGGTTATCTGACGACGGAGCATAGTCCGAACCTGCTGATCGCCAGCCTGCCGCCCCTACTCAGGCTCGACATCAGTAAGGGAGCCTCGCGCGATTGGGTCGAGGCCTCGGTGCGCTTCGCGGCGCGCGAATTTATCGCTGGCAAGATGGCGTCTCTGCCAATGATTGCACGGCTATCGGAGCTGTTGCTCGTCGAGGCCATGCGCGACTACGCGGCGACCCTTGACGGTGCCAGGACGGGCTTGCTGAAGGGGCTGAACGACGCCCAGATCGGCCATGCCCTGACGCTGATTCATGGACGGATCGGGGCGCCGTGGACCATCGAGCAGCTCGCCCGCGAGGTCTCGATGTCGCGAAGCGCCTTCAACGAGAGATTCACGGCGCTCGTCGGCCTGCCGCCCATCCGTTACCTCACGCAATGGCGTCTCCAGGTGGCACAGGAGAAACTGCGGCGTGACGGCCAGAGCATCGCCCAGATCGCCCATGCCATCGGCTACGAGTCGGAGGCCGCCTTCAATCGCGCTTTCAAGCGAGCGTTCGGTGAGCCCCCGGCGCGCTGGCGGGAGCAACAAGGCAGGAACGATTCATGACGGTATTTCAGCGCCTTACCGCAGTATATTGACAAGAGAAATAAAGTAAGAGAAGGTCGAGCCATAAGGGCCGCGCCAAGCGGCGAATGAAATTGTCTCGAAGCCGGTGCGCGGCTGCCCCTCTATTCTCGAGGCCCGATCATGAAGTCGAAGCTGATCGTTCTGATTGCCCTGCCGCTGGTCCTGTCGCTGTCGGCGTGCGGCGACACCTGGGGTGAACGCGCCGTGACGGGCGGCGGCATTGGTGCCGGCACCGGCCTGGCAATCGGTGCTATTGCGGGTTGGCCGCTGCTTGCGCCGGCCCTGGCAGGCGCCGCCGTCGGCGCCGGCATTGGCGCGGCGACCACACCCAAGCAGTAGAGGCGTCAGCTCAGCAGCAGCCGGAGCTTGCGGTCGAAGACGCTGAGGACGTCTTCGAGCGACTCGCCGTGCGCCAGTTTGCGCGGCCCGTTGTAAACCATGTAGCCGCCGCCACTGCCGCCGCTTGCGGGCACCTTGGCAATGGCGAACAGCGGCTGCTCGGCAGTATGGCGAAAGATCGAAAAGATCGCCATGCCCGGCCGGAAATCGATGGCATAGTCGCGCCATTCGCCCGAGGCGACGCGAAGGCTGTAGAGATTGAGCAGGCGCGACAGTTCCTGTCGATTGAAGGATACAACGCGACGCCGGGCCCGGTGGTCGGGCAAACGATACAGGTCGGTCATGCAGCCGCGTCGAAATTCATTGCGAGTAGAAGAATTGTTGCAGAAGCGCCGCCGGGCGTAAAGCGTCACGAAATTGCCCCGCCCGGCGGTTTGCCAAAGCTCCGACAGGGGGCTATGAACCGCCGCCAAATCTGTTGATATTTCGCGATAATCCAGGGGTTCGCCGTGTCCGATTCCGCCGCCTTCCACGAGGTCGACGAGGCCGTCCGCAAGGACGAGCTCAAGGAATGGTGGGCTCGTTACGGCACCTGGGTCGTAGCGGCCGCGGTGGCGGTCGTGGTCGCGGTTGCGGGCCTGGTGGGCTGGCGCCAGTACGATGCCGCCCAGCGTGCCGAGGCGAGCGCCGCGTACTCGGCTGCCCTGGCCAAGATCAGCCAGGATCCGAAGGCGGCGCGCGCCGAGTTCGACCAGCAGGCCAAGAGCGCCCCTGAGCCCTATCGCTCCCTTGCGACCATGATAGCTGCCCAGCTGAACGAGCCGCAGGAGGCGCAAGTCGCCGCGCTGCTGGCCGTCGCGCCGAGCCTGTCCACGCCCGAACTGACCGATCTTGCGAACGTGATCGCCGGCTTCAAGAGCGTGGACTCGCCCACGGCCGAAGAGGTGATCGCGAGACTGGAGCCGCTGGCCGGGCCGGATCGCCCGTTCCGTCTCAGCGTGCGCGAGCTGCAGGCCTTGGTCGCCATGCACAAGGGCGATCTCAAGCGTGCCCGTGAAGTGTGGACCGAGATCTCCAAGGATCCTGCGGTGCCGCAGGGGGCGATCCAGCGGGTCACCGCCATGCTCAATCTCTACGGCGGCGGGGCGGAGGCGAAGTAGGTCCATGAGCATCGAGGTGCCGCCGCCGGCCCGTGTCGCCGGTTGTCGTATCGCCGGTCGACTTCTTGGCGCGTTGGTCCTGATCACCTCGCTGACGGCCTGCGACGTCGTCGACTATTTCGTCGGCAAGCGGAAGGAACCGCTGCCGGGCGAACGCGTTTCCGTGTTCTCCGAGCGCGGCGCGCTCGAGCCCGACAGCGACATGGCCAATGTCCAGGTCGTGCTGCCGGCGCCGACGGTCAACGATTCGTGGCCTCAGTCGGGCGGCTTTGCCAACTACGCCATGCACAACCTGGCGGTCGGCGAGTCGCCGCAGATCATCTGGACCGCCGATGTCGGGGCAGGCTCCACGTCGTCTCGCATCCTGACAACGCCGCCGATCGTCGCCGAGGGCAAGGTCTTCGCCAAGGATGCGCAGAGCACCGTATCGGCGTTCAACGCCGATACCGGCCAGCTGATCTGGCGCGTCACACTGAAGCCCGAGAAGGCACGCGACGGCGACGAGTTCGGCGGCGGGCTGGCCTACTATGGCGGGCGTCTGTTCGTAACCACCGGCTTCGCCACGGTCTACTCACTCGATCCCGCCAACGGCAACGAAGTCTGGAATTCGACGGTGAGCGCGCCGGTGCGCGGCTCGCCCCTGGTTTTCGCCGATCGTGTGTTCGTCATCTCGATCGACAACAAGCTGCAAACCCTGGCCGCCGTCGACGGGCGCGACCTGTGGCAGTATTCGGCCCTGCAGGAAGCGGCGGGCTTCGTCACCGGCAACAGCCCGGCCGGCTCGGGCGACTATGTCGTGGCGCCGTTCAGTTCCGGCGAGCTGGTCGGGCTTCGCCTGGAGAATGGCCGCGCCACTTGGAACGAATCGCTGATCGGCGCGCGCGGCGAGGTTCGGGCGTTCGGCAATCTCACCGACATTCGCGGCCGTCCCGTGATCGATCGCGGCGTGGTGCTGGCGATGGGAACCGCAGGCCAGCTCTCGGCGGTCGATCTCAACAGCGGTCAGCGCCTGTGGGAGCGCGGCATCGGCGGCAGCCAGACGCCCTGGGCAGCCGGCGCCTTCGTGTTCGTCACGACCAGCGCCGCCGATGTCGCCGCCATCGGCCGCAACAACGGCAAGGTGAAATGGGTGACGCAGCTCACCCAGTACGAGGACGCCAAGCGCACGACGCCGGTGCTATGGTCGGGCCCGGTGCTGGCTGGCGATCGCCTGCTGGTCGCCGGCACGATGGGCGATCTGCTCGCCATCTCGCCGTACACGGGTGAGGTCCTCGGCAAGCTCGCGGTGCGCGACCCGGTGCGACTTGGACCAGTGATCGCCAACCGCACGATTTACCTTCTGACCGACTCGGGCCGCCTCATTGCCCTCCGCTGACGACGGCGCGACGATCGCGGGCACGCCCCGTGCGGCGCCGCGGGTCGCCATTGTCGGCCGGCCCAACGTCGGCAAGTCCACCCTGTTCAACCGGCTGGTCGGCCGCCGGCGCGCCATCGTCGACGACACGCCCGGCGTGACGCGCGACATCCGCGAATCGCCGGCACAGCTCGGCGATCTCGCCTTCACCCTGCTCGATACGGCAGGCTGGGAGACCGCGGGCGGCGAGGCGCTCGAGGCGCGCATGCGCCGCTTCACCGAGCGCGCCGTCGACAGCGCCGACGTCGTGCTGTTCCTGATCGACGCGCGCGCTGGCATCGTGCCGCTCGACGAGAGCTTTGCCTCGTGGCTGCGCCGCCGCGCTTCCAAAGTGATCGTGATCGCCAACAAGTGCGAGGGCCGTGCCGGCCAGCAGGGCCTGGCGGAAGCGCACGGTCTCGGTCTCGGCGAGCCGGTGCCGATCTCGGCCGAGCACGGCGAGGGGCTCAGCGATCTGCACGACGCCCTGACGCGTCACATTGCGCCTGCGCCGGAGGGCGATGAGGAGGCCTTCGAAGCCGACACGGAATGCGCCGAGGACGACGCAGAGGGGGCGAAGCGACCGCTGCTGCTGGCGATCGTCGGCCGACCCAACGTCGGAAAGTCGACCCTGCTCAATCGCCTGATCGGCGAGGAGCGCGTGCTCACCGGGCCCGAGGCCGGCATCACCCGCGATTCCATCCGCGTCGACTGGCAGTGGCGCGGCCGGCCGGTGCGGCTGGTCGATACCGCGGGCATGCGCCGGCGCAGCCGCATCGAGGAGAAGCTCGAGGCTGCTTCGGTGGCCGATACGCTCGATACCATCCGGCTGGCCGACGTGGTGGTCGTGGTGCTCGATGCCGCGAACATGGCCGAGAAGCAGGATCTCGCTGTCGCCGGCTGGGTGATCGAGGAGGGGCGGGCGCTCGTGATCGCGGTCAACAAGACTGACCTGCTGGCCGACGATCAGGCGGCGGCGACGCGGGCCTGGCGCAAGCTCGCCGACCGGCTCGAGGCCTCGTTCGCCCAGGTCAAGGATGTGCCGATCGTCGGCTTCTCGGCCCTCAACGGGCGCGGTGTCGAGCGCCTGATGCCCAAGGTGTTCGAGATCTTCGACATCTGGAACAAGCGCGTGCCGACCCCCAGGCTCAATCGCTGGCTGCGCGAGATGGAGACGCTCCATCCGCCGCCACTCGCCAAGGGCCGGCGCATCCGCCTGCGCTTCATGACCCAGATCAAGATCCGCCCGCCGACGTTCGTGCTGTCGGTCAGCCAGCCGGAGGAACTGGGCGACGACTACCTGCGCTTCCTGACCAACCGCCTGCGCGACGATTTCGGCCTGCCCGGCGTGCCGATCCGGTTCACCATGCGCAAGCCCCGCAACCCTTACGTGGGGAAGAGGCGCAAGGCGTAGGGCGCGCTTCTCATCCTCCTCCCCAGCTTTGCTGGGGAGGTGTCGCCGTCATACGGCGACGGAGGGGTCATGGTTCATGTTGACCGCGGGCGTCCAGCCCAACCATGGAAACTCGTGAGCGGGCGTGACGCCCGCAGTCAACGCCATGACCCCTCCGTCGGCGAAGACGCCGACACCTGTACCTTTTCCAGACCTGAGTAGGTGAGCGGCGTGGGGGTTG
>NZ_JBFWZI010000283.1:0-6834 GCF_050185545.1 Reyranella sp. | reverse complement strand
ATCAGGCCGCCAGGGCGTCGCTGATCACCTTGAGCGCAGTGTCGATGTCCTTGCGGTTGACGTCGAGATGGGTGACGGCGCGGATGCGCGTGGCGGTGTTGGCGCCGATGCCGACGCCGCGCTCGCGGCAGGCCTCGACCAGCCGCGCCGAGGTCCACCCGGGCTTGGTGATCTCGAAGAACACCAGGTTGGTCTGCATGCGCGGCACGTCGATATCGATGCCCTTGATGTTGGCGAGGCCTTCCGACAGATGGCGCGCGTTGTCGTGATCCTCGGCCAGGCGGTCCCAGTTGTGGTCGAGCGCATAGAGCGCCGCCGCAGCGATGACTCCGGACTGGCGCATCGAGCCGCCCAGCATCTGCTTCTGCCGCCACGCCTCCTTGATGAGGTCCTTCGGGCCGGCGAGGCTGGCGCCGACCGGCGCGCCCAGGCCCTTGGTGTAGTCGAGCCACAGCGTGTCGACGCAGGCGGCGTAGTCGCGGGCCCTGGTGCCGGACTTCACCGAGGCATTGCACAGCCGCGCGCCGTCCATGTGCAGCGCGACGCCGGCGGCGCGGGCGACGTCGGCGACGCCCTGCATGGTCGCCAGCGGCCACACCGTGCCGAAGCCGCCGTTCGACGTGTTCTCGATCGACACCATGCGCGATCGCGGGTGGTTGCGGGTGTCGGGATCGCGCAGCGCCGCCTTGACCTGCTCGCCGGTGAAGATGCCGGACGGGCCGTCGATCGGGCGGATCATGACTCCGGAGTTGGCGGCGGGGCCGCCGGACTCGGCGTTGATGATGTGCGCGGTGCGGTCGGCGATCACCTCGTCGCCCAGCCGGCAATGGACGCGGATGGCGATCTGGTTGGCCATCGTGCCGCTCGGCAGGAAGACCGAGTCCTCCTTGCCCAGAAGCTCGCAGATGCGATCGCGCAAGCGGTTGACGGTGGGATCCTCCATCTTCTGCTCGTCGCCGACCTCGGCGTCGGCCATTGCCTTTCGCATGCCGGGCGAGGGCTTGGTCTTGGTGTCGCTGTAGAGATCGATGAATCGGTTTTGCATGGCGTGTCGGGTTCTCCTGCGCCACCATAGCGGCATTCGCCAAGGGGAGGAAACATGAGCCAGTTTGCGGCCCAGCCCGCAGCTTCGGTAATACCGGAGGAACTGCTCTATGGTGTCGACGGGGCGATCGCCACCATAACCCTCAATGCGCCGCAGCGCATGAACACGATTTCCGGTCCGATGCTCAGGCAGCTCACCGAGGCGCTGGTGCGGGCCAACGAGGACCGCGCGGTGCGGGTGGTGATCCTGACCGGCAACGGGCGCGCCTTCTGCGCCGGACTGAATCTCGAGGCCCAGAGCAGGGGCACCGACAATCTCAGCGTCGGCTCGGGCGCGTCACCCACCAACATCGACCTGCGCAATACGCCGCCGCCGGTGCTGCACGCCATGGACAAACCGGTGATCGCCGCGCTGAACGGCGGGGCGGCAGGCTACGGCCTCGACCTGGCGCTGGGCGCCGACATCCGCGTGATGGCGCAGTCGGCCAAGCTCGCCGCGTCCTACGCCAGGCGCGGCGTGCTGCCGGAGTCGGGCGGCACCTGGTACCTGCCGCGCCTGCTCGGTTGGGCCAAGGCGGCCGAGCTGATCTTCACCGGACGGACGCTGACGGCCGCGCAGTCGCTCGAGATGGGCCTGGTCAACAAGGTCGCGCCCGACGCCGAGGTGATGGGCGCAGCGCGCGCACTCGCCCTCGAGATCGCCGCCAATGCGCCGCTCGCCATCCAGGCGGCCAAGCGCATGATGCGCATGGCATGGAACGAGCCGTTCAACGAGCACGTCCACCATGTCTTCCTGCAGCTCCTGCCGTTGATGCAGACCGAGGACATGAAGGAGGGCATCAAGGCCTTCCTCGATAAGCGTGAGCCGCGCTTCGAGGGGCGGTAGTGCATACGACACTCATTTCCCTCCCCAGCTTCGCTGGGGAGTTGTCGCCGTCATACGGCGACGGAGGGGTCATGAGCCTCAGACTGAGGCCTATGACCCCTCCGTCAGCGATGACGCGGACACCTCCCCAGCGAAGCTGGGGAGGCGTGTGAGAAGACCACGGCCGATAGCGAACACCTAGGGAGCACCCCATGAAGTTCACTTGGTTCCATCTCATGCCGTGGCCGCACATGCCGGACGACTTCCGCGAGAAGCACCGGTCGGTGTGGGTCGATCTGCCCAATCGGATGTACGAGCCGGAGGTCGGCCACGGCGTCTATCACCAGTATCTCGACCAGCTCGAGTTCGCCGAGAGCGTGGGCTTCGACGGCATCGGCGTGAACGAGCATCACGCCAACGCCTACGGCCTGATGCCGTCACCCAACATCATGGCGGCGACCCTGACGCGGCGCACCTCGAAGTCGGCGCTGGTCGTGCTAGGCAACTCGATCGCGCTCTACAACCCGCCGCTGCGCGTGGCCGAGGAGATGGCCATGCTCGACGTGCTGTCGGGCGGCCGGCTGGTGGCGGGCTTCCCGGTCGGCACCTCGATGGACACCAACTACGCCTACGGCACCATCCCGGCCCTGACGCGCGAGAAATACGCCGAGGCGCACGACCTGATCCGCAAGGCGTGGGCGGCCGACGAGCCGTTCGCCTTCAATGGCCGCTACACCAAACTTCGCTACGTCAATTGCTGGCCCAAGCCGATCCAGCGGCCGGCGCCGCCCGTCTTCATTCCCGGCGGCGGCTCGGTCGAGACCTACGATTTCTGCCTCGACAACACCTATTCCTATTCGTACCTCAGCTACTCAGGCTACCTACGCGCCAAGCTCTTGATGGAAGGCTACTGGAAGCGGGTGGCCGAGCGCGGCGTCGACGAATCGCCCTATCGCGCCGGCTTCGCCCAGGTGATCTGCGTCGCCGACACCGATGCCGAGGCCGAGCGCCTCTACGGGCCGCACATCAACTATTTCTACAACAGGTGCCTGCACGTCTATCCGGGCTTCGCCGACGCGCCGGGCTATCGCACGGTCAAGACCATCCAGACCGGCGCGCTGTCGCAATTCACCGCGGCCTCGGCGCGCAACTACATCACCATGTCGTGGAAGGACCTGACCGAGAACCGCTACGTCGTCGCCGGCTCGCCCGAGACCGTGCGCCAGCAGATGGAGGAGCTGATCAAGACCCTGCGCGTCGGCAACATCTTCTGCCTCATGCATGTCGGCAACATGCCCGACGACAAGGTGCGCCATTCGACCCGCCTGTTCGCCGAGAAGGTGATGCCCCACCTGCGCCATCTGTGGCCGGAGTGGAACAACCATGACGACCGCTTCTGGATCCATCCCATGCACCAGCCCGTAGCCCTGCGGACGGCCGCCGAATGACGTCGCGTCTCATCACGCTCGAACCGTCGGGCCGCCGCATCGAGATCGTCGAGGCCGGCGCCGGCCGCGACCTCCTGTTCCTGCACGGCGCCGGCGGCCACATGCCGGCCGATACGCTGATCGCGGCACTCGCCAGCCACTACCGCGTCGTGGCGCCGCTGCTGCCGGGCTACGGCCAGTCGGCCGGCGAGGACGATCTGCGCGACATGCTCGACGTGACTCTGCACACGCTCGACGTCCTGCACGCCCTCGAGCTCGAGCAGCCGATCGTCGTCGGCCATTCGATGGGCGGCATGATCGCGGCCGAGATGGCGGCGATCGCCCGCACCGAGGTCTGCCGCCTGTGCCTGCTGGCGCCCGCCGGCCTGTGGATCGACGATCATCCCGTGGTCGACATCTTCACCAAGCTGCCCTACGAGCTGCCCGGCCTGCTGTTCCATGATGCCGAGGCCGGCAAGAAGCTGCTGGCCTCCGGCGGCAACATGGACGATCCGGAATTCCTGAAGCAGTTCCTGGTCATGAATGCCCGCCGGCTGGGCATGGCCGGCAAGCTGCTTTTTCCCATCCCCGACCGGGGATTGGGACAGCGACTCTACCGTATAACCGCCGACACCCTGATCGTCTGGGGCAACGAGGACGTGCTGATCCCGCCGGTCTACGGAGACGCCTTCAAAAAGGCGATTTCCGGCTCGAAATTGGTTAAGGTCTCCGGCGCCGGCCATGCGGTGGGCCAGGAAA
Source organism: Reyranella sp. (assembly GCF_050185545.1). Classification (GTDB taxonomy): domain Bacteria; phylum Pseudomonadota; class Alphaproteobacteria; order Reyranellales; family Reyranellaceae; genus Reyranella. The sequence goes on along the minus strand of NZ_JBFWZI010000283.1, from coordinate 2,739 downwards.
AGCCGCAGGCCGTGCTCGAGGCGATCAAGGCTCATTTCTGACGGGAGAAGATTTCGATGATGAAGGTTGTGGCTTTCGCTGGCGCGGCGGTCGGCTTGCTGCTCGGCGCGACCGCGCAGGCACAGGCGCCGAAGGCGGTCTACACGTGGACTGGCTATGGCGTGAACGTCCCGGGCAGCTCGAAGTGCCCGACCTACAAGATGACGATCGACGTGACGGTCGAGGGCGACCAGGTGAAGGGCCTGTTCCAGCAGGAGGGCCGCCCGCAGCGCCATTTCGAGACCACGCTCGGCAAGAACGGCGCCATCAAGACGGCGGCGACGGTCGGCGGCGGCGGCATCATGGACGTGATCGGCCAGATCAAGGAAGGCGATTCCAAGATCAAGCTCGACGGCTACTGCAAGTTCGAAGGAGCCCTGACCAAGAAGCAGTAGCCGGGAAACCGGCAGCCCGAAAACCGGGACTAGTCCATCACCACGGCCACGCGGCCGGTGACACCGCGTTCGAGAAGCGCCCGCATGGCCTGGGGCGCTTCTTTCAGTTTGAAGGTCCGATCGACATGCGGCCGGCACTGGCCGGTCTCGCACCAGCCGCGGATGCGCTCCATGAGCGCGAAGGTGCGATCGGCTTCCTCGAAGCGCGCATCGTGCGGGCTCCAGCCGACGTAGTAGCCGTAGTTGAATCCGGTCACGGCGATGGTCTTGACCAGCAGGATATTGGCCGGGATCTGCGGGATGGTGCCGCCGGCAAAGCCGATCGGGCAGATGCGGCTCTCGACCGCCATGCAGCGCAGCGACTGGGCGAAGACGTCGCCGCCCACCGGATCGTAGACACGGTCGACGCCGCGGCCGTTCGTCAGCTTCAGCACCTCGTCGCGGAAATCGCTCGCCGTGTAGTCGATCACGTGGTCGGCGCCGCGCGCCCGCGCGAACGCGACCTTACGTGGCCCGCCGGCGGTGGCGATCACGGTGGCGCCCAGGACCTTGCCGATCTCGACCGCCGCCATGCCGACGCCGCCGGCCGCCGCGTGGACGAGCAGCGTGTGGCCCTTCCGGACGTCGAGCACGGCTGGCCAGGTGAGCGCGCCGGCCGACGTCGGGTAGGAGATGGCGAGCTGGATCGCCTCGACGAAGCCCACGGTGCGCGGCTTGGGAAAGACATTGACCTCATGGGCGACGGCTTCCTCGGCGAGCCCGCCCCAGTCGAGCACCGCCACGACCTCGTCGCCGACGCGGAGTCGCCGGCAGGCCGGGTCGACCTCGACCACCGTGCCCGAGACTTCGGTGCCCGGCGCAAACGGGAAGGGCGGCCGCCGCTGGTACTTGCCGGCGATCACCAGGGTGGTGGCGAAGCTGACGCCCGCCGCCTGGACCCTGATCCTGACTTGGCCAGCCCCGAGCGGCGCCGGCTCGATCTCCTCGAACGCCAGATCCTCGGGCTCGCCCCAGCGGCGGCAGACCATCGCCTTCATGCACCACGCTCCCTCACTGCTCGCGCGGCAGAGTAGTGGAGAAGAGCCACAAAGCACACGAGCGCCGGCCATGGTTCTCGCAGGTCTGCTGCAAAGCCGTCGCGCCCTCGTGTGTTATCATATAGGTTGTGGAGCTCGACCCATTGGGGGGTGGATGAGACGGCGCGCGCTGACTGCGACGATTGCTGGATTTGCCCTTTTGCCGCCTGGCGCCCATGCGCAGCAGAAGGCGCTTCCCGTGATCGGGTTGCTCGCCGCCGGCGGATCACGTGGCCTGATCCCGACCGAGTTGACCATCAATCTTAAAACCGCCCGGGCGCTGGAACTCACAATCGTGCCACCGCTGCTTGCCCGCGCCGACGAGGTGATCGAATGAGGCGGCGGCGGTTTTCTCGCCTTGTCGGCGCTCTCGTCGGGTCGAATCCGCTTCTCGCATTTGGCCAATCGAACGACAAGCCGACCGTCGGCGTGCTGGGCTATGCGAGCGAGGCGGCGTCCCGGCCGTACATGCAGGGGCTCCGTGACGGGCTGGGCAAGTATGCCCTGATCGAGGGCAGCACGATGCGGCTTGTCGCTCGTTATGCCGCCGCCAAACCGGAGCGGCTGGCCGATCTGGCCCGTGAACTCGCAACCGAGGGCAGCCGTGTGATCGTCACCGCCGGCACCACGGCAGTGAAGGCTGCCCACCTCTCGGTGCCGGACCTGCCCATTGTCATGGCGGGCAGTGCCGACCCCGAGCTGATGGGATTTGCCCGCAGCTTGGCGCGGCCAGGCGGCCGAATCACCGGCATCTCGATCCGGGGCGTCGAGCTTCTCGGCAAACAGCTTCAACTCCTCAAGGAGGCAGTGCCCGCAGCGCGGACGTTCGCGGCATTCCTCCACGCGGCAAATCCAGGCAACCCCGAGTTTCGCAAGGCATTCGGCGATATCAGCCAGGCTCTGGGCGTTCGCATCGACGTGAGGGACATTCACGCCGTGGAGGAGTTCCCCGCCGCCTTCGATTGGGCCGTCCGGCAGTCGGCGGATGGCGCCCTGGTGCTGCAGGACCCCTCCTTTGTCACCCATCGCGAGGCCATTTTCCGTCTTGCCCTCGAGCGCCGGTTGCCGACCGTGACCGGAAGCGCGCAGTTGGCGCAGGGTGGCGCCCTCCTGGCCTATGCGCTGGATTTTGAGGACGTGTGGCGCCAGTCCGCGCGTTACGTGAGCGAGATCCTGCGCGGAGCCGATCCAGCGCTGCTGCCCATCGAGCAGGCGACCGCATACCAGCT
>NZ_JBFWZI010000282.1:0-7003 GCF_050185545.1 Reyranella sp. | reverse complement strand
CTCAGGGTGAGGTTCCTTTGTAAGTCAGCACCTATGACGGGTGCTTCTCGGCATCCACCGCCGTGCCCAGTGCCGATATCCGCATGAATGCGGTCCCCGACAGGTCCTCGCCGCAGGTCGATCTCGAGCTTCGCGGCATCGCCAAGAGCTTCGGCGACTTTGTCGCCCTCGAGCGTGTCGATCTTGCCATCGAGCGCGGCGAGTTCGTCGCCATCATGGGGCCGAGCGGCTGCGGCAAGACCACGCTGCTGCGCATCGTCGCCGGCCTCGAATCGATGTCGAGCGGCCAGCTCCTGCTGCGCGGGCAGGACATCTCGGCGCTGCCCGTGCACAAGCGCAGCACCCGCCTGGTCTGGCAGAACTTCGCGCTGTTCCCCCATCTCGACGTGCGCCGGAACATCGCCTTCGGCCTCACGCTCGGCCGTCACGACAAGGCAGCCGTCAAGGCCAGGGTCGAGGAGATCGCCGAGCTGGTCCAGCTCGGCCCGTTCCTCGACCGCCGCATCGGCCAGCTGTCCGGCGGGCAGAAGCAACGTGTCGCCATTGCGCGCGCGCTCGTCACCGAGCCGGAGATCCTGCTGCTCGACGAGCCGCTGAGCGCGCTCGACGCGCATCTGCGCATCCGCATGCAGAGCGAGATGAAGCGCCTGCAGCAACGGCTGGGAATTTCCTTCCTCTACGTCACACACAATCAGAGCGAGGCCTTCTCCATGGCCGATCGCGTGGTGGTGATGAACAAGGGACGGATCGAGCAGTACGGGCCGCCGGAGGAGATCTACACGAAGCCGAAGACGCACTTCGTGGCCGAGTTTGTCGGCAGCAACAACATCTTCGACGGCAAGGTCGTCGAGGTGGCAGGCGGCCTGATCAAGGTGCAGTGCGCCGACACCATCATCAGCGCCGCCGCGGGCGAGCGGCCACCCGGCAAGGGCTCCACCGTCTCTCTCGTGGTCCAGGCAGACAAGGTCAGGAGCAGGCCGGCGGGCGCCGCAGCCGAGAACAGCCTGAGGGCCGTCCTGTCGGGGCGGGAGTTCACCGGCTCCCAGGTGATCTACCATCTCGAAACCGTTGCGGGCGTCGAGGTCAAGATGGTGGCGCAGGAACCGTTCAGCCAGACCGAGCGGGCCGGCATCAACACGACCATGCAGCTCTACTGGTCACCCACCGACACCGTCGTGCTGCGGCCCACGATCGTGCCGGGTGTCGAGAACATCCCGGGTGGCCGGTCGTACGTGGCTGTAGGAGCCTGACCGTGGTCGCGTCAATCGCCGACAGGGCAATGCCGGATACCGCCCCCGAGACGGCGGCAAGCCCGGGCGGCAGCTCGATCCCGGGCGGCAGCTCCATCCCGGGCGCAAGCCCCATGAAGATCCTGGGCATCGGGCTGCCGCTGCTCTATTCGGCCGCCTTCTTCCTGGCGCCACTGGCATTCCTCATCGTGCTCGGCTTCTGGCTGGTCGAGGACTTCCAGGTCGTCCCGGCGTTCTCGCTGGAGAACTACCTCGACATCGCCCAGCACATGTTCGCCAAGTCGAACTATGCGCTCGCCATCGCGCAGTCACTCTGGGTGTCCCTCACCACGGCGGTCCTGGCCGTGCTGGTCTGCTATCCGATGGTGCTGGCGATCGTCTACCTGGCGCCGCAGTCCCGCCATCGCCTGCTTCTCATGCTGGCGGTTGCCCCTTTTTGGAGCAGCTATGTCCTGCGGCTGTTCTCCTGGCAGATCCTGCTGGCCAACAAGGGCATCATCAATTCCGGCCTTGCCTGGGCCGGGCTGGAGAATCTCCAGTTCAGCCTGATCTACACCCAGACGGCGACCCGGATCGGCCTGATCCACTACCTGGCGCCAATCCTGATCGTGGTGCTCTACGTCACCGTGGCCAACATCGATCGCGACCTGATCCAGGCGGCGCGCGATCTCGGCGCCACGCGCTGGCAGGCCTTCCGCCGCGTCATCCTTCCGATGAGCCGAACCGGGTTGGTGGTCAGCACGAGCTTCGCCGCGATTGTGAGCTTTGGCGACGTGCTGGCCGGCGCCCTGCTGGGCGGCGGCGCCGGCGCCTCGATCCTGGGCTCGGTGCCGCTGTTCTCGAACATGATTATGAGCGAATACGCGAGCTCGACCAACCTGCCGCGGACCTCGGCACTGGCGATGATCCTGGTGCTGGTCATGATCCTGATGCTGGCCGCCGGCGCCGCGCTGGCCGAGCGCAACAAGCCCGACGTGACCTGAGATGGCGTCCGTCGTCCAGCCCGATCCGCTTGCCGCCGACGGCCGCGGGTGGCGCGTCGCCGGCCGCCTGTACATGGCGATCGGCTACCTCTTCCTGGTGCTGCCGATCGCCACCATGATCGTGTTCTCCTTCCAGAAGGGTCAGTTCGCCAGCATCCCGGGGCAGGGCTGGACCCTGCAATGGTACGGCAAGCTGTTCAGCGACGGAACACTGCTGGAGGCTTTGCGCAACAGCCTGATCGTCTCGCCGCTGGCGGCGACGGGCGGCTGCATCCTGGGATTCCTCGCTGCCTATGCGATCCACCGTTTTCGCTTCCGCGGCCAGGGCGCCTTCTCCGTCCTGCTGGTTCTTCCCGTCCTGATTCCGCCGCTGATCCTCGGTGTCGCCTTCCTCGGCCTGCTGTCGCGGATCGGCCTGCAGGGTCAGCTGCTGAGTGTGATCCTGACCCACGTGGTCATCGTGACGGCGCCGGCCATGGCGGTGATCCAGCTCAGGCTCGGCCAGATGCCCGCCTCACTCGAGGAAGCGGCCTGGGATCTCGGCGCCACCGATCTGCAGACGCTCTACAAGGTCGTGCTGCCGTTCACCCTGCCGGGGATCGCCGGCGGCTGGCTGCTCGCCTTCACCTTCTCGTTCGACGAGTTCATCATCGCCTGGTTCGTCTCCGGCTTCGAGCAGACCCTGCCCGTGGCGGTCTATGCCTACATCGTCGGTTCGGTCGATCCGTCGCTGAATGCCGTGGGCAGCATCGTGTTCGGGCTGTCGGTGCTGTCCCTGATCGGCGTCGAGCTGCTGCTGTTCCCGATCCTGTTCTCGCGCTACAGATCGGCCGCCGCCTGAGTCATCGGCGTGGCGGCAAGCCGTCAGTTGGCACGCCGGCAAGCGCCCTGGCTCTTTGAACATCCCTCGAGTCATCGGCACGGCGGGCAAGCCGTCAGCTGGCGCGCCGGTTGTGGCCCTTCCAGGCCGGCATGTCGCTGCCATAGCGGTTGATCCCGACATCCATGCTGGTGCAGCGCTTGTGGATGGCGGCAAAATAGGGATGGAAGACCGCGTTCTCCGCCTCGGTGGCGGCGTGCGCCGGACGATAGGCGGCCCAGGCCTCGCGCAACTCCGCCAGGAGCTCACCCTCGTTCACGCGGACCAGCTTGCCGTCCTCGACCACGATCTCACCGTTCACCATCACGCTTTCGATCGAGCTGCCGTTCTCGCAATAGACCAGATGGTTGCGCAGGTCGTTCAGCGGCGTGAACGGTGCGGTATTGAGATCGAGGATCACCAGGTCAGCCTTCTTGCCGGCCTCGAGGGAGCCTGTCTCGTGACCGAGCAGCGCGCTCTTCGCCCCCTTGATGGTCGCGCATTCCAGCACCTCGGAGGCGGCGACCCAGGTATCGTAGTCAGGTGAGCTGACGGAGTGCAGCAGGCCGGCCGCGTGCATCACGTCGAACATCCGCGGCGTGTCGTTGCTGCAGATGCCGTCCGATCCCAGGGCGACATTGACGCCCGCATCCAGGAGCTTGCGCATGGGCGCGATGCCGGCGCCGAGCTTCTGGTTGGAGATGACGTTGTGCACGATCGAGCAGCCGGCATCCCCCATCAGCGCGATATCGTCGTCGGTCACCCAGATCGAATGGGCGATCGTGGTGCCCGAATGCAACAGGCCGAGATCGTGCATGTAGCGGATCAGCGTCTTGCCGTGGAACTCGGGGCCGGTCACCGCCTGGGTCTTGGTTTCCAGGATATGAGTGTGGAACGGCGAGCCGATCGAGCGTGCCAGCGCGTCCGCCGCCAGCATCAGCGGCTCGGTGCAGCGCTGTGGCGCCGACGGCGCGATCATGAAGCGCAGCCGGCCCGATCGGTCGTTGAAGCGGGCCGCCGCCGACCTGCAGAAGTCGAGGTAGTCGCCCATGCCCGGCGTGGCCAGCGCGCCCGCTTTCGCGCGCAGATCGGCCGGCAGCATCTCGTGGGCGAACGGGATCGTGTCGAGGAACGGCCGATCCATGATGTGCCCGGAGACGTTGGCCCGCATGCCGGCGTCGTCATAGGCCTGGAAGACCTGCGCCAGCTGGTCCATCGACTGGCCGCCGAGCTCGTAGACATCGTCGACGACGGTGGTCACGCCGTTCTTCAGCGATTCCATGGCCACCACCATCGACCGTAGATAGATCAGGCGGTCGCCCGGCGGCTGGCCGCCCAGGATCGGGTAGCAGTAGAGCATCCACAGCTCGAGCGGCATGTTGTCGTAGCGGCCCTTGAACAGTGCCTCGCCGGAATGCAGGTGCCCGTTCACCAGGCCCGGCATGACCAGCCGGTCCCGGCCGTCGATCACGGTATCGGCAACCGGCGGGCCGAGATCCGGGCCGATCGCCCGGATGCGATCCGCCTCGACGAGGATGTCGCCGACGAACGGCGTGCTGCCGTGCTGCTTGTCCATGGCGATGATGCTGGCCTGGCGGATGAGGATGGACATGGTTGCTGCTTTCCCTGGGGTCGACGTCGAGGATGATCAGCGCCGCGGGCGGCTCATCAGGGCGGCCGACTGACCACTGTCCACCCATTCCTTGATGACGGCATAGGCTTCGTCTGCCATGAGCTGGCGGGCCGGGATCGAGCGCTGGCCGATCGGCTGGCGGACGTCATGGCCGAGACCGTCGATCGGCATCATGCCGGCCGTATCGGCCAGCGCATTGGCGTAGAAGACGCGGTCGATGCGGGCCCACCAGATGGCGGCGACGCACATCTCGCAGGGCTCGCAGCTGGTGTAGATGTCGCAGCCCGACAGGTCGAACGTGCCGAGGCGCCGGCATGCGTCACGAATGGCCGCGACCTCGCCATGCAGGGTGGGATCGTGGTCGAGCAGCACCGTGTTGCATCCCTCGCCGACGATCGTGCCGTCCTTGACGATGACGGCGGCAAAGGGCGCCGCGCCGATCTCCTGCATCTTGCGGCGACTGAGCTCGATGGCATGGCGCATGAAGTCGGCTTCGGTCATGACGGCCTCCCGCGACAGGCGGGGCATTCGCATATGCCAGTTCCTCCGTCACCCGAGCGAAGCTGCCCAAAGGGCCTGTCCTGAGCGCAGTCGAAGGGCGGCGCACGCGAGCGACCTTTCTTGGCCGATGCGGCAGCAAGAAAGGTCCCTCCACTACGCCTCGCTGCGCTCGGCTCCGGTCGGGATGACGAAATTTCTCTGTCAGATGCGAGTGCCCTCCCGCGACTGGGAACTCCCGAGCAAACAGCGTGCCTTGGCACATGGCTTGCTGCGGCCATCGCGCCGATTACCGGGGAGCGCTCGCAATGGCCTTGGCCGCGGTTCCTGTCCTCGACATCTCGCCCTTTCGCCAGGGAGACAGCGGCGCCAAGCTGGCCCTTGCCGCCGAGGTCGACCGGACCTGCCGGGAGATCGGCTTCATGGTGATTTCGGGCCACGGCGTCGACGCCGACCTGATCGCCGCCGTCGAGGCAACCAGCCGGGCCTTCTTCGATCTGCCGCTCGACGAGAAGATGCGCATCGTGCGGCCCGCGCCGGACGTGACTCGCGGCTACATCCCCTTCAAGGCCGAGGTCCTGGTGCGCAGCCGCGGCGGCAGCGCCGAAGGCGATCTGAACGAGAGCCTGATGATCGGCCCGCTCGATGTCGCCGACACGCCTTACTACACCGCACCGGCGGCGGGCCGCCATTTCGCCCCGAACCTGTGGCCGGAGCAGCCGGCCGGCCTGCGCCCGGCCTACGAGCGCTACTTCCGGGTGATGTCCGGCCTGGCGGCAGATCTGATGCAGCTCTTCGCACTGGCCCTCGACCTGCCGCAGGACCATTTCGCCGGCAGCATCGATCGCCACATCAGCCGCCTGCGCGTGCGCAACTATCCCGCGCCGCGGGAGGCGCCGGCCCCGGGTCAGCTGCGCGCCGGCGCGCACAGCGACTACGGCAGCCTGACCATCCTGAAGACCGAGGACCGGCCCGGCGGCCTTCAGGTGCAGGGCAGGAACGGCGAATGGCTCGACGTGCCGCACCGTCCCGGCTGCTTCGTCGTCAACATCGGCGACATGATGGCGCGGTGGACCAACGACCGATGGGTCTCGACCCTGCATCGCGTCGTCAATCCGCCACCGGACCGCGCCGCCGAGAGCCGCCGCCAGTCTCTCGTCTTCTTCCACAATCCCAACTACGACGCCGTGGTGTCCTGCCTGCCGGGATGCGCCACCGACGCCAACCCGCCGAGATATCCGCCAACCACCTCCGGCGGCCATCTGCGCGAGAAGTTCCTGAGCACGCAGCAGGCGATCGCTTACGCCGACTAGGTCATCTCCGATCCTCGAGATGACAAATGTCGCGTATCCCCATGTGGACCGCCTGTGCCGAGCGAAGCCGAAGGGAGGGAGCGCACCGGCATGCTTCAGGTCCTCGCTGCCGCTCGACCAGCCTCGGGCGCCGCGCCTGCGGTCAGCCAGTCGATGAGTTGCCTTGGCCTCGACTGCCGTCACACGTGCCTTGGGGTCGCCCCATAGCGGCCGTACGATCGATCGATGACAGTCCAACGCCAAGGTCGAAAAGGTCCCATGACGTCTCACCGGGAGCGTTTTCTGTTCCGGCGGACCTTGCTCGCCGGCGCCGCATCGCTGCTCGCGCCGCTGCCGGCGCTTGCACAGCAGGCTGCAACCAGGGAGAAGATCGCAGCGGCGCTGCCGAAGCTCAGGGAGTTCGCGCGACAGATCGTGGACAAGCGCGCAGTGCCGGGGCTCGCGCTCGCCATCGTCCATCGCGACGA
>NZ_JBFWZI010000281.1:0-7056 GCF_050185545.1 Reyranella sp. | reverse complement strand
ACGTCGAACAGTTTGTAGTTACGGGTGGTGAGGGTTCTGGCATCGGTGGTCCAGGTTTCGGTTCCGGGGTAGGGCGTGTTGACGGTCAGATGCACGATCTCGGGGACTGACAGCGCCCACTCGCGCACTGCCTGGAAGCGGGCCTCGTCCCAGTCCGGGTCGGCAATGATGTTCACTGCCACCATGATGCCAAGTGAACGGGCATATTCGATTGCCTCGAAGCTCTTGCCGAGGCTCACCCGTTTGCGGTGCCGCCTGAGGCCCTCTTCGTCGATTGCCTCGACACCCAGGAACATGTAGCTCAGTCCCAGCTTCTTCCAACGCGTGAAAACCTCCTTGTTCTTCAAGAGCACGTCGCAGCGCGTCTCGAGGTAATACTGTTTCCTGATGTTGCGCTTCTCGACCTCGTCGGCGATGGCGTGGCCGTGCTCGGCATGGACGAACGCCACGTCATCGACGATGAACACGCCCGGCTCGCGCACGCGGGCGAGCTCCTCGCCCACCACCTGCGGGCTCACCCGGCGGTAGCTGCGGCCGTAGAAGGTCCAGGCGCTGCAGAAAGAGCAGTTCCACGGGCAGCCGCGCGAGAACTCGACGGAGGCGCAGGGATCGAGCACGCCGATGAAGTACTTGCGTCGCGATGCCACGAGATCGCGCGCCGGCGACGTATCGTCGAGCGAGCCGATCATGCGCGGAGGCGGGCCCTCTCCGCTCGCCGTGACCACGCCGGGCAAGTTGCCGATTTCCTGCCTTTCTGCCCAGGCCTCGAGGATCCTCGGGGCGATCGCCTCGCCTTCGCCCTTGACCACACAGTCGATGGCGCCCGCGGCATGCGCCAGGATCTCGCGCGCGGTGAAGGAGGCCGAGTGGCCGCCCACGAGCACGAGCGAGCTGGGCAGCATGCGGCGGGCAAGCCGCGCCAAGTCGACGACCTCGGGGATATTGGCCAGGTAGTTGAGCGAAAAGCCGACCGCATCGGGCCGCCAGGCCTCGAGCACGCGCTGATAGTCCCGGTGTCGGAAGACCTGCAGGTCGAGCAGGCGCACCTCGTGCCCGGCCTTGCGGCATGCCTCGGCCACCAGTTCCAGTCCGAGCGGCTCGAGCCGGAGGTAGACCTCGGTGTACATGAGGCCGCTGGGATGAACGAACAGGACTTTCATCGCGCTCCTCTCTCCAGACACGGCTTCCATAGGATCGATATGACGCTCCGGCGGTCAATACGCGTGGATTGAGTTTCTCGACCCCTCGAGAAGCAGGTAGCAACGCGGCTGTCATCGCCGGCGGGACGGCCCGACCATCCTGGGCGGACGGGTAGGAATCGGAGGTCGGCTGGATCGCCAGTCATTGGCCATGGAGGGAGGCGTGTCGGCACCAATTGTGCTTGTGCAATCAATTGCACAGCCACGTGCCCGCAAGAATCAGCCATGCGGCACGCGCAGGGAGACTCTCGCCGCCATCGCGCTGGCGTGGCATCCATGACTGGCCACCTCTCGCGTCGCTCTCTCGTGGTGATCCGCTTCGGCGATGTTGATTGCGCGGGCTCGTGGGCGCAAACGCGATCCAGTTCGGCCTGCCGGCCTGCTCGCCCGCGAGGTGTCGTGATACGGCGTACGGAGAGACTGGGTGTGAACCGAAGGACACGACCGTGATCGCCGGCATCGACGCAATCCAACCCTGCTGACGCAACTTCTCTCCGTTGCGTCACAGCTCTCCGTTGCGTCACAGCCAAGGTCTTGATTTCAAAGGCAAATGACGCTGTGACGCAAATGATGCAAGATTCCAGGCGGATTCATCGAGGGGCGCTCGCAAGCCAGCGGCATGGGCGTGGGTACGCGCCGGTGCGATCGCAAGGCCGGCAGTGCGACCGCAAGACTGGCGGGGCGACCGCAAGAGACCATCGCTTGCGGTCGGTCCAACCCCTTGTTTCAAAAGGCTCCGACCGCAACCGACCGCACCGACCGCAAGAAACGGGGGTCGTTGTACTTTTTCGGCGGGCGAGCGAGTCGGGCCCGCCTGGCGCGCTCCCGGCACATTCTTATGGAAGAGAACTCGAGATCGGGCGTCCCGCCAATCCTTGGCTATAGTCGCGCCATGGACCGACCCGAGCCCCCCGCCGACGAGAAGGACGCCCCGCTGCGCTACGACACGCGCCTGCTGGGGCGCATCCTGGGCGACACGGTGCGCGAGCAGGAAGGCGAGGCGGTGTTCGAGCTGGTCGAGCACATCCGCCGAACCGGCGTCCAGTTCCATCGCAATGCCGACGAGGCGGCGCGGCAGGAGCTGCAGGCGATCATGAGCGGCCTGCCGATCGACCGGGCGATCAAGATCATCCGCGCCTTCGGCTATTTCTCGCATCTCGCCAACCTGGCGGAGGACCAGCATCACATCCGGCGCACCCGCGCTTACGCCAAGGCGCACGCACCGGCGCGGCAGGGCACGATGGCCTTTGCCCTGGCGCGCGCCCGCGACGCCGCGGTCTCGCGCGAACAGCTCGAGTGCTTCTTCGCCCGCGCGTTCTGCAGCGCCGTCCTGACGGCCCATCCGACCGAGGTGCGTCGACGCAGCTCGATCGATCGCGAGATGGAGATCGCGCACCTGCTCGATGATCGCGACCGGGTGGAGTACACGCCCGAGGAACTGTCGGCCAACCGGCGGGCGCTGCGCCGCGCCGTCCTCACCCTGTGGCAGACCAGCATCCTGCGCGGCACGCGCCTCAGGGTGATCGACGAGGTCAACAACGGGTTGGCCTACTACGACCATACGTTCCTGTGGGCGCTGCCGGCCTTCTATGCCGATCTCGAGGATCGCCTGGGCGTCATCGAGCCGGCATGGCAGGGAATCGCGGTGCCTTCCTTCCTGCGCATGGGCAGCTGGATCGGCGGCGATCGCGACGGCAATCCCTTCGTGACGGCGGCGGTGACGCGCCAGACGCTGGCGATGCAAAGCGAGCGTGCAATGCGCTTCTATCTCGAGGAGCTGCATCGGCTGGGCAGCGAGCTGTCGCTCGACGGTCGCTCGGTGCCGGTATCGGACAGGCTTGCCGAGATGGCGAAGGCTTCCCCGGACCGCTCGATCGAGCGCCGGGACGAGCCCTACCGGCGCGCCCTGATCGGCATCTATGCCCGGCTTGCCGCGACCGCCTGGAAGCTCGACCGGCTGGAGCCGCCCCATCCGGCGGTGGGCGAGGCAGCGCCCTACGACTCGGTCGCCGGGTTGCAGGCCGACCTCGACACGGTCTCCGACTCGCTGGCGCGGCACGGCTCCCTGCCGCTGGCGCGCGGCCGCCTGCGCGGGCTGCGCCGCGCGGTCGACGTGTTCGGCTTCCATCTCGCCGCGCTCGACCTGCGCCAGAACTCCGACGTGCACGAGCGCGTGATCGCCGAGCTGCTCGAGGCGGCCTCGACCGGCAATCCGGTCGACTATCGCGCGCTCGACGAGCCCGCGCGCATCGCCCTGCTGACGGCGGAGATGGCCAATCCACGGCCGTTGGCGGCGCCGCACCACAGCTATGGCGAGGAAGCCGCCGGCGAGCTCGCCATGCTCGAGGTCGCCGCGGACGCCCACCGGCGATATGGCGCCGCGTCGATGCCGCACTACGTGATCTCCAAGAACGACAGCATCTCCGACATCCTCGAGGTCGCGGTGCTGCTGAAGGAGGTCGGCCTGCTGCGGCCGCGCGAGGAGCGGCTCGACGTCGACATCGTGCCGCTGTTCGAGACCATAGCCGACCTGCAGCACTGCGGCCACGTCATGGACGAGCTTTTGGGCCTGCCTGCCTATCGCCGCCTGGTCGCCTCGCGCGGCGACGTACAGGAGGTCATGCTGGGCTATTCCGACAGCAACAAGGACGGCGGCTACCTGACCTCGACCTGGGAGCTCTACAAGGCCGAGCTGTCGCTGATCGAGGTGTTCGCCAAACACAAGGTCGGGCTGCGCCTGTTCCATGGCCGAGGCGGCTCGGTCGGCCGCGGCGGCGGGCCGAGCTACGACGCCATCCTGGCGCAGCCGCCCGGCGCGCTGCAGGGCGCCATCCGTATCACCGAGCAGGGCGAGGTGATCGCCGGCAAGTATTCCAATGCCGAGGTCGGCCGCCGCAATCTCGAGACCCTGGCGGCGGCCACGCTCGAGGCGAGTTTGCTCGAAGCGGGTCATGCGTCGCCGCCGGCGGAATGGCTCACGGTCATGGAGCAGCTGTCGGCGCACGCCTTCCGCGCCTATCGCAGCCTCGTCTACGAGACCGAAGGCTTCGAGCGCTACTTCCGCGAATCGACCGTGCTCGAGGAGATCGCCACCCTCAACATCGGCAGCCGCCCGGCGTCACGCTCCAGCCGGCGGCGAATCGAGGATCTGCGCGCAATCCCTTGGGTGTTCAGCTGGGCGCAGTGCCGCCTCATGCTGCCCGGCTGGTACGGTTTTGGCGCAGCGGTGTCGGCCCTGACGGCGGCCCGACCCGACGGGCTCGAGATCCTGCGGACCATGTACCGGGACTGGCCGTTCTTCCGCACCACGCTCTCCAACATGGACATGGTGCTGGCCAAGAGCGACATCGCCATCGCCTCGCGCTACGCCGAGCTGGTCGGTGACGAGGCGTTGCGCGGAAAAGTGTTCGGCCGTGTGCGGCAGGAATGGCAGGCCTCGATCGACGCGGTGCTGGCGGTCAGCGGCCAGCGGACGCTGCTCGAAGGCAACCCGCTGCTGGCGCGGTCGATCCGCAATCGCTTTCCCTATATCGATCCCCTGAACCACGTGCAGATCGAGCTGCTGAAACGCCATCGCGCCGGCGACACCGACCCCGGCGTGGTCGACGGCATCCATCTCAGTATCAACGGCATCGCCGCCGGTTTGCGCAACAGTGGGTAGGGATGCCATTGCTGGGAGCGCGCCACTCCGATGGCGCTCATGGGATGTGTCATCAAGAAGAAGAGCGCCATCGGAGTGGCGCGCTCCCAGCAATGAGTCGTGTCGCAGTCCAAACGGAGGAAACCATGGCAATCGGCTCGAAGTACCTGTTCATCGTCAGCATGGACGTCGCCAAGGACAAGGAGGCGCTGTTCAACGAGGTCTACGATACCGAGCACGTGCCGCTGTTGCAGAAGGTGCCCGGCGTCGGCGCCGTCACACGCCTGAAGACCGAGCCGGCCGCCTTCAATCTCGCCGGCGAGCGCAAGATGCTCGATGGTGGCAGCGAGCCGACCTACGTGGCGATCTACGAGATCGACAGCCCGGACGTGCTGTTGAGCAAGGAATGGGCGGAGGCGGCGGAGAAGGGGCGCTGGCCGAGCGAGGTGCGCCCTTACACGTCCAACCGCCGCCACATCGTGCGCAAGGTGATCTAGCCCGCTCTCGTCATCCGGACTGTGGGCGTCTAACGGCGCGGATTACCGCGCCGGACCACGCTCATGAGAACAGCGGACGAGGCGCCCTTGGCTTGGATGAGAAGAGCGGGCGAGACGCCCGCGGTCCGGATGAGGGAGCGGGCTAGGGCTTGCCGAAGGTCGCGATGCGATCGACGTTGCAGACGAACAGCACGCGCTTCTCGTCGATCGCCGGATCGCGCAAGCCATAGGGCGGCGGGTTGCCGGTGTACTTGGTCCAGATCTTGTCGAGCTGGCGCGTGATGCGCTCGCCGCCCGGCTCCCACTCGCGCTCCTCGCGCTCGACGGTGCATTTGAGCTGGACCCAGTGATAGGCGTTGTCGGGATTGACGATCAGGATGGTGAGCATGGGATTCTTGCGGATCCACTCGCACTTGGCCCGGTGCGAGGCAGTGTTCACCAGCACCTTGTCGCCTTCGTAGTCGAACCACATGGGGGTGAGCCCGATGCGACCATCCGGACCGATCAGGCCGAGCGTCACGGTGATCGGCCGATCGAGCAGGGCCTTGTAGATCGGATCGAGATCGGACAGGCCCTTGATCTTGGTCCGCTCGCCGACGGCGAACTGGCCTTCCTGCAGCCCGTTGGCGACATCGCGAAATTTCGCAACGGTGATGTCCGGCATGGTTTCCTCCTCGACCTGCTGACTGGGAGGCTCAATTCTTTCGGTTGGGCTGCGATGCAGCAAGCGAGGATTGCCGCCGCCGACCCGCTTGGCGATGATGATCCAACAAGGAGAGGGAGCACCGGATCATGGATTTCAAGAACAAGGTCGCTTTGATCACGGGCGGCGGCAACGGCATCGGCCGCGCCACGGCGCTGGGCTTCGCTTCGCGCGGCGCCAAGGTCGTGGTCGTCGACCGCGATTCGACCGCGGGAGAGGCGACGGCCGGCATCGTGCGGCAGCAGGGCGGCGAGGCGCTGTTCGTCCAGGCCGACGTGACCCGAGCCGACTCGGTGAAGGCCTATGTCGACAAGGCGGTGGCCACGTTCGGGCGCATCGACTGCTTCCACAACAATGCCGGCATCGAGGGCACGGTGGCGCCGGTCGTCGACCATGACGAGGCGATGTTCGATGCGGTCATGGCGGTGAACGTGCGCGGCGTGTTCCTCGGCATGAAGTACGTGCTGAAGCAGATGATCGCGCAGAAGGGCGGGGCGGTCGTCAATACGGCGTCGACGGCGGCCCTGGTCGGCTCGCCCGGCATGCCGGCCTACGTCGCCTCCAAGCACGCCGTCCTCGGCCTCACCAAGACGGCGGCCGGCGAGGTAGCGCGGCAGGGCATTCGCGTCAATGCCGTCTGCCCCGGCCCGATCGACACGCGCATGATCCACGCCCTCGAGGCGCAGCTCAATCCGGCCAATCCGGGCAAGGTCACCGCGCGCTACCAGTCGTCGATCCCGATCGGCCGCTACGGGACGCCCGACGAAGTCGCCAACACGGTGCTGTTCCTCTGCTCCGACCTCGCCGGCAACATCACCGGCGCGCACTTCGTGATCGACGGCGGCCGCACCGCGACCCCGGGCGCCGTGACGTCGATGAACCAGGAGTGAGTGCCACGACTCCTCCCGAGCTGCGCTGGGGAGGTGTCCGCGTCTTCGCGGATGGAGGGGTCATGAGTCATGCGGACCGCGGGCGTCTGCCCGCTCCTGATCATGAGCGGGCGAGATGCCCGCGGTC
>NZ_JBFWZI010000280.1:0-7074 GCF_050185545.1 Reyranella sp. | reverse complement strand
CCCTCGAACAGTCAGACAGACCTTGACGCCGTCATCCTTCGAATCGGCCACTTCTCCCCCCGAGGAGCCGGCGGCGCCTAGCCCCGGTTCGGGACCCCAGATCTTCGCCATCGCCAATCAAAAAGGCGGAGTCGGCAAGACCACGACTGCCACGAACCTCGCGACGGCTTTGGCGGCCGTGGGCGAGTCAGTGCTGCTGATCGATCTCGATCCGCAGGGCAATGCCTCCACAGGCCTGGGCGTTGAACGAAGTGAGCGCTCACCCGGAACCTACGAATTCCTCCTCGGGTTGGCGCCCCTCGATGCCTGTGTCCGCGCCACCCAGATTCCCAATCTGTCGGTAATGCCGGCGTCGGTGTCGCTGGCCGGCGCCGAGATCGAGCTGATCGACGTGGAGCGCCGCGAGCACCGCTTCCTGGAGGCTCTGAATGCCCCCGAGAGCCATGCCCGCTCGCGCTGGACGACCATCCTGGTCGATTGCCCGCCGTCGCTCGGTCTGGTGACTCTGAATGCCCTGGTGGCGGCCGACGCCGTCCTGGTTCCCCTGCAGGCCGAGTTCCTCGCGCTCGAGGGCATCGGTGCCCTGTCCAATACGGTCGAGCGCGTCAGGAAGCGGCTCAATCCAAAGTTGCATATCGCCGGGGTTGTCCTGACCATGGTCGATCGCCGCATGACGCTCAGCCAGCAGGTCGAGGCCGATGTGCGTCGGCATTTCGGTGAGCTCGTCTTCGGCACCACCATTCCGCGCAACGTGCGCATTGCCGAGGCGCCGTCGCATGGCATGCCGGTGCTGATCTACGACAGCGCCTGCGCCGGCGCCCAGGCCTACATCCTGCTGGCCAGCGAGTTCATCCGCCGTCGTCGCAACACGCTAGAAATACCGCCTGACATGGTGTCCCATGAGCCAACCTCCTAAAGCGCGCGGCCTCGGCCGCGGCCTGTCCGCCTTGCTGGGCGACGACGATGTCGCCACCGCCGTCGCCCCCGTACCGGCACAACCTACGAACGAAGCACCGGCTGCCGCGCACGCCTCCGCCTTCGTGTCGAGCCGGCCGCCGACGACCTTGCCGGTCGGTCAGCTCAGGCCCGGCAAGATGCAACCGCGCACCAGTTTTGACGGCATCGAGGTGCTGGTCGATTCGATCAAGGAGTTCGGTCTGCTGCAACCGATCCTGGTGCGTCCGGCGGGGGGGCAGCCCGACAGCTACGAGATCGTCGCCGGCGAGCGCCGCTGGCGTGCCGCCCAGAAGGCGCAGCTGCACGAGGTGCCGGTCGTCGTCCGCACCATGGGCGACCTCGATGCCCTGCAGCTCGGGCTGATCGAGAACCTGCAGCGCACCGACCTCTCGGCCATCGACGAGGCGCGGGGTTATCGTCGCCTGATGATGGATTTCACCCAGACCCAGGAGGACGTGGCCAAGGTCGTGGGCAAGAGCCGCCCGCATGTCGCCAATACGCTACGCCTGCTGGAATTGCCGGTGCCGGTGCAGGAAATGGTGCAGCGCGGCGAGCTGTCGGCCGGCCAGGCCAGGACCCTGATCGGGGTGCCCGACGCCCTGGCCCTGGCCAAGCGCGCTGCCGAGGAAAAGCTGTCGGTCCGCGAGCTCGAGCGCCTGCGCAGCGAGGCTGCTGCGCCTGCCCCGGCGGCCGGCGGGCGCGCCGGCAAGGCAGCCGCGGCTGCCGGCCCCAAGAGCGCCGATACGCGGGCACTAGAGCGGCGCATCGAGGAGGCCCTGGGGCTCAAGGCCGACCTGCGGCTGCGCGGCCTCGGCGAGCAGAGCGTGCTGACCCTGGAGATCCGCGACTTCGACCAGCTCGACTCGGTCGTCGACAAGCTGACGCGGCGGTAGCGGGCGAACGCCGCCTTTGATGGCACTCATGGTCTTCCGGACCGCGGGCATCTTGCCCGCTCATACTCGTGGTTCATGACCATGAGCGGGCAAGATGCCCGCGGTCCGGAAGACCATGAGCGAGCGCCATCCGCGCGTCGGCGCGAACCCTACCGCCGACGCTGCCGTGCGCCCTGGGCTGCCGAGGCCAGGCGCAGACAGAGGCGGCGGGCGATCGCCTGGTCGGGGAGGCCCGTGCGCTTGCAGTCGATCTCGGCGTCGAGGATCGCACTGAGGGCGGCGCCGAGGCGCGGCAGCGGCCACCTCTGAAGATGACGTCCGAAGCGCGCGCGCACGGGACCGCCGCGCGGCAGGGCGCGGGCCCTGAACATCGCCGCTTCGAGGTTCCCGCTGGCGGCCGCGTGCGCCGCCACCACATGGAGCTGGTCGACATGGCGCTGCAACGCTCGAACCAGTTGGACGGCGTTGCCGCCCTCCGCGAACACGCGGTCGAGAGCACGGTCGAGAATGGCGAGCTCGCCATCGAAGGTTGCAGCCACGACCTCGTCGATGCCGATCGCCGCGGTATCGCCCAGCACTGCGACTGCATCGTCGAGCGACACCACCTTGGTGCCGTCGCCTTCCTTGTAAAGCAGGAGCTTCTCGATCTCGCTGCGACTCTGGCCGCGATCGCCGCCCAGCCGCTCGACGATCCAATCCAGGGCGTCAGGGTCGACGGCAAGGCCGCGCGTTCGCGCCGCGCTCTCGACCAGCGCCTGCAGGGCGGCCTCGTTGTCCATGTAGCATGGCAGGGCGGCGAGACAGGCTTCGTTCTCGGCCAGGGAACGCAGGCCGGAGCGCGGCGTCAGGTTGCCGGCTTCGATCACCACCAGTGCGTCGCCCGCAGGGGCGGCAACCAGGTTCTCGACCGCCGCCACGACTTCCTCGCCGGCCGGCCGCACGCGAACCACCCGCCGCCCGCCCATCAGGGACATCGCCCCGAACTCGTCGGCCAGCCGCGCCGGATCGGCCTTCAGGACGTCACCACCGACGTCGACGACGCGGAACGGATCCTTGAGGTCCTCGCACACCGTCCTGGCGAGCGCGACGGCCCGCTCGGCGATCAGGCCATCGTCGTTGCCGTAGACGACGATGCCACGGATGGTTGCATCCGGCTTCCTGAGAAAGGCTTCGACCTGGCGCGGCTCGATCTTCAATCTCGCCTCCTCAGCGGAGTGCGACGGAGTGCGCGCATCTCCATTCCTCCCCCGTGATCGGGGGAGGTGCCCCGTCATACGGGGCGGAGCGGGACTGCGGCAAACGCAATGCTTCAGATTCCGACGTCAGCATCGGAGAAACAAGGACTGCGGCTTTCCCCACCGGCCCTCCGGGCCACCTTCCTCGATGACGGGGGAGGAATTTGAATGGCGGGTGGAAGGCCGCATCACACAACCACATTCACCAAGCGATTGGGAACGACGACCACCCTCTTCTGCGGCTTGCCGGCCATGGCCTTCTGGACGTCGACGTGGGCCAGGGCGGCCAAGGTGTTGGCTTCCTTCGAGGAGTCCTTCGGCATCTGGATCGTGCCACGCAACTTGCCGTTGACCTGCAGGGCGATCGTCACCGTGTCGTCGACCAGCAGGGCGTCCTCGGCCGACGGCCACGGCGAATCGGCGAGCAGCGACGTGTGGCCGAGCGCCTGCCACAACTCCTCGGCGAGATGCGGCGTCATCGGCCCGGCCAGGCGCACGAAGATCTCGAGCGCTTCGCGCAAGGCCCACCGGCTGCCCTCGTCGGCCGCCTCGAAGCCGTCGATCGTGTTGGCGAGCTCGTAAAGCCGCGCCACCGCCTTGTTGAAATGGAAGGCCTCGATGTCGGCCGAGACGCCGGCGATCGCCTTGTGCGCAGCCCGCCTGAGATCAGTGGCTGCGCTGGCAAGCTGGGCCGGCTTCGGGGTTCCGGCGGCCGGCAATTCGCCGAGCGCCGTCGAGGCAATGCGGAACAGACGCTGCTGGAAGCGCCAGGCACCGGTGACGCCGGCTTCGGTCCATTCGAGGTCGCGCTCGGGCGGTGAGTCCGACAGCATGAACCAGCGCGCGGTATCGGCGCCGTAGTCGCGAATGATCTGGTCCGGATCGACCACGTTCTTCTTCGACTTCGACATCTTCTCCGAGCGGCCAACCGCGACCGGCGTCCCGTCGGATCGCCGCACGACCGTGCCGCCCGCGCTGCGCTCGACCTCCTCCGGCATCAACCAGGAGCCGTCGGCGGCGCGATAGGTCTCGTGACAGACCATGCCCTGGGTGAACAATCCGTCGAACGGCTCGTCGCGGCTGGTCATCTGGACCTCGCGCATGGCGCGCGTCCAGAAGCGCGAGTAGAGCAGGTGCAGGATCGCATGCTCGACGCCGCCGATATATTGATCGACCGGCATCCAGTAGTGGTTTTCCTCGCGGTCGAACGGCGCGCTCGCCATCTGGGGCGAGGTGAAGCGGTCGAAATACCAGCTCGAATCGATGAACGTGTCGAATGTGTCGGTCTCGCGGCGCGCCGGCTTGCCGCACGACGGGCAGGCGACGTGCTTCCAGGTCGGATGATGGTCGAGCGGATTGCCCGGGCGATCGAAGGTGACGTCCTCCGGCAGCTCGACCGGCAGATCCTTTTCCGGCACCGGCACGACGCCGCAGCTCTCGCAATGGATCGCCGGGATGGGGCAGCCCCAGTAGCGCTGGCGCGACACCAACCAGTCGCGTAGCCGGTACTGGATGGTGCCCCGCCCCACCCCCATTTCCTCGAGGCGCGCGATCACGGCGGCCTTCGCCTCCTCCACCGGCAGCCCGTCGAGGAAATCGGAATTGATCATCACGCCGTCTTCGACGAACGCCGCCTTGGCGACGCTGAAGCTCCTGGCGTCGCCATCTTCGGGCATGACCACCGGAATGATCGGCAGGCCGTACTTGGTGGCGAACTCGTGGTCACGCTCGTCGTGGCCCGGGCAGCCGAAGATGGCGCCGGTGCCGTACTCCATCAGCACGAAGTTGGCGGCATAGACTGGCACGGTCTTGCCGGGGATCAGCGGATGCCGGGCCAGCAGAGGCAGCCTGAACCCCATCTTCTCGGCAGTCTCGAGCTCGGCCGCCGCCGTGCCGGTCTTGCGACATTCGGCTACGAAGTGCTGCAGCGCCGGGTCGCGCTCGGCCAGCTCGGCGACCAGCGGATGCTCGGCCGACAGCGCCATGAACGAGGCGCCGTACAGCGTGTCCGGCCGCGTGGTGAATATCTCGAGCCTGCCCCAGTCTTTTGCAGAGGAGGCCGCACCGGAGGCGTCGGCGAGCTGCCAGAAGACACGCGCGCCGCGGCTCCTGCCGATCCAGTTGGCCTGCATCAGGCGGACCTTCTCGGGCCAGCGCTCGAGTGTATCCAGCCGTTCGAGCAGCTCGTCGGCGAAGGTCGTGATCTTGAGGTTCCACTGGGTGAGCTTGCGGCGCTCGACCGGCGCGCCGGTTCGCCAGCCCTTGCCTTCGATCACCTGCTCGTTGGCCAGCACGGTGTTGTCGACCGGATCCCAGTTGACCCAGGCCTCGCGCCGGTAGGCCAGGCCCGCCTTCCAGAAGTCGAGGAACATCTTCTGCTGGTGGCGGTAGTAGGTCGGATCGCAGGTCGCCAGCTCGCGGCTCCAGTCGAGCGACAGGCCCATCGACTTCAGCTGCGCCTTCATGGTCGCAATGTTCTCGTAGGTCCATTTGCGCGGATGAACCTTCTTCTCCATCGCCGCATTTTCGGCCGGCAGGCCGAACGCGTCCCAGCCCATGGGATGCAGCACGTTGAAGCCGCGCGCCCGCTTGTAGCGCGCCACCACGTCGCCCTGGGTGTAGTTGCGCACGTGGCCCATATGGATGCGCCCCGACGGATAGGGGAACATCTCGAGGACGTAGTACTTGGGACGGGCGCGATCCATTTGGGCGCGGAAGGTCTGGCGATCGTCCCAAACCCTCTGCCACCTGGCTTCGGTCTCGCGGAAATTGTAGCGCGCTGGCGTCGACGACACGGAAGAACCCCGAAAAGGACTGCGGCCGCAGCGGATGCCCGCTGCGGCCGCACTCGTCAAGCGTCGCGAGTGTCTTCTGGACCGCGGGCGTGCCGCCCGCGCCTTTCCAGGGGCAGGAGGGCCGCCCGCGGTCCACAAGAGCCTGAATCAGGAACCGCCGGCGATGCGGAGCTGGCGTGCCCGGGTAAGAATCGCGTTCTCGATGTCGATGTTGGTGCGCGGGTCGACCTGGGCGTCCACCCAATTGCCGCCCCGGGGCGAGGTCGTCTGCTTGAACACCGCCACCCGCACGCCATCGGCCCTGAGATCGCGATCGAGGATGGTCACCTGGACCTTCATGCGCTCATTGGGCGTTTCAGCCGGTGTGTACCAGTCGGTGATGATGACCCCGCCGAAGGGGTCGGCCGAGACCAGCGGGATGAAGTTGATGGTGTCGAGCGACGCCCGCCACAGATAGGCGTTCACGGCGACGCCGGTGCCATTATCGATTTGTTTTTCCTGCTTCGTCCCGAACAGCCCGCCCGGCCCGAACAGGCTGCCCTGCTCGCGATTCTGGCCGCCCAGGCCCTGAATCATGTCACGGCTGTTGCGGTCGCTCGACGGCCCGCTCTTGGTTTCTTTCACGGCATTCGGATTTCCGCATCCGGCGAGGCCGACCGCAGCCAAGCACACTCCGACTGCAAGAATTCTGATAATATGCGACAAGCGCGGCATCGTTGGCGTCCCTTCGTAGCCACGATAACACAGCGGCGGGTCGGACCATACGGGGACGACGTTTTCGCCGCAAGGGGAGTTCCGCCGCAACCGCTCAGTCAGTTGCTTGAGCAAACTCAATATGTGGCGTCAATCCTGTGGGAAAACTCGGGAAGGCGCCTAGCCATCGTCCCCGTTTCGGTTTAAGCAAGAAAAAGCACCTCTCGTCCCCTTCTCGAATTGTGACAAAGACGCCACAGGTGCGGGCAGAATCGAGCGCTGGCGCGTCGATTTCTTGACCCCCGAGGGGCCCGAGTGTTTCTATAGCGCGGCCGTATTGGCGGGGCCGTGTGTCGCCGGATCTCTCGGGCTCCCACTTCCGCCGGTCGGACAGGCCTTGTGGTACGTACCAGTCTCAGATCAATGAGAGAGGGAGAATGATGAAAAAGCTTCTACTCGGCTCGACCGCCTTGGTCGTCGGCGGGGTGATGGCCGCCCCGG
>NZ_JBFWZI010000279.1:0-7135 GCF_050185545.1 Reyranella sp. | reverse complement strand
CGCCCGACGCTGGTCAGCAGCAGTTTCACCCACTCTTCCTCGGCCTTTTGCGTCACCTCGATCTCGCGGAAGGCGTGGTCGAGGGCGTGCCGTACCATGGTCGCAATGGTGCGGCCGGACTCGGTGAGGTTGTGCGGTACGTTGGAGATCAGGTTGGCGTCCTGGGTCGGTTGCACGAAGAAGGCGTTGGGGAAGCCGTGGACGTGGATGCCGTGCTTGGTGCGCATTCCGTCCTTCCAATGCTGCGATAGCCTGAGCCCATTGCGGCCAATCAGGTCGAAGCCGGCGCGGCGGCGGTATTCGGTGCCGACCTCGAAGCCCGAAGCATAGATCAGGCAGTCGAGCGGGTACTCGACGCCGGCCACGACGACGCCCGCCGGCGTGATGCGCTCGACGCCCCTGCCGTCGGTGTCGACGAGATGGGTGCCCGGCAGGTTGAAGGCCTGCAGGTAGGAATCGTGGAAGCAGGGCCGCTTGCATAGTTGGCGGTACCACGCCTTGAGCTTCTGCGCCGTCGCCGGATCCTCGACGATCGCGTCGACGCGGCTGCGGATCTCCTCCATCTTCTCGTGATCGGCATCCTCGAAGGCCGCCAGCATGTTGTCGCGCGTCCGCTGATCCCTGGGCAGCGTGAGAATGCGCTGGCGGATGCGACGCGACAGGTCGGTCCAGCCATCCTGCACGAGATCCTCGGTCGCCGTCCCACCGGCCTGGTTGGCGGTGAAATTCTCGAGCCAGCGCTGCTGCCAGCCCGGCGTGGCCATGCCGGAGAACCAGGCCGGGTCGATCGGCGCATTGGCGCGCACGTCGACGGAGGAGGGGGTGCGCTGGAAGACGTAGAGCGCGCGCGCCGAGCGGGCGAGATGGGGCACGCATTGCACGGCCGTCGCGCCGGTGCCGATGATGCCGACGCGCTTATCGGCGAGCCTGTCGAGGGGCGCGCCGAACGGATCGCCGCCGGTGTAGGCATAGTCCCAGCGGCTGGTGTGGAAGGCGTGGCCGGTGAACGAGTCGATGCCGGGGATGCCGGGCAGCTTGGGGACGTGCAGCGGCCCGGTGCCGAGGCCGATGAATTGCGCGGTGAAGGCATCGCCGCGGTTGGTGCGCACGAGCCAGCACGCGCGCGCCTCGTCCCACGACAGGTCCTCGACCTCGGTATGGAACAGGGCGTTGTCGTACAGCCCGAAATGCGCGCCGATGCGGCGGCAATGCGCCAGGATCTCCGGCGCATGCGCGTACTTCTCGGTCGGCCGATGGCCGGTTTCCTCGAGCAGCGGCATGTAGACCATCGAGGCGGTGTCGCACTGCGCTCCAGGGTAGCGGTTCCAGTACCAGGTGCCGCCGAAATCGCCGCCTTTCTCGACGATGCGGACGTCGCGCACACCGGCCTCGACCAAGCGCGCGGCCGTCACCAGGCCGGCGAAGCCGCCGCCGACGAAGGCGAAGGTGACGTGATCTGTCCTGGGCTCGCGAGGCGCGACCGGCGTGTAGGGGTCGTCGAGGTAGCGCGCGAAGTGGCCGGCCATCTGCAAGTACTGCGCATTGCCGTCGGCGCGCAGGCGCTTGTCGCGCTCCTCACGATACTTGCGGCGCAGCGCCTCGCGGTCGATCGGTTTGGCCGGCGCGGCCGGGCTGACTGTCGAGGACATGGGCAAGCCTGTGTGGGGGGGCGGAGGGTGGAAGGTTGGCTGCGGCCCGTTGCTATCGTCGTACGGCGGCGCCCGGCCTATCGATGATGCCTAGTGCTCGTTGACGGCCTCGCCAAGGCGACGAAGCAGCAGCGTGCGGGCGGCCGTCTCCTGGAGCAGGCAATAGGGTTCGCCGCCGGGCAGCATTCCGGGATCGATCTTGCCGAACACCGGGCACAGGTCCTTGAGCGAGGATCGCCAGGTCTGCTGGGAGCGCGTGACCGCACCGTCGACTTCCTTGAAGCCTCCGCGCTTCACCCTCTTGAGTGCCGCGTCGAGCTGGGCCTCCCAGAGGGCGAGCTCGCGCACCGCGCAGGCGCGCTGTTTCTCGGTGACGGGTTCTGCGCTGATGCACGGGTCGGCGATGACCCCGATGCACGCCATGCCGAGCTTGCCATCCTGCGCGGCGAGGCAGGCTTGCAGCGTGCGAGCGTCGGCAGCATTGGGCTGAGCCTGTGCGACCGATGCCAGCAGCGGCAGAGCGGCGATCAGGGCGACGCGTGCAAGTCTCATGGCGCAGTTTCCACGATGGCGGTCGGGCTCGACCTAGGCGCAAATCGGGCGAGAACGCAAGAACAAGGATGATGCAAAGCCGATTGCGCCGGCCCGCGCACCTGACCTACGGTCGGCCCTTCGTGCCACATCAAGGAATCGGAAACGCTGCGCCATGGCAAAGAAGACTGTTCCTTCTGCCCCTACGAATCCTTCCGTCCCGTCCGGGTTCGACGCGCTGAAGTGGCGCTGCATAGGCCCCTCGCGGGGCGGCCGCGTTGTCGCGGTGTCGGGCGATCCGGTCAACAAGATGGTGTTCTATTTCGGTGCCTGCGCCGGAGGCATCTGGAAGACCGTCGACGGCGGCGTCTTCTGGCAATGCGTCTCGGATGGCTTCATGGGCAGTGCAGCGGTCGGCTCGATCGCCGTGGCGCCGTCGGACGGCAACGTGATCTACGCCGGCACCGGCGAGACGGCGATCCGCCTCGACGTCTCCTACGGCGACGGCGTCTACAAGTCCGACGATGCCGGGCGCACATGGCGCAATGTCGGCCTCAAGAACAGCAAGTTCGTCGGCCGCATCTGCATTCATCCCGACAACCCCGATCTCGTCTACGTTGCCGCGCTCGGTGACGTGTTCGGCCCCAATACGGAGCGCGGCGTCTATCGCTCGCGTGATGGCGGCAAAAACTGGGAACGCATTCTCTATCGCAGCGACGTCGCGGGGGCGATCGACCTGTCGATGGACCGCAACAACCCGCGCATCCTGTTCGCCTCGATCTGGGAGGCGCGGCGCAACTTCTGGAACGTCTCCAGCGGTGGCCCGGGCAGCGGGCTGTTCCGCAGCATGGATGGCGGTGACACCTGGGAGGAGATCACCCGGAAGCCCGGCCTGCCGGACGGCCTGCTGGGCAAGATCGGCGTCGCCGTCTCGCCGGTGCGCGCCGGTCGCGTGTGGGCGCTGGTCGAAGCCGAGGGGGACAAGACCGGCCTCTACCGCTCAGACGATTACGGCGTGCGCTGGACCATGGTTTCGCCCAATCGCGACCTGATGCACCGCCCCTGGTATTACACGCACGTGTTCGCCGACACCGGTCATGCCGACACCGTTTACGTGACCAACCTGCAAATGTGGAAATCGACCGACGGCGGCACGAGCTTCAGCGAGATCACCACGCGCCACGGCGACAATCACGACCTGTGGATCGACCCTAACGACTGCATGCGCATGATCGAGGGCAACGATGGCGGCGCCAACATCTCGTTCAATGGCGGCGCCTCGTGGTCGACGATCTACAACCAGAAGACCGCGCAGTTCTATCGCCTCGACATCGACAACCAGTATCCCTACCGGGTCTACGGCACGCAGCAGGACAACACCTCGATATCGGTCCCCAGCGCCTCGGAATGGGGCGTCATCACGCTGGCCGACTGCTCGTATCCCGGCACCGGCGAGAGCGGTTTCATTGCCGTCGATCCGCGCGATCACAACGTCGTCTATGTCGGCGCCATCGGCTCGAGCCCGGGCGGGGCGGGGGCGTTGCAGCGCTACGATCACCGCACGCGCCAGCTTCAGCTGGTGAACGTCTGGCCGGAGGAATCGACCGGCATTGCGCCCAAGGACCTGAAGTACCGCTTCGCATGGACCTTTCCGATCGTGTTCTCGCCGCACGATCCGGGCACGCTCTATGTCGGCGGCAACTGCGTGTTCCGCACCCGGGACCAGGGCATGAGCTGGACGCGGATATCGCCCGATCTCAGTCTCAACGATCGCGAGCGCCAGGGCGCCTCCGGCGGGCCGATCACGCGCGAGAGCGCCGGCGCCGAGGTGCACGCCACCTGCGCCTGCGTCGTCGAATCGCCACACCGCGCCGGCGAGATCTGGGCCTCGACCGACGACGGCCTGGTCCACGTGACGCGCGACGACGGCCAGAGCTGGCAGAACGTGACGCCCAAGGGCATGCCCGAACTCGCCTATGTCGGCTGCGTCGAGGTATCGGCGCATGATCCGGACACGGTCTACGTTGCCGCCACTCGCTACAAGCTCGCCGACTACAAGCCTTACCTGTTCCGGACCACCGACGGCGGGCGGACCTGGAAGTCGATCAACGGCGACCTGCCGGCGACCGAGATCACCCGTGTCGTGCGCGCCGATCCCGTGGCATCCGGTCTGCTCTTCGTGGGCACGGAGACCGGCATCCATTTCTCGCTCGACGACGGGGCGAGTTGGCTGCCGATGTCGGGCCTGCCGGTGGTGCCGGTCTACGACCTCAAACTCAAGGACAGCGACCTCGTGGCGGCCACGCATGGCCGCTCGTTCTGGATCCTCGACGACGTGACGGGGCTGCGCGGCCTCGCCGAAGGCGGCCGCAAGACGCGTGTGTTCGCGCCACGCACGACCGTCCGCACCAAGCTGCACTGGAGCGCCGGCGCCAACGTGCGCGGCGGCATCGCCTATGGTCCCGCCTTCGGCATCGACGGCAGCACCGTCATGGTGGAGAAGCCCGACGGGACGCGGGTGCGCGAGCATCTCGATGTCGGCGAGAACCCGCCCAATGGGGCAGTCGTCTATTACTGGCTGGCAGAGGAGGCGACCGGGCCGGTGACTCTGACGTTCCGCGATTCCCGTGGGCGCAAGATCAACGCCTTCGCCAGCGACGACAAGGACGCTCCGGCGGCGCGCAAGCCGGGCACCAGGGCCGGGCTCAATCGCTTCGTCTGGGACATGAAGTATCCGGGGCCGACCAGGATCGACTACTCGTTGGCGGCACCGCGGCCCAAGCCGCTGGCGCCGGATCCCGAGAATCCGCCGGGCCCCACCGTCGTGCCGGGGACCTACGGAGTAGAGCTCGGCATCGGCGACAAGAAGGAGACGGTGAGTTTCACCGTCGTCAAGGATCCACGTCTTTCGACGACGCCGGAGGACTATGCCGCGCAGTTCGCGCTGCACTCGGAACTGGTGGCGTCCATTTCGAAGCTGAAGCAGGCGGTCAATCGCCTGCGCCGCATGAAGCGCCAGCTCGACGAGGTCGCCGAGCGTACCGGCAAGGGCGAGCGCGCGCTGCGCACCCTGGCCATCTCGATCGGTCGCAAGCTCTCGGCGATCGAGCGGGTAATGGTCGATCCGCAACGCAAGTCGGTGCGCGACGTGCTGCGTAATCCGGCCGGTCTCAACGACACGCTGATGGACATGATCGCCATGACGACGACGGCGGACGCGGCCCCGACCAGCCAGACCAAGCAGGTGTCGCGCGAGGTCATGGACAAGGTCGATGGCGAGGTTGCCAAGCTCGAGGCGATCGTCGACCGCGACATCGCGCAGCTAAACGCCAGCCTCTCCAAGGCCGGTGTGCGCCACGTGGCGGCATCCTAGTCGTTTCCACCGAACAGAGAGGGATCGTCATGTCCATGCAGGCAAGCGGAGGAACGTCGGCCGGCCCGCCTGCGGGCGGCATCGGATTCGTCGGCTGCGAGATGATGGCGGCGGCAGGTCCAGGCGCGCACGACCATGGACATGCCCATCCGCGGCGGCGCGAGGTCGTGGTCAACGGCAAGCGGGTCAAGACGATCGACATCCACGCCCATTGTTGCGTCCCCAAGGCGATGGCGCTGATCAAGCATCCGCTCGAGGCGCCAGGGCTCTTGATGGACGACACAAGCACTCGCATCGCCGCAATGGACGCGCAGGGCATCGACGTCGAGGCGCTGAGCATCAATCCCTACTGGTACCGCTCTGAGCGTGACGTCGCGGCCGAGCTGATCAAGGTCCAGAACGAGACCCTGGTCGAGTTCTGCGCCGCCAACCCCGACCGCTTCGTCGCCTTCGCGACGGCGGCTTTGCAGCACCCCGAGCTGGCGGCCGAGCAGGTCGAGCACGCGGTGAAGAAGCTCGGCTTCAAGGGCGTCGGCGTCGGTGGCAGCGTCGCCGGCGAGGAGCTGGCAAACCCGCGTTTTCACCCGTTCTGGGCCAAGTGCGAGGAGCTGGGTGTCCTGGTGTTCATGCACCCGCTCGGCACGCGCGAGCTCGAGCCGAGCGGCCGGCTGGGCGGCAGCGGCCTGCTCACCAACACGATCGGCAACCCGCTCGAGACCACCATCGCCCTGTCGCACCTGATCTTCGAGGGCACGCTGGACCGCTTTCCGGGATTGAAGATCTGCGCCGCCCATGGCGGCGGCTACCTGCCGTCCTATGCCAATCGTTCGGACGCCGTCTGCCGCACCTTCCCCAATCGCGTCGGCCCGCTGCCCAAGAAGAAGCCGACCGCCTATCTCAAGGACGGCCAGCTGTTCTTCGACACGATCGTGTTCACGCCGGAGGCGCTGCGCCATCTGATCGCCGAGACCGGCCCCGGCCAGATCATGATCGGCACCGACTATCCCTTTCCCTGGACCAGCACCGAGGTCGACCTGGTGCTGGGCACGCCCGGTCTCACCGATGACCAGCGCATCGCCATCCTGGGCGGCACCGCGGCGCGCCTGATGGGGATTGGCTGACATCGTTCATGTTCCTACGGACCGCGGGCGTCCCGCCCGCTCACAAACATGAGCGGGCGAGACGCCCGCAGTCCGGAAGAACATGAGTTCGCCATGAATCTCGACCCCACCAACCTCGATCGGCTGCGCCAGCGCATCCAGGCCTTGCGTGCAAAGACGGTCGCCAATGGCTGCACCGAGGGCGA
Source organism: Reyranella sp. (assembly GCF_050185545.1). Taxonomy (GTDB): domain Bacteria; phylum Pseudomonadota; class Alphaproteobacteria; order Reyranellales; family Reyranellaceae; genus Reyranella. The sequence continues at coordinate 276 of NZ_JBFWZI010000279.1, read as the reverse complement.
GGCGCTGGCTGCCGCCGCCAAGGTGGCCGAGCTGCTCGACCGCTACGACCTGTCACTGGCGGATGTCGATGTCCGTCAGTCGTCCTGCGAGCAGCTCGCCTACGAGGTCCAGCGCAACAAGCGGATCCTGCTCGACGAGTGCGTCGGCGCCATCGCCGAGTTCTGCGGCTGTCGGGTGTGGCGCGAGAAGGATCGGGCGGGCGTCCGCTGGGTGTTCTTCGGTCTGCGCGCGGACATCGAGGCCGCCTGCTGCCTCACCGAGGTGATCGACAGCGC
>NZ_JBFWZI010000278.1:3589-7178 GCF_050185545.1 Reyranella sp. | reverse complement strand
GGATCGTAGCGGCCGATCGCCGAGCGCGGCTCCATCGGATTGACGACGATGCGGTTGGACACGATCTCGAGCCGCGTCACGTGCGCGGCTTCTGCGAAGGCCTTCTTCACCGCCTCGGCGTCGCCGTAGTGGAAGTCGAGCGCCAGGTTGCCGGGCACGTCGTCGTGGATCTGCGGCGCGCCCGGCGCCAGCGCCGCGGCCGGGCTGGTGACGGCCGGCAGTTCCTCGATGTCGAGCTCGACCGCTTCGGCGGCGTCCCTGGCCTGCAGCGCCGTCTCGGCCACGACGCAGGCCACCGCTTCGCCGACGAAGCGCACCTTGCCCTTGGCGAGCGACGGCCTGGGCGGCGTCTTCATCGGCGAGCCGTCGCGCTGCGGGATGTTCATCGGGCATTTGAGCGGACCGAAGCCCGCGGCATCGAGGTCGGCGCTGGTGAGGACCGCCAGCACGCCGGGCATCGTCGATGCCGCTTTGGTGTCGATGCTCTTCAGGAGGCCATGCGCGATCCGGCTGCGCACCATGACGGCATAGGCCTGTCCCGGCAGGTTGATGTCGTCGGTGTAGCGCCCCTGGCCGCGCAGCAGGGTCGGGTCCTCCTTGCGCGGCACCGGCTGGCCGACGCCGAATTTCATCAAGGCGAGGGCGGTGTCGTCATATGAATCCATGGGGTACTCCGGAAAACGCTGGCTATCAGGACAAGGTGCTCATGCGCTGGGAGTGCGCCACTCCGACGGCGCTCTTCTTGCTGATTACACGGCCTATGAGCGCCATCGGAGTGGCGCGCTCCCAGCGGTGACCCCTCCGCCCCGTGAGACGGGGCACCTCCCCAGCGTCATCGCTGGGGAGGCGAAGAAACTACTTCAGCGGCGAGTAATTCGTCGGCAAGAGCAGGGTCGAGTGCATCTCGGCGAGCTTGGCCGGGCCCTTGGCGAGATAGGCCTGCCAGGCGGGATCCTTCATGGCGGCGGCACGGGCCTCGAAGCGCTCCTGCAGGTTCTTGTATCGCCACATATGGATCCACTCGTTGGGCTGCGGGAACTCGCCCGTCCAGGCGCCCCAGATCGGCGAGTACTTGTCGCGCGCTTCCCTGACCTCGAGGAAGTCCTTGCCGTACTGCTGGGCGCCGCCCAGCACGGTGCGGTAGATGCGCAGCTCGTAGACGTTTCCAGTCGTGCCGTCGGACGGCTTGATGTCGACCACCGCGTTCATCACGCGCAGGTCCTGGCGCTGGATCCAGGGGCGGATGGTCGCCACGTACTTCTCGGTCCAGTCCTTGTTCTTCATCAGCTCGCCGCGCAGGCGCTCGCGGTCGTTGAGGCTGTCGTACTGCCAGAGATGCCAGATCTGGTTCAGGGCGCCGAACTCGGCCGTCCAGTAGCCGTGGTTGACGCCGTAATTGTTGCCGCGCACCGGCCGGCCGATCGTCTCGGCGGCACGCAGATACTCCGGCATCTTGCCGGGTGCCAGGGTATAGCAGCGGAGCTCGTAGACCATATTGTTTCCCCTCACGGATGCGGGTTCTTCGGCGGATGTGCCTTGACCGCTTCCTCGTTGATGTCGGCGCCCCAGCCGGGCCGGGTGGGCACGATCAATTCGCCATTCTGGATGACCGGCGGATGCGTGACCAGATCGTCCTTCCAGGGCACGTCGTCGATATCGATTTCCATGATACGGAAGTTGGGCATCGTGGCGCAAAAGTTGGCGCTCATCAGCGTCGACATGTGGCCGTAGAAATTGTGCGGGGCGCAGTTGATCTCGTAGGCCTCGGCCATGGCCGCGATCTTGTAGGACTCGAGCATGCCGTTCCACGGCACGTCGATGATGGAAACGTCGATCGAGCGGTTCTCGAAGAACGGCCGGAACTGGCGGCGGCCGAACAGCGATTCGCAGGAGGCGACCGGCATGGGCGCGCGGTCGCGGATCAGCCGCAGGCCTTCCGGATCGTAGGAATCGATCTCCAGCCAGAATAAATTGTAGCGCTCGCAGGCCCGCGCCACCTTGATATAGCCCTCGGTCTTGAAGTTGAAGTTGGTGTCGAGAAGGATCCCCATCTCGGGGCCGGCGCCCTGACGGAACGCCGACAGGCCATTATGGATGGCGTCAAGCGTCGCGTTGTCGACGTTGAGCTCGGGCCAGCCCGGCCCACGCGCAAAGCCCGGCTGATGCATGTTGGGCGGATCGGTATCGAAGCGGAAAATGTTGGTCTTCAGGGCCTTGAAGCCGCGTTCTTTCACGTGCTTGCCGAGCTTCACCAGGTCGTCGGCCGAGCGCACCGGGTCGACGCCCATCACGTCGGCGTTGCGAAAGCGATAGCTGCCGCAGTGCGACCAGTAGAGCGGCAGGCGGTCGCGCACCGCGCCACCGAACAGCGCGTGCACCGGAACGCCCAGCGCCTTGGCCTTGACGTCGAGCAGCGCGTTCTCGATCGCCGCCATCGCCTGCTGGTTGAGCCCGCCCGGCGCCTGCCGCGTCACGGCATATTGCCGGCTCATCAGGCGCTCGATCAGCCGCGGATCCTGGCCGATCAGGTCCTGCGCCATGCGCCGGATGACGGCCGTGATGCCGGCGCTACCGTAGCCTTCGTTGTATTCCGACCAGCCGACCAGCCCGTCGTCGGTGGTGATCTTGAGGAACGAGAAGTCGCGCCAGCCGGCGTTGCAGTGAAGATCCTCGATTTTGACGATTTTCATGGTGTTTCCCCTCCGTGGGCCGGCAGCATAGACTGGCGACGGCCAACAGCGGGATGAAAACATGCCCCTCCACGGCAAGGGAATGCTCGTCGTCTACACAGAGGTCGCGGCGCGCGACGAGCGCGACCTCAACGAATGGTACAATCGCGAGCACATCGACGAGCGCATCAACCTGCCGGGCTTCCATCGCGCCCGCCGCTATGTCGCGGTGCGCGGCTCGCCGAAATATCTCGCGACCTACGAATGCGACAGCGCCGACGATCTCGCCACGCCGGGCTACCTGCACCTGCTGGCCAACGGGACGCCGTGGAGCCAGTCGGTCACGGCGAAGTTCACGCGCTTCATCCGCATGACGCTGCGCATGCAGGTCGATCTCACGCACGGCGTCGGCGGCGTGCTGACGGCGGTGCGCTTCATTCCCAATCCGAGCCAGCGCAACGCCCTGTCGGAATGGCTGAGGGACACCGCACTGCCCAGGGCGATCGCCCGCCCCGGCATGGTCGGCGCCGCCGCCGGGGAGAACGACCTCGAGATCGCCAACGCGCCCTTGCGCGACGCCAGCATGGACCGTCCGCGCGCCGACGAGGTCGAATGGGTCGTGCTGATCGAAGGCTCCGATGCCGGCGCCGTCGGCGCGGCCGCCCGCACCACGTTCTCGCTTACCCGCCTGAGGCCCTTCGGCGTGACCGCGGCGCCGGTCATCGGCACGTATCGCCTGCTGTTCGGGAATCAGAGGTGAGCCTCCTCCCCAGCGTCGCTGGGGGTGTCAGCGTCTTCGCCGACCTGCCTTCGCCGAAGCGAAGCCGCAGGCAGGCGGAGGGGTCATGGTCTTCCGGACCGCGGGCGTGCCGCCCCCACAAGCACATGTAAAAGTTCGGGCGGGTCCCCCCCGGGCCACA
>NZ_JBFWZI010000278.1:0-3579 GCF_050185545.1 Reyranella sp. | reverse complement strand
CATCCCGCCCGCGGGCTACCCCCCCGCACATGCACCAGACACTGAGCGGGCGGGACGCCCGCGGACCACATGAATCATGACCCCACCGCCTGCCTGCGCGAAGCCGATGCGGCTTCGCTACGGCGAAGGCAGGTCGCCGTATGACGGCGACACCTCCCCAGCGAAGCTGGGGAGGAGAAGAGATGACGCAAGATTGACATTCACTTGAGCGCACGATCGCCTAAGTATCCGCCGTGACCATTCAGCAAAAAGTCTTCTGGCTGCGCCTCGTCACCCTGGTCGGGCTTTGCCTGCCGGCGGTCGAGTTGGCGTGGCGCTGGTACAACGGCGACCTCGATCCGCGGCCGGTGACCGTGGCGACCCATGCGACCGGCGACTGGGCCGTCATCTTCCTGCTGCTGTCGCTCGCCATGACGCCGGCGCGGGCGCTGTTCGACTGGATGCCGCTGGTGCAGATCCGCCGCCGCATCGGCGTGGCGGCGGCGCTCTACGCCGGCGCCCATCTGCTGATCTACGTGCTCGACCAGAAATGGAACCTGGTCGTCGTCGCCACCGAGATCATCAAGCGCTTCTACCTGACCATCGGTTTTGCGACGCTGCTGGTGCTGGCCGCCCTTGCGATCACCTCGACCGACCGCTGGCAGCGGCGCCTGCGGCGCAACTGGAAGCGGCTGCATTGGCTGATCTACCCGGCGGCCTTCGTCGCCCTGGTCCATTTCTTCATCCAGTCCAAGGTCAAGATCGGCGAGCCGGCCTTCGCCGCCGGCCTGTTCGCCTGGCTGATGCTGTGGCGGGTGCTACCCGCCCCGCTGCGGACGCGCTGGCTCGGCCTGGCCCTGCTGGCGCTCGGGGCGACCCTGGCAACGGTGATCTTCGAGGCCGGCTGGTACTGGCTGGTGAACGGCATCGATCCCTTGCGTGCGCTCGAAGCCTACCTCGATCCCGAGCTGGCGCCGCGGCCGGCGCAGAAGGTGCTGATCGCCTCGCTGCTGGTGATCGCCGCCGTCGCCCTGCGCCGCCTCGCTCTCGCTGCAAACAAGCTCTGGACGAAGCGCTATGTTCAGTCGACTATATCGGCTCCCTGACAAGGAGGCTGGTATGGTGAGGAGGCGCAGCTGGCTCGGCCTGGCGCTCGCCGCGTCGTTGCTCCCGGGCGGAGCGTTCGCCCAGACCGCCGTCGTGGTGTTCGCCGCGGCCAGCCTGAAGAATGCGCTCGACGAGATCGCTGCGACCTGGTCGAAGGACACCGGCAAGCCGATGCCCAGGGTCTCCTATGCCGCGAGCTCGGCTCTCGCCAGGCAGATTGAGCGGGGCGCCCCGGCTGACCTGTTCATCTCGGCCGACCTCGACTGGATGGACTACTTGCAGGGCAAGAACCTGATCACGGCCGACAGCCGCTTCAACCTGCTGGGCAACAAGATCGTGCTGATCGCGCCCCGGGACTCCAAGCTCACGACGGTCGAGATCAAGGGCGCCGACCTTGACAAGGCATTGGCCGGCGGACGGTTGTCGATGGCCAATGTCGACGCCGTGCCGGTCGGCAAGTACGGCAAGGCGGCGCTCGCGAAGCTCGGCGCCTGGAACAACGTCAAGGAACGCCTGGCGCAGGCAGAGAATGTCCGCGCTGCCCTGCTCCTGGTGGCGCGCGGCGAGACGCCGCTCGGCATCGTGTATGCGACCGACGCGGCGGCCGAACCCGGCGTCAAGATCGTCGGCACCTTCCCTGCCGGTTCGCATCCGCCGATCATCTACCCGGCGGCGCTCGCCAAGGATTCCAAAAACGCGGACGCCAAGGCGTTCTTCGACTTTCTGCGCAGTGCCAGGGCGCGCACCGCGTTCGAGAACCAGGGCTTCACCGTCCTGGTGCGATCGAACTCGGCGACATGACTCCGGAGGAATGGACGGCGGTCAGGCTGAGCCTGCTGGTCGCGACCACCGCGACCCTGGTCAGCCTTCCCGTGGGCATCGCCATTGCCTGGCTGCTGGCGCGCGGCCGCTTCTGGGGCAAGGGCCTGCTCGACACGCTGGTCCACCTGCCGCTGATCCTGCCGCCGGTGGTGACCGGCTACCTGCTGCTGATCGCGTTCGGACGGAAAGCGCCGATTGGAGCCTTCCTGGCCGACGAGCTCGGCATCGTGTTCGCCTTTCGCTGGACCGGCGCCGCACTGGCCTGCGGCGTGATGGGCTTTCCGCTGATGGTGCGGGCCATCCGTCTCTCGATCGAAGCCGTCGACCTGCGCCTCGAATCGGCGGCCGGCACGCTCGGCGCCCATCCGCTGCTGGTGTTCGCCACCATCACCCTGCCGCTCTGCCTGCCCGGCGTGATTGCCGGCGCCATCCTGTGCTTCGCCAAGGCGATGGGCGAGTTCGGCGCCACCATCACCTTCGTCTCCAACATCCCGGGCGAGACCCAGACCCTGCCGTCGCTGATCTACACCCTCACCCAGGTCCCCGGCGGCGACGCCGGGGCAGTCCGCCTCACCCTGGTGTCGATCGCCATCTCCATGGCGGCGCTGCTCGGCTCGGAGCTGCTGGCGCGACGTATCGGCGTCCGGCAAATGGCGGCATGAGCCTCGACGTCGATGTCGAGCATGCGCGCGGCAGCTTCCGTCTCACGGCGCGCTTCTCGGCCGCGCCCGGCCTGACGGCGCTGTTCGGCCGCTCCGGCTCGGGCAAGACCACGCTGGTCGACATCGTCGGCGGCCTGGTGCGGCCCGATCGCGGACGCATCGCCATCGACGGCCAGGTCCTGGTCGACACCGGCAAGGGCGTGTTCGTCCCGAGCCATCGCCGCCACATCGGCTACGTCTTCCAGGACAGTCGCCTGTTCCCGCACTTCACCGTGCGCCGCAACCTGCTGTACGGCCGCTGGTTCGGCCGCGGCGCAGGCGGCGGCGCCACGGCGGATCTCGCTTCGGTGGTCGACCTGCTGGGTATCGGCGCGCTGCTCGACCGGCGGCCGGCCTCGCTGTCGGGCGGCGAGAAGCAGCGCGTCGCGATCGGCCGCGCCCTGCTCTCCTGGCCACGGCTGCTGCTGATGGACGAGCCGTTGGCCTCGCTCGACGAGGCCCGGCGGGCCGAGATCCTGCCCTACATCGAACGGCTGCGCGACCAGGCCGGGGTGCCGATCCTCTACGTCAGCCATTCCGTCGCCGAGGTGGCGCGGCTTGCCACCACGGTGGTGCTGCTGAGCGACGGCAGGGTGACGGCTGTCGGCCCGGTCGGCGACGTGCTGTCGCTGGCCGATCCCGCCGATGTCGGCAGCGTGCTCGACGCCACGGTGGCGCGCCACGACGAGGCCTTCCAGCTCTCGGTGCTGGCGACGGCGGCGGGCGAGCTGCAGGTGCCGCGCCTGCAGGCCGCGGCGGGCGCCGGCGTGCGCGCCTATATCCGCGCCCGCGACGTCATGCTGTCGCTCCAGGCGCCCGACGAGGTAAGCGCCCTCAACGTGCTGCCCGGCCGGATCGTCGACATCGCCCCCACCGCTAACGGCGCCCAGGCCGACATCAGGCTCGACTGCCACGGCGCCATCCTGGTCTCGCGCATCACGGCCAAGTCGGTGCAGCGCCTGGCGCTGGC
>NZ_JBFWZI010000277.1:1717-7211 GCF_050185545.1 Reyranella sp. | reverse complement strand
CTGCCAGGAGTGCAACCACGAGATCGCGTCGAACGAGGGCGATCTCCTGCCGCCGGCGGACCACCATCGCCATCCCGCGCCGGAGGCGATCCGGTGGAAGCTGATCGTCTACGCCGATCAGAGGGCGAAGCAGGTCGTCAGATCAGCACCTGCACGATCATGAGGCCGGCGACGAGGCCGACCATCATGACGATGGCGGTGAGAAAACCGATCGCAAGGACCAGGATCGCGAACAGCGGAACGAGCAGCAGGCCCAGGGCTGCGACCACGAGGGCGCGTAGCGGATGCGCTGCGAGGTTTGCCAGGCCCGGCGTCCGCCAGCCGCGCGGCGCGGCACCCATGGCGCTGAGACGCTCCAGGCGCTCGAGCGTCGGCGGAGCGAGCGCCAGCGCCAGAGTGCGCCGGGCGGTGACAATGCGACGCTCCGTCGTCGGGGCGGCGACGAACAGCCAGGCGAACGCTTCGCCGCCGGGCGGCGGATCGGCCGCGCCGATGCTCTCCAGGGCCCGGGCAAAGGCTTCGGGATTTCGCGCGAGCTTCACGGTGTGGGCGTCGGTCCAATGGCAGCGGTTGCGCCACAGCAACGCAAGCGGCGGCCCCAGGAACAGGGATGTCCAGAGGAACAGGACGAGCTTGTAGAACACCGAGACCAGGTAGAAGGGCAGCAGCAGGAAGCGCACGATCCTGGCCACCAGCCGGGGCGCCTCGCTCGCGATGGTGTCGAGGTCGGGAATCGCATCGGCCTGCAGGCCCTCCTCCAGGCCTTCGCCGACGCGCGCCAGGGTATCGGCGCCCGTTCTTCCGGAGCCAGCCCGTCGCGACAGCGAGACGGCCAGCAGACCAGTCAGGGTGCGCCAGGCCGACCGGCGCAGCGGCAGGTCGAGCAGCGTGAGGAAGAAGCCCAAGGTGTGCAGTGCCGCCATGATGCCGGCCGCGGCGCGCACGTCTCCGGCCCCGATCGCCGAGACCAGGCGGGCGGCGACGGCCTCGGTCTCGCCGCGATCCAGCCGGTCGAGCATGCCGCGCGTGAAAAGCACGATGCCCCCGTCGTACCCCGCGCCGGGCGAGCCGAGCGCGGCGGCGTTGACGGCCGGCGTATCGACCAGGAAGAGCGACGGCGGCGGCGCGCCGGCGGCGATCGCCACTTCCTCGACGATGTTGGCCAGCTGGCGTTCCTCGAAGTCATCGCGGTTCGCGGGTCGCGCCGCGAGGCGCACGACCAGATCCTGGCTGCCGGTCCGGCCGAACACGCCGCGCAGCCAGAGCCAGACCAGCACCGCCGCGAGCAGGGCCGGAAGCGCGGCGGGCGCCAGCCGGGCCAGCGGCCAGGCCAGCAGCGCGATGTCGCCGAGACTGTCGACCTGATCGAGGGTCTGCGAGAGGTGATCGACATTGTCCAGGTGAGTAGCGACGAAGTCCTGGATCAGCGCGACGCCGCCCAGCGCCAGCGAGTCGAGCACGCCGAGCAGGGCGACGAGCCTCAGGAGGCCACCCACGACCAGCAGCACGGTCGGCGTGACGATGGTGCTCAGCACCAGCCCGACGCCCGCGGAAACCAGGGCGCAGACTACCGCGACGATCCACGCGGCGCGGCGCCGGCGGATGAGCTCGTCGTGGAAAGTCGTTCGCCCGGTCGACGCTGGCTGCTCGCTCACGGCGACGACATCTTAGGGTCTGTAGCGAAAGAATGGCCCGTCACGTCACGCGACGCGACGGGCCCGAGTTCAAGGAGGAGAAGTCGCGCGAAGCGCAACCCGACAGCAACGCACGTCGCCGGCATCGGTTGCGCGGGCGCGAGCCCGGTCCACAGCAGCGCCACGCCATCCGGGCGGCACTTGACCCTTCGGGCAACCAACAGCTCTGGCGGTTGGCCCGACAGCAGCGTCACGCCATCCGGGCAGCGCGCGTCGTCGCGGTTTCAAATATCCCCTACGGACCCTATCCCGGTCCCGCCACGGGCAGACCCGCGCCTGCCCGCGCGGCCTCGGCGCTGCGCAGCGCCCTGGTCGTCAGAATCTCCAGGAAGGCCCGTGACGCGTCGATGCGGCGCTGCATCTCCTTCGGCTCGGCCAGCTGGGAGCCGAAAAACGTCCCGCGCACCTGGGCCCATTGCTCGTTTAGCCGCACGACGGCCGCATGCGCCTCCGATGCCGACAGGCTCTGCAAGGCGTCGGCCAGCAGAAGCTCGAGCACCATCTCGTGCGCCGACAGCATGGCGCTGATCGCCGTGAGCGGATCGACCCCGACGAGCCGCTCGTCCTCAGTTCGTTCGAACATTCCTTTCTCCCGAGCCACCCCGGCCCGGGAGAAGCCTGCCATATTTCCGCGCGGGGGGCGCATCATTCCGGTGACCAATGCCCGCGCTTGAGACAGATCAATGGAGGCGCCGCGGCCTGCGGCGATCGTGACCGCGAGACGGATGGCAGAGCCAATGAGCCCGCCAGAATGGCGAGCGGCCACCGCGGCCTGCGGCGATCGTGACGACGGGACTGATGGTGCCAAATGGCGATTTGCAGCGCCCAGATCAGCCTCTATCCCCTGCGCCAGGCGCATCTCGGGCCGGCGATCGACAGCGCGCGCGCGACACTCGAGGCGCACGGCCTGCACCCCGAGGTGGGCCCGATGAGCACGGTGGTGACGGGCGATGCCGGCATCGTCTTCGCGGCGCTGGCCGATGCCTTCGACAAGGCGGCGCAGGCCGGACAGGTCGTGATGGCGCTAACCGTCTCCAATGCCTGCCCGGTCGGCCGCGCGACGTCCGATCGCGCGGATGGATGACGACAGGTCCGCCGCCGGCGCGGGCCGGTTCGGTCCGCACGTCTACGCGGCGTGGCGGGCATCGTCGCTGGGCGAGATCGTCGAGGCGCTCGAGCATCGGCTCCTGCTGCGCCTGGCCGGCGACCTGCGCGGCCGCGCCGTGCTCGACGTGGGATGCGGCGACGGCACGCTCGCGCGTGCGCTGGCGCGCGCCGGGGCCGCCTCGGTCACGGGGTGCGACGTCGATCCGCGCATGATCGCCGCCGCCGTGGACAAAGAACGGCAGATGGGACTCACGCAGGCTCGGTGCGACGTCGATCCACGCATGATCGCCGCCGCCGGTCTCGGGGCCGCAGAAGAAATGGCCGGGACGGTCCGGCCGGGGGACGCGATCCGCTACGCCGTCGCGGATGCAGCGCGCCTGCCCTTCGCCGACGACAGCTTCGACGTGGTGACGGTCGTCACCGTGCTCGCCTTCGTCGCCGATGCCGAGGCTGCGGTGCGCGAGATGGCGCGCGTCCTCAAGCCCGGCGGCCGCCTCGTCGTCGGCGAGCTGGGGCCGTGGAGCCTGTGGGCCGCGCGACGGCGCGTGCGCGGCTGGCTGGGCGCCGGGATCTGGCGGGGCGCGACCTTCAGGACCCCGGCGCAGCTCAGCGAGCTGGCGCGCGCCGCCCGGCTGGACGTCGAGCGCGTGACCGGCGCGATCTTCTTCCCGCCCTGGCTGCCGCTCGCCCGCCTGTTCGCGCCGTGCGATGCGGCGCTCGGCGAGCGGACCACCCGGGGGGCCGCCTTCCTGGCGATGCTGGCCCGCAAGGCGTGACGCCGCGCGCGGCGCGACCAAAACCGCGGCAGCCTTCCGCACTCATCGTCCTGCCGTGCAGGACGAGGGAAGCCAAGCCAGGCCGACGACCACGAGACGGGCCGACCTGAAAAGCATCACGCCCCGCGCGGCCGCCCGTCAGGGCGCCGCCGGCACCTTCTCGCCGGTCGCCGCGGCGACCGTGCCGTGCAGATGGGCGACCAGCGCGTCGTCGAGTTTCAGACGCGCGGCGAGCATGGCGAGATAGCCGCGCTCGGCGGCCGAATCCACGGTAACGGCGAGCAGCGAGGCGGCATAGATCTCCGCCGCCTGCTCCGGCGTCGTCGCGCCGCGCGCCACCGCGTCGACGTCGAGGCTGGCGCGCAGCTCGTCCATGACGAAGGCCTTGTCCTCCGACGACAGCGCCATCCTGTCCATCTCGGCGAAGATGCGCGCCTGCTCCTGGGCGTCGACATGGCCATCGGCCTTAGTCGCCGCGATCATGGCGCGCAGCAGGCTGCGGGCGAGCGATTGCTGGGCGCTCTCGGTCGACGGATTGAACGGCGTGCCGCTCGGCGCGGGCAGCATCGGCGGCGCCGGCTGGCGTGCCGCCTCTTGCGGCGCCGGCGCCTGCTTGCCCGCCTGCCAGTCGCGATAGGCCTTGTAGGCGAGCGCGCCGACCGCGGCCATACCGCCGAGCTTCAGCGCCTCGCCGCCGATCTCGCGACCCGTTTTCGAGCCGAGCAGGAGCGCGGCGAGGCTGCCGGCGACCGCGCCGCCGCCGGCGCCGCGCAGGAAGTCGCCGATGCCCTGGCTGCCCTGGGCGGCCTGAGTGCCCTGGCTGCCCTGATCGGGGCCGGGACGATTGCCCTGGCCGTCGCGCTGACCGCCGAGAAACTGATCGAGCAGACTCTTCGCATCGAACATTTGCGATTTTCCCTGAGTTCCCTGTCCAAGAAAGGACTCCTATGGTGAGGGATTGTGACGAAACCGTGCCGATGGACGCAGCCCTTGCATTCCATTCGCCGCCGGCGAGTCCGCCACGGAGGCCAGCTTGGAGTTCGCGTTTCAGTCGCACTTCTTCTACGAGTTCGTGACGCTGCTGGTGGTGCTCGATCCGACGGCGGCCATCCCGGTGTTCCTGGGCGTCACGGCCGGCCTCTCGACTCGCCAGTCGCTGCAGGTTGCCGCTTACGCGGTGGCGACGGCCTTCCTGGTGCTGCTCTTCTTCATCGCCGCGGGCCAGTTCCTGCTGAACGCGCTCGGCATCCCCATGCCCTCCTTCCAGTTGGCCGGCTCCATCGTGCTGCTGCTGTTCGGCCTGAAGCTGGTGCTCGGCCAGATCACGGCCGAGGTGGAGGCGCTGCCGGCGACCGCGACCATGGCGCAGCGCGCCGTCTATCCCCTCGCCATCCCGACAATCGCCGGGGCGGGCGCCATGCTGACGGTGGTGCTGCTGACGGACAACAACACGCGGTCGCTGGCGGAACAGGCGGTCACGACGTTCCGCACCGTCGTCTGCCTTCTGATCGTGTTCGGCGTGCTCGTGCTTTCCAAGCCGATCTACCGCCTGATCGGCAAGCCGGGCATCGAGGTCGTGAGCCGCGTCTCCGGGCTGATCCTCGCCAGCATCGGCGTGAACGGCATCATCGTCGCCATCAGGATGAGCTTTCGATAGGCGTCAGATTTGCCGGGAGAGCCGTGTCATGCGCTGAGCGCGCGCCACTTGAGGCGGAATAACCTCCGCCTCAAGTGGCGCGCTCCCGGTGAATGAGGCGCTCTTCCGCCAAATTCAGCACTCATGGACCTAGCCCTCGATCTTCAGCGCCTTCTTGATGGCGGCGAGGTCGGCCTTGATCTGCTCCTGCTCGGCGTGGGTGAACTCGTGCTCGTCCTCGACCAGTGTCCGCAGCAGGCGGACGATGACCAGCGGGATGA
>NZ_JBFWZI010000277.1:0-1617 GCF_050185545.1 Reyranella sp. | reverse complement strand
TCCCCGGGCGACAACGTCGAGGCCCACGGGCGAAGGGAGAGCTAAGTGCTCCTGACGCAATCGAAGTTCATCGATTTGGCGTCCCGCCCGGACGCCCGAGGGACCTTGCCGTACTTGGCGCACCACTCGGTAGCCTTGGGCAGGAATTGCGCGGTGCTCCCCTCGCCCGGGACGTTGACGAACTCGCTGTTTCCCGTGACGCCACTGCCACACGCGACCAGCGCGATCGCGGTGACTCCAAGGCAGAACCATTTGCCGAGCACTGGGCAGCCTCCATGGGTGCATCGAGGTGGAACGATTGTCACGGCGAGGAATGCCGGGGACGGGGACGATTGGTCGTGGCTCACTCACTCCCTGTTGGCGACTTGTCTGCGGCGCTGAAAGGCCGTGGCCGTCCAGGCACGCTCGCGTTTGTGGCCCTCACCACTGCGCCATGAACTGGCGGATCGGCTCGGCGCCCGGATTGGTGTAGCGGCGGTCGAGCACGATCGACTTGGCGGTCGCGCCCTGGCCGTAATAGAGCGCGTTCCAGTCGCTGTCGGCGTCGAGGTAGGAACCTTCGATCGAGGCGCCGGCGAACAGGCCGGCCGAGTTCGAGTAGGCGACAATGTCGGCGCCGACCGCCGCCGTCGAGGCGCCTTCCATGCCGATGCCCACCGCTACCATGGTGACGCCGGCCTCGGCGCCGAACTTGAACTTGTGGTCGATCAGCGCCGTCAGGCCCTTCTCGGTGCGGACGATGAAGACGATCTCGGAGACCTTGGCGCCGATCTGCAGGCCGAGGCTGCCCGAGCCCATGTTGTAGAAGGCGGGCGGGCTCCAGTCCCCCGGGTTGCTGCGCGCCATCAGGATGCCGCGGCCGCCGGCAGCGCCGACGATGAAGCCGCCCTGCACCAGCTCGGGCATGATCAGCACGCCGCGCGCCGTGGTCATGTTGCGGGCGGCGTCGGGGAAGTCCTTGCCGGTCAGGACCTTGCGCGCGGTCTCGAGGCAGGAATCGACCAGCGACTGGCGGCGTGCATCGGCGCGCGCCGGCACGGCGGCAGCGAGAGGAAGGGCAAAGGCGGCCGCGGCGCCCGCCAGGGCGGTTCGGCGATCGAGCTTCATGGAGTGCTCCTTGTTGGGCTCGTGACCGGCGCCGGGGAAGCGCCGTGATGGCCACTGCAATCTTCATGATAGCACGGTTCGGGGCGGTTTTGCGGCCGGGCCGCGGCCGCCACCGACGGTCACCGGCCGGTCACAGGATTCAATTCCCTCCCCCCTGTGGCGCTGTAAACAGCGCCACAGGGGGAGGTGGCGCCGTCTTCGGCGACGTAGGGGAAAAGGCCGCACGCGAGGTCCGTGAAGTTCCGACGTCAGAATCTCATGGATCGCGTCTGAGGCATTCCCCCTCCGTCCCCGTATGACGGGGCACCCACAGGCGTTAGATTAACCGAGAGAGCCGAGTCATTCGTTGGGAGCGCGCCACTCCGCTGGCGCATTCTTTGTCGATCAAGTCTCCCATGATCGCCCGCGGAGTGGCGCGCTCCCAGCGAATGTGGCGCGTGTCCCACCAAATTTAACGTCTTCGGGGCACCACCCCCCACAATCACCCCGACAACGGGGGTGGACGGGTAT
>NZ_JBFWZI010000276.1:0-7375 GCF_050185545.1 Reyranella sp. | reverse complement strand
ACCTGTGCGCGAACAACATTGCGCGCAACGGCTCCGACGATGTCCGCCGGCGCTACCTGCCGCGGCTGTGCGACGGCAGCGCGATCGGCGCGCTCGGGCTCACGGAGCCGGGGGCGGGATCCGATGCACTCGGTTCGATGAGCACCACGGCGCGGCGCGACGGCGACAGCTATGTGCTGAACGGCCGCAAGCTCTTCATCACCAATGGCCCGGTCGCCGACGTGCTGCTGGTCTACGCCAAGACCGACAAGGCGAAGGGCGCCAAGGGCATCTCGGCCTTCGTCGTCGAGAAGGGCTTCCCGGGTTTCCAGGTCGCGCAGAAGCTCGACAAGATGGGCTTTCGCGGCAGCACGACGGCCGAGCTCGTGTTCGACGACTGCCGCGTGCCGGCCGGCAATCGCGTCGGCGAAGAGAACGCCGGCGTGGCCGTGGTGATGAGCGGGCTCGACCTCGAGCGTGCAATCGTGGCGATGATCAACCTCGGCATGGCCGAGCGCGCCTTCGCGCTGACGCTCGACTATGCGAAGACGCGCCGGCAGTTCGGCAAGCCGATCGGCGATTTCCAGCTCGTGCAGGGCAAACTTGCCGACATGTACACCACCATCGAGACGATGCGCACCTATTGCTATCGCACGCTCGCGGAGGCGAACGATCTGGAGATCGGCGGCGGTGGCCGCGGCGACATCCACAAGCTCACCGCATCGTGCATTCTCTATGCTGCCGAAGGCTGCACCGAGGTGGTGAGCGACGCCGTGCAGATCTTCGGTGGCGCCGGCTACATGCGCGAGACGGAGATCAACCGGCTCTATCGCGCCTCCAAGCTGCTCGAGATCGGCGCCGGCACCACGGAGATCCGCAAGCTTATCATCGGCGGGGAGCTGATGCGCAGCTAGGCGTGATCTCGATAGATCGAAGCGTCAAAGAGTGACCTCATCGTGGAGCGCGCTACTGGCGTTCGCTAATGCTCTTATGGACCGCGGGCGTATCGCCCGATCATGCACATGAAATCATGAGCGGGCGAGACGCCCGCGGTCCAGGAAGAGCTCATGACACTTGAGCGATCGCGACGCTCGCGCTCGGAAGACGCTGGCCCAGTCTACGGCTGCTCGGCGAACCACGCCGGGCGCGGGATGGTCCACTGGTCGCCCCAGATCTGGTTGCCGCCATCGACCGTGACGACCTCGCCGGTCATGAAGGAGCCGGATGGGCCCCCGAGGTAGCAAACGGCGTCGGCGACGTCGCGCACGTCGCCGAAGCGCTTCATCAGGTTCGTTCCCGGGAGCGCGCGGCGCGCCTCGTCCGGATAGACCTCCATGCCTTCGGTGGCGATGATGCCCGGCGCGACGCAGTTGACGCGGATGCCGAGCGGCGCCCATTCGATCGCGACCGACTTGGACAGGTAGATCACGCCGGCCCGCGCCGCGCAGCTGTGGGCGACGCCCGGCATGCCGCGCGAGACCACTGCCACGATGTTGACGATCGCGCCGCCCCTTCCGGCGTCCCGCCAGCGCCGCGCCGCCTGCTGCATCATGTACCAGGTGCCGTTGAGGTTCGTGTCGATGACCGCGTTGAAGCCCTTCGGCGAGAAATCGATGGCCGCTTGCGGAAACTGGCCGCCGGCATTGTTCACCACGAGGTCGAGCGAACCCAGCTTGTCCCAGGCGTCATCGTAGAGGCGGGCGACGGCGTCGGGGTCGCGGATGGACATCGGGCGGGCAAGGACCTCGGCCCCGAGGGCACGCAGCTTCTCCGCCGTCGCCTCCAATCGCGCCTCGTTGCGGCCACACAGCGCGACTTTTGCCCCCAGACGCGCGAGCTGGAAGGCGATCGCCTTGCCGAGGCCGCGACCGGCACCCGAGACGAGCGCCACCTGACCGGCGAACAGGCCGTCGCGAAAGGTGAGCGGCGCCGTCGCGAGCTCGTCGTCCGTGCGGCTGAATTGGCTCATGGCGTCTGCTCCCTAGTAAGAAACAGTCTTCCGATGGATGGGCGCCAATCCGTTGGCGCTCATGGCCGGGTGCGCCATGGGTGGGGCGCGCCCCCAGCCACGAACCCCTCCCGGCGCTCGGCTCCGGTCGGGATGACGGCTGTTTGTTGCCATAGGCGAATGCCTGGTTCCCCTCGCCGAATCACGCTCGTGGCTGCCGCTTCTTGCGGTCGCGGAAGTCGAACATGCCGGGCAGGCTGCGCGGATCGCTGCCGGCCGGAAAGATCTGGTGTTTCTGGATCTTCTGGGTCCCGGTGGTCGGCAGGGTATCGGTGAAGTAGATCCAGCCGGGCGCCTTGAAGTAGGCCAGCCGATCGTAGCAGTACCGGAACAGCTGCTCGGCGGCCGTTTCGCCGCGTTCGTCCTGGACCAGCACGATGCAGGCCAGCACTTCCTCCTCGCGGGTCTCGTCCTGCACGGCCATGACGGCGACCTGCTGCACCGCCTCGTGCGCCTGCAGGAGTGCCTCGACTTCCGCCGCGGCGATATTCTCGCCGGAGCGACGGATGATGTTCTTCTTGCGATCGACGAAATGCAGCATGCCGTCGGCGTCCTGCCGCACCGTATCGCCGGTATGGAACCAGCCGCCGCGCCACGCCTCGGCGGTCGCCCGCTCGTCCTTCAGGTATCCCGAGTAGAATCCCCGCCGCGGCTCCTTTTCCGAGTGTCGGATCACCAGCTCCCCCGGCTGACCGGGGGCCACATCGTCGTCGTGCTCGTCGACGACGCGAACCTCGATGCCAGGCACGGGCCGCCCGAAGGCGCGCGTGCCGACCTGTCTCGGAGCCTCGTTGTCGAGGAGAATTCGCACCATTTCGGTCATCCCCCAGACTTCGATCAGGGGGAAGCCGAAGCGCTCCTCGAATTGCGCGTGAAGCTGCGGCTCGACCCCGGCACCGATGGCGAAGCGGACGGAATGACCGCGCTCGGTCTCGTCCGCAGGCCTGTTCAGCAGCATGGGAACGATGACGCCGAGATAATGCACGACGGTCGCGCGGGTCTGGCGGACCTCGGGCCACCATCGGTTGGGGTGAAAGCGATCCGGCTGGATCTGGCAGCTTCCGTTCAGCATCGCGCCATAGAACGACACGACCAGCGAGTTCACATGATAGACGGGCAGCGGATTGTAGATGCGCTCGCCCTCGGCGCGGAACGTCGCGAGGCCGCCGCGCGTCGCGTACCACATGCCCGCCGTGAGCTCGTAGGCATGCGACAGCATGCAGCCCTTGGGCCGGCCGGTGGTACCCGACGTGTAGAGGATGCTGGCCTCGGCCCCGGCGGTTATCGGCCCGCTGTCGGCACGCTTCGATGGCGGCGGCAGCGGCTCGCCCTGCCCGAGCGTCGAGATCGGCGCGCGATGGGCGCTCTCGTTCATGCCGCGTTCGAGCTGCTCGCGGCGCTCCGGCGCGACCAGCGCCAGATCGACCTCGGAATGCTCCAGGAGATAGGCGATCTCGCTGGCGCGATAGTCGGGATTGATCGGCACACAGGACACGCCGATCGAATTGAGCGCCAGCTTGTGCAGGAAGTGCTCGGGCCTGTTGTCGAGCAGCATGGCGACGCGATGACCGAGCCCGAACCCGGCCGTGCGATACCGCTCGATCAGATCGCGCACCTGGCGCGCGGCCTCGGCGAAACTGATCTCGTATCCCTCCCGATGGTAGGGGCGATGCGGGCCGACCGGAACGGCGAGCAATGGCCGTTCCTCATAGGCCTCGGCGGCGCGCGTGAACGCTTCGCCGATAGTCGTCGTGTCGTCGATCGTGATCATCGGTTGGCTTGTCCCATCCGCTCGGCCAGTTCATGCGGCACGCCCACCGGCAGGTCCATCAGCATCTGGGCGAAGGCCTTGCCCTGGGGGTCGATCCGCAAGGAGGCGACACCGCCGCCGCCCAGCGCGTCATGCAGTACGAAATTGAGCGCGTGGATGCCCGGCACATCGTAGCGATCCACGCGCGTCACACAGCTATGGGCGAAGAACGCCTTGACGGCATCCGGCGTGAGACCAGCACGCAGCCAGGGCAGGTACTCCGGCCGCCGTGCGATCACACCGATGTTGGCGGCATTGCCCTTGTCGCCGCTGCGACCCACGGCGAGCGCCACGAGCGGCACGCTCGCATCGGCAATGCCGATCGATGACGGCGCCACGGCATCGGTCGCGGGTGGAGCCGAGGAATTCGCGGCCGCGAACGGGACGTCGAACGCCTCTCCGGCCAGGTGCACGCGCGGCGACACCTCCGTCCTCGGCCACAGGAACGAGAACAGCCGCACGACCGGCTGCACGCCGGGGCGGCCGGCGAAAAAGCCGGTCAGGCCCTGCGCCATCGAAGACGCCGCGGGCGCGATCTCGCGTGCCAGGATCTCCAGCGCCTTCTGCTCCGGATGCCGCGCCCCGATCTTGAGCACGACCTCGCGGGCGGTGGCGGCGTCGGGACGCGCGTTCGCGCCGTAGGTTGCCTCGGCCCCGAGCGCCTCGCACGAGGTCTCGGTGAACGGGCCGATCCCGCGCTCGCCGAGCAGCCGCTGCACGCGCGTCAGGATCGCCTCTCCCAGCCGCTGCGCCTTGGCGGCAGCATCGCGCCCGCCGATCGTGACCGTGCCGACCATCCGGAAGCCGTCGTGCCAGGTGGCGCTGACCTTCAGGTCGGGCGTGGGCGGCCGGCCGCGCGCACCCGCGACCTGCACGCGATCCGGCCCATCCTCCGTCATCGTCACGGCCCGGAAGTCGCAGACGACGTCGGGCAGGATGTAGGCGGCCGGATCGCCGATCTCGTACAGCATCTGCTCGCCCACCGAGAGCGGGCAGACGAGGCCGCCGGTGCCGGTTGGCTTGGTGATGACGAAGCTGCCGTCGGCGCGACACTCGGCGATCGGCATGCCCATGTCGTCCCAGCCCGGAACATTGCGCCAGTCGGTGAACAACCCGCCCGTGGCCTGCGCCGAACATTCGAGCAGGTGCCCGGCGAGCGAGCCTTGGGCCAGCTTGTCGTAGTCGTTCCACGACCACCGGAAGGCATGCACCAGGGCGCCGAGCGTCACCGCCGAATCGACGCACCGGCCAGTGATCACCACGTCGGCGCCACGTTCGAGCGCCAATGCAATCGGTTGCGCGCCGAGATAGGCATTGGCGCTCATGACCCGGTCCGGCAGGGCCTCGCCCGTGACCATCTCGCGCAGCCCACGCTGGCGCGCCGCATCGAGCCGGTCCATCAGGTCGTCACCGGTGACACAGGCGATCTTCAGCGAGACGCCGGCCGCGTCTGCCCGCGCCTGCAGTGCCGCGACGGCGGCCTGCGGGTTCACTCCGCCGGCGTTGGAGACGACGCGAATGCCGCGGGTCTTGATCTCGGCGAGAAGCGGCGCGATCGCCTCGATGAAATCGGGGACGTAGCCGAGCTCCGGCTTGCGCGCGCGGATGCGCGCGAGCAGCGACATGGTGATCTCGGCGAGATAGTCGAACACCAGGTAATCGATCGCGCCATGGCGCACGAGCTGGCCGGCGCCCTCGAGGCTGTCGCCCCAGAAGCCCGCCGCGCCGCCGATCCTGACCAGGCGTTCCGTCATCTCAGCGCGCCCATTTCAGCGTCCTGGCCAGACCGGCGCGCGCTTCTCGTTGAAGGCGCGGAAGCCCTCGCGCGCGTCCTCGGTGCGCGCCATCTGCGGCAGGACGCGCTGGGCGTATTCGAGGCTCGCGCCGAGCGGCAGAGTGTCCATCATTGCGAGCGCACGCCGCCCCAGACGAATGGCGGTCGGCGAGGCCGCCGCGATCGAGGAAACCAGCTGGTCGACCTTGGCGTCGAGCGCGTCGGACGGCACGACGTGATTGACGATGCCGTGGGCAAGCGCTTCCTGGGCGCCGATCGGCTCGCCGGTGACGCAGATCTCGAGCAGCTTGCGGCGCGGGATCGTGCGCGACATCCAGGGCAGGATCATCATGGGGAACAGGCCGATGCGCGTCTCCGGCGTGCCGAGCCGGGTGCCCTCGGCGACGATGGCGAAATCGCAGGCGCAGACCAGGCCGAAACCGCCGGCCAGCGCATGGCCGTTCACGCGCGCGATGACCGGCACCTCGCAGTCGATGATCGCCCGGAAGAGCG
The DNA here is from genome assembly GCF_050185545.1 of Reyranella sp. Lineage (GTDB taxonomy): Bacteria > Pseudomonadota > Alphaproteobacteria > Reyranellales > Reyranellaceae > Reyranella. The sequence goes on along the minus strand of NZ_JBFWZI010000276.1, from coordinate 1,291 downwards.
ACACGACGGGATTCTCGACCTCGGCCGGATCGACGCGGAAGGGATCGCCGTCGGCATCCGGCTTGAGGTCGCCGCCGGCGCAGAACACCTTCCCGGAACCGGTGATCACCACTGCCCGGATGCCATCCGCCGTCCGCGCGTCGGCAACACCTTCGCGCAGGCCCTCCAGCACCGATTCGTTCAGCGCATTGCGTCGCTCCTCGCGGTCGATCGTGAGCCAAAGGGCCGGCCCACGGCGTTCGCGACGCACGTCCTGCATGGCGTTCCTCCATGTTGAGCGCGATTCATTTTGGAGGAAGCTAGCCGGTCCGGAGGGAGATGACAACGTGCAAGCCTGGGCGATGCCCAGGTCTTCCGCAGCTTGGACACAACAGGCTGCGAACCAGCAGATATGGGATCAACGCACATTGATGGAGATTCCGACCTTACTGGCCGGTTCCGACGAACGGCTACGGCGTGACGACGGGTGGGCTGAGCTTCATGGCAGTGGCTTGGCGTCGCATGCCGATGTCGAACGAGACGAAGGCGCCAACATGACCACTCGAAGCGAGGTGAAGTGCATCGGCGAAGTCCATGCCACGGCTGAACCACTCGAGCGCACGTTCTACTGTCGCCACATCCTCGACCACTACATTCGCGGTCACGAGAATTGCCTCGATCGCCGCGACAATCTTTTCCCTGGGCTCGCGATAGACGCCACGTAGAACCCATTCGAGCTCCAACAGGACCGTCTTCGGCACGAAGAAGCCGTCGGCCAGAGCTTGGCGCGCAGCGGCCACTTGACGAACGTCGTCCTGAGCGAAGAGCCGCAAAATGACGTTAGTATCGACCGCGCGCATGCCGACGTCTGACTTCCTTCTCGATCGCGGCGTTCATCTCCTCGACCGTGTGCGGTGGCCCCTTGTAGTTCAGGATGCCTGCCCAGTCGTCGATGGTTAATTTCTTCTTCTTCTCGACCGGCTTGAGCAGCAGTCCTTCCGGTCTGTCTTCTACCGTCAAGAGCGTCCCTGCCTTCCAGCGCCGCTTGTCACGGATCGCTTTCGGCAACACGACTTGCCCTTTGGTCGAAATCCTCGTTTGCATAGCGCCCGCATCTTACCGGTAAGATCGGGAGAGCGTCAAACGGCTGCCTTGCTTTCGAGGCCACCCACGCGCTCCCTCCGCCCACGCAGGCTCGCACTCTTGAGCTGACCGCAGGCCGCCAGGATGTCGCGGCCGCGCGGCGTGCGCACCGGGGCGCTGAGGCCGCCCGCATTGACGATCTCGGCGAAGCGGTGGATGCGGTTGTTGG
>NZ_JBFWZI010000275.1:0-7392 GCF_050185545.1 Reyranella sp. | reverse complement strand
CTAGCTCTTTGACCCGTTCTTCTTCGGCTTGGCCTTCTTCGCCGGTTTCTTCGCGGGCGTCGTTGTTCCGAGCATGCGGCGCACCGCCGCCTCGAAAGCCGGATTGATGTTGGGAGGAAGAAGCTTGGGCATTGGCAATCTCCGAAGCAAGCAAGCGGCGGCGGCTCGACGCCTTGGGTACCAACGAACGCGCTTCACAATAGGCGATTCTCTCGGCGTCCATCAACTGGCAGGCGCCGCGTGGCACGCGCTCGACTCATCCTCCTCCCCAACTCCGTTGGGGAGGTGTCGCCGTCATACGGCGACGGAGGGGTCATGACTCGTGCGGACCGCGGGCGTCTTGCCCGCTCATGATCTTGTTCATGAGCGGGCGAGACGCCCGCGGTCCAGAAGACCATGACCCCTCCGCCCCGTATGACGGGCGAGGATTCGGTCGCCCCTAGGCGAAGTCCTGCGCCAGCGTCTGGCGCACGGCTTGCGGCATCACCGCCATGTGGCCGTAGTTCGGGTGATCGAAGCCTACGACGACGTCGTCCTTGCCACCACGGAAAGCCGCGATCTGGGCCGGCGTGAAAGCAAAGCGCAGGAAGTGAACCGACGACGTCTTGCCGTCGTCGCGCGAGCGCTCCTGATCGCTTTCGGCCGCGCCGCGGACCTTCTCGCTGCCGATGCGGATGAACGCGGTATGCTCGACGCCGCCCAGGGCGGCGAGCACACGGGCGCGGCGGACCGGGTCGTCGATCTCGAACATGACGGTGGCGACCAGCTCGCTGCCCTGCGGGATAAGCGGATTGTAGGCCGCGAGCTCGCCCGGGATCTGCTCGGCGCCGCCCTTCTCGATGAACAGCATCTCGTGCACCTGATGCAGCATCGTGTCGTACGATTCGAAGTAGAACATCGCGAACGGCCCGACCTCGAGCCGGCGGTTGCGCTTGAGCTCGGTGATACGGCGGCGGCGCTCGGCACGCTCCCGGGCGTAGTCGGCCATCGGCAGGATGACCGACGCCTCGATGCTGCGTGGTGTCATGGCTGCTCCTCCATCAGGCCGTAGGCGCGCGCCATCAGCTCGATCGGATGGCGGGCGCGCGACGGCTTGGGTTTTTCGTCTCCGGCGGTGATCTCCATCACCTGCATCAGGTGGTCGGCGGCGAGCGGACATTCGGAAGCGACGAAGCTGGTGTCGTTCTTCAGTGCCGCCTGGGCCGCCGGCTTGCCGACCTTCACCGCCGTCTCGAAATTCTCGGTGCGGGCGCCCCAGATGCCGCCATGGCCGCTGCACCGCTCGATCACGGCGACGCGCGTCTGCGGCACCAGGCGCAGCATCTCGGCCGCCTTGGCACCCATGTTCTGGGCCCGCGCATGGCAGGCGAGATGAACGCTGACACCACCCTCGATCGGCTGCAGGCCCGGCGCCAGCCCCTCCTTCTTCGCGATGTCGACGACGTACTCGGCGATGTCGAAGGTCGCCCGCGACAGGCGCGCCACGGCCGGATCCTGGGGCAGCAGAAGCGGCCATTCGAACTTGAGCATCAGGGCGCAGGACGGCGTGAGCGCGATCACGTCGTAGCCCTTGTCGACCCACGGCAGCAGCGCCGCCGTCACCTTGTGCGCAGCATCCTCGACGCCTTCGAGATCGCCCAGCTCGAGCTTGGGCATGCCGCAGCAGGCGGGATGGACCACCTCGGTCTCGACGCCGTTCCTGGCCAGCACGTCGCGCGCGGCGGCGCCGATACCGGTGTTGTTGAAGTTCACGAAGCAGGTCGCATAGAGCACGGCCTTGCGCTTGCCGTAGGCCGGCGCCGCCTCGTCGAGGAAGGCGCCTTCGCGCGCCGCGCGCATTACGAAGGTCTCGCCGGCATAGCGCGGCAGGCGTGCGCCGTGATGGATGCCGGCCAGGCGCTGCAGGCCGCGCCGCGTCAGCGTGTTCTTCTCGTCGGTCGCCCAGTTGGCGGCGCCGGCGACGAGGCTGCCCAGCCGACCGGTCTGGTCGGTATCGGCGAGGCGCGCGTCGACGAAATCGATGCCCTTCTTGCGGGCGTGAACGGCGCGATGGCGCAACATGAGATGGGGAAAATCCAGCGCCCATTCGTGCGGCGGCACATAGGGACACTTGGTCATGAAGCACATGTCGCAGAGCGTGCAGGCTTCCTCGACATCGGCGAAGCGCGCCCGGTCGACGCCGTCGAGCTCGCCAGTCGGCCCGTTGTCGATCAGGTCGAACAGGCGCGGGAAGGAATCGCACAGATTGAAGCAGCGCCGACAGCCATGGCAGATGTCGAAGACGCGCTCCATCTCCTTCTCGAGTCCCTTCTCGTCCCAGAACCAGGGATTGTGCCAGTCCAGGGCATGACGAACGGGAGCTTCGAGGCTGCCTTCACGCATGGGGGATTCGCTTGGTTGGGGGCGCAGTTTGGGGTCGAGATCGAGCGGGATGAAGACGACTCTGCGCGATCTCCTCCTCCCCAGCTCTGCTGGGGAGGTGTCGGCGTCTTGCGCCGACGGAGGGGCCACGGTTCATGCGGACCGCGGGCGTCTCGCCCGCTCATGCTCATGATCATGAGCGGGCGGGACGCCCGCGGTCCAGAAGAGCATGACCCCTCCGTCGCCGTATGACGGCGACACCTCCCCAGCGAAGCTGGGGAGGAATTATGAGGTCCCTCGATGCCGGATCAGGCCAGGGTGTCGAGCGCTTTCTGGAAGCGGCCGGCGTGGCTCTTCTCCGCCTTGGCGAGCGTCTCGAACCAGTCGGCGATCTCGCCGAAGCCTTCCTCGCGCGCCGTGCGCGCCATGCCCGGATACATGTCGGTATATTCGTGCGTCTCGCCGGCGATCGCAGCCTTCAGGTTGGACGACGTGCCGCCGATCGGCAGGCCGGTGGCCGGGTCGCCGCTGGCCTCGAGGAACTCGAGATGGCCGTGGGCATGGCCGGTCTCGCCTTCGGCGGTCGAGCGGAACACCACGGCGACGTCGTTGTAGCCTTCGACGTCCGCCTTCTGGGCGAAGTAGAGATACCGACGATTGGCCTGGCTCTCGCCGGCGAATGCAGCCTTCAGATTGTCCTCGGTCTTCGAACCTTTGAGATTCGCCATCGCTTTTCTCCCTCTATCCTGTGCGGTCGGCCCCTCGACCGGACCGCTGGCCGAAGTATGGGTAGCCCCGGCGAGGGCGTCAAGCTCTTTAGAATGATTCTAAAGTGTGAGAACGATTCGCAAGGTGCGAGCAAAAGCCATCGATTTCAGCGGCGGACGCGGACGATGACATCCACGCGCGACAGGCGCGTGCCCTTGGGCGGCGGCGGCAGGCCGCCGATGGTCACCTTGTCGGACGGAAAATCGTGCAACTCGCCGTCCGATTCGACGAAGAAATGATGGTGATGGCCGATGTTGGTATCGAAATACGACCGGCCCGGCGCGACCACGACCTCGCGCAGCAGCCCGGCGTCGCGAAACTGGTTCAGGGCATTGTAGACGGTGGCGAGTGAGACCGGCATCTGCGCCGCCCGGACCTCGGCGTGCAGGCTCTCTGCAGTTACATGGCGATGGCCACCCCCGAACAGGAGGCGCGCCAAGGCGACCCGCTGGCGGGTCGGCCGCAAGCCGACGGCTCGCAGGCGGCTGGGGAAGTCGGGGCTGGAATCAGGCATCGGTCACTCCCTATGTAGAGCGCAGGAAGGCCTCTGAAAAGGCCTGCCCGGCCGGCCGCGCCGGTTTGCGCTCGGCGTCCGGCATCCCTATTGTCGTGGAGATTCCAAAATCGGATGCCCTTGGGGACGGTACGTGTGAGCGAGCAGAAGCACAGCTATACCTTCGAAGACCTGATCGAATGCGCCAAGGGGCGCCTGTTCGGGCCGGGCAATGCCCAGCTGCCGCTGCCGCCCATGCTGATGTTCGACCGCATCCTGAAGATCCAGGACACTGGCGGCCTGTTCGGCAAGGGCGAGGTCGTGGCCGAGCTCGACATCAAGCCCGACCTCTGGTTCTTCGGCTGCCATTTCAAGGGCGATCCGGTGATGCCGGGCTGCCTGCCGCTCGATGCGCTTTGGCAGCTGGTCGGGTTCTTCCTGGGCTGGATGAAGGCTCCCGGCCGGGGGCGGGCGCTGGGGGTCGGCGAGGTCAAGTTCACCGGCATGATCGTGCCGACCGTGCGCAAGCTCACGTATCATGTCCATCTGAAGCGCGTCATTCTCCGCAAGCTGGTCCTGGGCATCGCCGACGGCTTCGTCTATGCCGACGACAAGCAGGCCTACGAAGTCAGCGGCTTGAAGGTCGGCCTGATCCAGGACGCGGCGGCGGTTCCGGCAGCGGGCTGACATCATGAAGCGAGTCGTCGTCACCGGCCTGGGGATCGTCTCCTCGATCGGCAACAATGCCGCCGAGGTCACGCGCTCCCTGAAGGAAGGCAAATCGGGCATCGAGTTCGTGCCGCAATACAAGGAGCTCGGCTTTCGCAGCCAGGTCGCCGGCACCCTGAAGATGAACGTCGACGAGCTAGTCGACCGCCGGCTGCGCCGCTTCATGGGCGACGGGGCGGCCTATGCCTGGCTCGCCATGAAAGAGGCGATCGCTGACGCCGGCCTCGGCGAGGCCGAGATCTCGAACGAGCGGACCGGCCTCGTCGCCGGTTCGGGCGGCCCGACCACCGGCGCCATCGTCCAGTCGGCGATCATCGCCAAGGAGAAGGGACCCAAGCGGGTCGGGCCGTTCATGGTGCCGCGCGCCATGTCGAGCACGGTGTCGGCCAACCTGGCGACCTCTTACAAGATCAAGGGCCTGTCCTATTCGATCAGCTCGGCCTGCTCGACCTCGGCCCATTGTATCGGCAATGCCGTCGAATGCATCCAGCTCGGCAAGGCCGACCGCATGTTCGCCGGCGGCGGCGAGGAGCTCGACTGGACGCTGTCGGTGCTGTTCGACGCCATGGGCGCCATGTCGTCGAAATTCAACGACACGCCCGAGCGGGCGAGCCGTGCCTACGACAAGGATCGCGATGGCTTCGTGATCTCGGGCGGCGGCGGCATCCTCGTGCTGGAGGACCTCGAGGTGGCGCGCGCCCGGGGCGCGCGGATCTATGCCGAGGTCATCGGCTACGGCGCCACCTCCGACGGCGCCGACATGGTGGCGCCGTCCGGCGAAGGCGCCGTGCGCTGCATGAAGCTCGCCCTCGACGGCTTCCCGGGTGCCGCGCGGCGCAATGCGCCGGTCGACTACGTCAACACCCACGGCACGGCGACGCCGGTGGGCGACATCACCGAGCTCGACGCCATCCGCGCCGCCTTCGGCAACGACCGGCTGCCGACCGTCAGCTCGACCAAGTCGCTGACCGGACACAGCCAGGGCGCCACCGGCGCACACGAGGCGATCTACTCGCTCCTGATGCTGAAGGAGGATTTCGTTGCCGCCTCGGCCAACATCGAGAACCTCGACCCCGGCGTCGGCGACTACCCGATCGCGCGCCAGCGCATCGACAATGCCGGGCTGCAGACCGTGATGTCGAACAGCTTCGGGTTCGGCGGCACCAACGCCTGCCTGGTGTTCTCGCGCTACAATCACTGAGGGGACCATGCCCGACAATCGTCCCCTCGCCGCCGCGCCCGATGCCTCCGGCGGCGGTTCCGGCGACGCGAGCGCTGCCACCCACACGCCCTCGCGCGCCGTCACGCTGCCCGAGGTCCCCAAGCTGATGGCCGGCAAGCGCGGCCTGGTGATGGGCGTCGCCAATGACCGCTCGATCGCCTGGGGCATCGCCCAGGCGCTGCACGCCGCCGGCGCCGAGATGGCCTTCACCTACCAGGGTGCCGCCTTCGGCAAGCGCGTGCTGCCGATGGTGCAGAAGCTCGGCTCGAAGATCGTCGAGGAGGCCGACGTCGAGAACGAGGAGAGCCTCGACCGGCTGTTCGAGCGCCTGCGCCAGGAATGGGGCAGGCTCGATTTCGTGGTCCACGCCATTGCCTTCTCCGACAAGGAGGAGCTGAAGGGCCGCTACGTCGACACGACCAAGGCCAACTTCCAGCGCAGCCTCACCATCTCCTGCTACTCCTTCACCGAGATCGCCCGCCGTGCCCTGCCGCTGATGACCGAGGGCGGCAGCCTGGTCACGCTGACCTACGAGGGCGCCGTGCGGGTGATGCCGTCGTACAACGTAATGGGCGTCGCCAAGGCCGCCCTCGAGGCGAGCGTGCGCTACCTCGCGGCCGATCTCGGCCCGCAGGGCGTGCGCGTGAACGCGATCTCGGCCGGCCCGATGCGCACCCTGGCCGGCGCCGTAATCGGCAGTGCGCGCTACGTCTACCGCGTGTCGCGCGAGGCCTCGCCGCTCCGCCGCAACATCGAGCTCACCGACGTCGGCGGCGCCGGCCTCTACCTGCTGTCCGACCTGAGCGCCGGCGTCACCGGCACGGTGCACTACGTCGACGCCGGCTACCACGCCATCGGCATGCCGCACGCCGGCGCCAACGGCAACGGCAACGGCCAGAACGGCGAGTAGGGCGAGCGAGATTTTCATTCCCCTCCCCAGCTTCGCTGGGGAGGTGTCGCCGTCATACGGCGACGGAGGGGTCATGAGCCATGGCCCCGCTGTCTCTTGTGACTCATGACCCCTCCGCCCCGTATGACGGGGCACCTCCCCACCGACGGCGGGGAGGGGAATGAAGGAGTGGAACGTGAAATCGGAAGCCTGAAATGACCGCTGACGCCAAGTCCTTGCACGAGTCGGCGATCGTCATCGACGCCGTCTGTCCGCTGCTGATGGATCCGCGCCATGTCGACCTCTATCGGCGCGGCGGCGCGACCGCGGTGGCGCCGACGGTCGGCGGCTCGGAGAACGCGGAGACGGCGCTGCGCGCCATCGGCCGCTGGATCAAGCTCATCCGCAACGCCGGCGATCTCGCCCTGGTCCGCCGCGCCGCCGACATCGAGGCTGCCAAGCGTGACCGTCGGCTCGGCATCATCCTGCACTTCCAGGGCGCCGATCCGATCGAGGACGACGTCGACCTGATCGACGCCTACAAGAGCCTGGGCGTCGGCATGATCCAGCTGACCTACAACGTCAGGAACCGCGTCGGCGACGGCTGCGAGGAGCCAGGCGACGCCGGCCTCAGCCGCTTCGGGCGCGACGTGGTCAAGCGGCTGAACGAGGCGCGAATCGTCGTCGATTGCTCGCACACCGGCTTGCGCACGACGATGGACGCGATCGAGGCCTCGCAACGCCCGACCGTGTTCTCGCATGCCGGCGCCTTCAGCGTTCATCCCTCGCCGCGCAACATCACCGACGAGCAGATCAGGGCGGTGGCGGCGACCGGCGGGCTGGTCGGCGCGGTCGGCTTCCCCGCCTTTGTCGCGGGTGGCCACCGGCCGACGCTCGACCAGTTCATCGCCCACATCGATCACATGGTGA
>NZ_JBFWZI010000274.1:0-7471 GCF_050185545.1 Reyranella sp. | reverse complement strand
ACTCTCTTCCAGCCCGCGCCGGGCGTTGCCGTCAGCTCACGCCGCGCGCATCCCGCCGCCGAGATACATGGTGCGCACCTCGGGGTCGTCGAGCAGAGCCTGGCCGCTGCCTTCGTAGCGGTTGCGACCGAGCTCCAGGACGTAGCCGCGATCGGAGATCTCGAGGGCGCGCGCGGCGTTCTGCTCGACCAGCATGACGGTCAGCCCGCCGCGCGCCAATTCCACGGTCTTGTCGAACACCTCGTCGACCAGGCGCGGCGACAGGCCGAGCGACGGCTCGTCGAGCATCATCATCTTGGGCCGCATCATGAGGCCGCGCCCCATGGCAAGCATCTGCTGCTCGCCGCCGCTCATCGAGCCGGCGAGCTGGCCGGGACGCTCGCCGAGGCGCGGGAACAGCGTGAAGACGTAGTCCATGGCCTCGGCGATCCTGGCCTTGCTGCGCTCGAGATATGCGCCCATCTCCAGGTTCTCGCGTACCGTCATCTGGGTGAACACGACGCGCCCCTGCGGAACATAGGCGAGCCCGAACCCGAGGATGCGGTCGGGCCGCTGACCGACCAGGTCGTGGCCGAGATAGACCACGTCGCCGCCGAGATGGGTGATCAGGCCCATGATCACCTTGAAGGTCGTCGACTTGCCGGCGCCGTTGGGGCCGATGACGGAAACGATCTCGCCTTCGTCGACGTGCAACGACACCCCGTGCAGGATCTGGATTGCCCCGTACCCTGCCGAGACGTCGCGCAACTCCAGCACCCGGGCCCGCCCGTTGCCAGATGGCCCGTTTCTAGGCTGCATGAACCGCTCCCGTCCGCCGGCGGCGGCCGAAATAGGCCTCGATCACCCGGTCGTCGGCCTGGATCTCGGCCGGAGCGCCCTCGGCGATCTTGACGCCGTAGTCCATCACGAAGATGCGCTCGCAATGGTTCATGATGACGTTCATGTCGTGCTCGACGATCAGGATCGTCTTGCCGGCCTCCTGAAGGCGGTGAATCTGCTCGAGCAGATGCTGGAGCAGCGTGCGGTTGACACCGGCCGCCGGCTCGTCGAGCAGGATCACCTCGGGATCGGTCATCAGCGCGCGGGCAAACTCGAGCAGTTTCTGCTGGCCGTAGGACAGGCGGCCGCCATACTCGCCGCGCAGGTGGCCGAGCTTGACCAGCGCGATCAACTCCTCGGCGCGCTCACGCGCCACCCGGTCGGGGACGGCGAGCCCGATCACCGACAGCATGTTCTCGAGCACCGTCATCTCGCGGAAGACGCGCGTGATCTGGAAGGTCCGTGTGATGCCGCGGCGGAAAACGAGATGTGGCCTGAGGCCGGCGATATCGACACCGTCGTGCAGGACCTGGCCCTCGTCGGGCTGAGCGAGCCCGGTCAGGAGGTTGAAGGTCGTCGTCTTGCCGGAGCCGTTGGGGCCGATCAGCCCGCATATCTTGCCGCGCGGCACGGCGAAGCTGCAGCCGTCGACGGCCTGAACGCCGCCGAACGCCTTGCGCAGGCCGCGAGCCTCCAGCGCGATCCCGTCCGGGCCGGGGCCGCGCCCCGTCATCAATGCACCATCCCCTTGCGGACCCAGCCGCGGTCGATGGCGAAGCCCATCAGTCCACGCGGCATGAAGCGCGCCACCACGATGATGAACAGCCCGTAGGCGATCAAGTGGGCGGTGGGGAAGTTGACCCAGGTAAGCTCCTGGGCCACGTAGAGCAGCACCGCACCAACGATCGGCCCGATCACGGTGCCCTTGCCGCCGAGCATTGACATCAGCGCCATGGCAATGGTGATCTGCACGAAGAACACCGCCTGCGGCTCGATGTAGAGCACCTTGTAGGCCTGGATGCCCCCCGCCATGGCGGGGAAGATGGCGGACAGGACGAAGGCCACCAGCTTGTAGCGCGTCACGTCGATGCCGAGCGCCTCGGCGGCCACCTCGTCCTCGCGGATCGCGTTCAGGCGGATGCCGAAGCGCGAATGGGCCACGAGGTAGGCGACGGCGATGGTCATCAGCATCACCACCAGCATGGCATAGTAGGTCGACAGCGCGTTGTCGACGCTGGGAAAACTGATGCCGAGACCGCCATGCGTGAGGTCGTCCCACACCGTGCAGACGACGCGGGTGCCCTCGGCCATGCCCAGCATGGCGATGGCGAAGTACGGACCCTTGAGTCGCAGCACCGGATAGCCGATGGCGATCGCGACCAGCCCGGCGACGAGCGCGCCCACGACCAGGGTCGGCAGCCAGGGCCAGGTGTGGTCGACCACCAGGATGGCGCAGGCATAGGCGCCGATGCCATAGAAGGCGACGTGCCCGAACGACGTGTAGCCAGTGAAGCCGCTGATGATGTTCCACGACAGGGCCAGCACGACGTACATCATCGTGAACATCGCGAAGGACTGCAGGTACACGCTGAGACCGTGCGGCAGCACCGCGAGGACCGCGGCGAGCAGCGCGAGGAGCGCCAGGTTGCGGAGATGCTCACGCTGCGTCATCGGTCGGCCTCACGTGTCCTTCACGCCCATGAGGCCGCCCGGACGGATGAGGAGCACGGCGATGAGGAGGCTGTAGGCTGCCAGCTCGACCATGGCCGTGCCGTTCGGGATCAGGAGCGACACCAGGCTCTCGAGGATGGCGAGCATGAAGCCGCCGATCAGCGCGCCGATGTAGTCGCCGCGGCCGCCCAGGATGATGATGGTGAAGGCCTGGAGGGTGTAGACGATGCCGGTCTCGGGATTGAAGCCGAACTGGATCGACACCAGCGCACCGCCTGCCACCGCGAGCGCCACGGCGAGGCCCGCCGTGATCAGGTAGATGCGGCCGACATCGATGCCGCAGACCATGGCCACCTCGGCATTGAGCGCAGTGGCCCGGATCGCCTTGCCGATGCGGCTTAGCTTGAGGAAGAAATAGACCGCCACCGAGATGACGAGCGCCATCGTGAAGCTGATGAGCTTGTTCTGGCTCACCGCGATGGTGTCGGTGATCTGCACCGTCTGGGGCGCGTAGGGGATGGTCCGGAAATCGGTCGTGAAGATCAGCTCGGCGACGTAGATCATGGTCAGACCGAGCCCGAAGGTGACGAGCAGGCCGGTCAGCTCGGGTTGGCCCACGACGGCGTTCAGCAGGACCTTCTGCAATGCCATGCCGAGGAGGAAGGCGATCGGCAGCGTGAAGACGAGCGACAGCAGCGGATCGACGCCGAGGAAGAAGAAGGCGACCCAGGTCAGGTAGGCGCCCATCATGACCATCTCGCCGTGCGCGGCATTGATGATGCGCATCACGCCGAAGATCATCGTGAGCCCGACCGCGAACATGGCGTAGACGCCGCCCTGGAGGAAGCCGGAGAGCATGACCGTCCCCAGGTAGCCGAACCACTCGGCGTCCCAGCGGATCGTGTCGGACCAGATGCCGATCACGAAGGGCAACGCGTAGGCGGCGACCAGGAAGGCGGCGAGCAGATGGAGGCTCCTGACCTCGCTGCGTTCCATCCAGCCGCGGCCGCGCCGCCGGCCGATGGCCGGCGGCGCGTCGACGAATGGCCGGGAGCCCCCTGTCTCGCGGTCCCCCTGCTCCCGGCCTATCGTCTCGGCACTGTCGTCCACGCCAGCTACCGCTTGCTCCAGTCGGGCATGGGCAGCTTGGCCTTGGTCTCGGCCCACTTCTCCGGGAATACAATACGGCGCTGACCCTGCAGGATCTGGAAGGTCAGTCCCTCGTGCTCGTTCATGCCCTTGTCGTTCACCTTGTAGTGGCCCATGACCGAGGTCGTGTCGATGGTGGCGAGCGCGTCGCGAAGCTTCTGGCTGTCGAAGCTTCCCGCCTGCTTGAGCGCCGCCTCGGTCACCTGCAGCGCCCCGTAGGCACCGCCGGCGTGGTAGTTCGGCTTCTCGCCGTAGCGCTTCTCGTACTCGGCGATGAACTCCTTCATGCCGGGGTTCTTGAGGAGGTCCGGCAGGGGCTCCCACTGGCTGAAGCCCAGGACATATTCGGCGGTGCCGCCGAGCTGCTCGGCGAAGTTCGGCAGGCCGGGGCCGACGGTCGAGGAGAACAGCTTGAAGTTCAGGTTGAGCTCGCGCATCTGCCGCAGCTGGGCGGCGGCGTCGGCGAAATAGCTGTTCGACAGGATCGCCTCGGTGCCCGATGCCTTGATCTTCTGCAGCAAGGCGGTGAAGTCGGTCTGCTTCTGCGGGTAGTTCTCCTGCAGCACCACCTGGAGGCCGAGCTTGGCCGCCCATTGCTTGGCGCCGATGCCGGACTGCCGCGGGAACAGGCTGTCCTCGCCGATGATGGCGATCCTCTTGACGCCGATCTGCTTGGCGAGGTGCACCGCCCCCTTCTGGTAGTCCTCGGCGATGGCGACGATGTTGAAGATGTACTTGCGGCCCTTCTCCCAGATCGGGCTCGATGCCGCGCCGAAGGCGACGAACGGCATCTTGTAGCGCTCGTTGATGTTGGCCACCGCCTCAGTGATCGCGCTCGAGTACGGTGCCAGGAGCACATCGACCTTGTCCTCGGTGATCAGCTTCTCGTAGAGCTTGACCGCGGTCTGAGTGTCCGACTTGTCGTCGAGCAACAGCAACTCGATCTTGTGGCCGAGCAGACCGCCCCGGGCATTCACCTGATCGACCCAAAGTTTGATCGCGTTGACCTGCCGGCCCGCCGGCTCGGCGAATCGGCCGGTCTGCGAGATGGCGCCGCCGACCAGAACTACCTTGTTCGGCCGGTGGTCCGCCCCGGCATCGGGAACGAGCGCCAGCAACGCCACGAACGCTGCAACGAGACTTCGAAGAACGCTTTGCGTCATCGCCCGACCTCCCGTTATCGCCACACCGACTCGGGACTATGCGTACGCAAGCTGATAGCTCGAAAAGAAGCAGCATGGCATACAGACTGTCAAGCGTTCCGGATCCGAAGGGAGGCTGCGAGCGCGTCATCGTCTTCCGGACCGCGGGCGCCTCGCCCGCTCTTCTCTCTTCTATGAGTGATGAGCGGGCGAGACGCCCGCGGTCCGGAAGACGATGACGCACGCCGGCAAAAGCCCCGCCGTCCCGAGCGTAGCGCCAGCCGTGAGGCTGTCCGACGGCGTTACCAATCAGAAACTTGATCCACCCCCTGGCCGGGCCATCTTGGCGGGCAAGAGGTAATTGCATGATCGAACTCAGACCCTTCGAGAAATTGGGCAAGTCGAACCACGGCTGGCTCAACGCCAATTTCCATTTCAGCTTCGCCGAGTACCGCGATCCCAAGCGCGTGCACTGGGGCGCGCTGCGCGTGTGGAACAACGACCGCATCGCGCCCAACACCGGCTTCCCGCCGCATCCGCACCGGGACATGGAGATCGTGACCTACGTCATCAAAGGCGCGATCACCCACCAGGACCATCTCGGCAACCAGGGCCGCACCGAGGCCGGGCAGATCCAGGTGATGAGCGCCGGACGCGGCATCCAGCACGCCGAATACAATCGCGAGAGCGACGAGACCGAGCTGTTCCAGATCTGGATCCTGCCCAACAAGGAGGGCGTGCCGGCACGCTGGGAAACCGTGCAGTTCCCGGCCGAGGGCCGCGACGGCAAGCTGGTGCCGCTGGCGTCGGGCCGCGGCCATGAAGGTGCGATTCCTCTCCATGCCGACGGGGCGCTCTATGCCGGCACCCTGAAGGCCGGACAGACTCTGCGCCAGACGCTGGGTGGCAAGCCGGCCTACCTCGTCCCCGCCAAGGGGCGGATCGAGGTCAAGGGCGCCGGCGGCCAGCCGGTGACGGCCAATGCCCGCGACGGCGTGGCGGTGGTCGATCTGCCCGAGATCGAGCTCACGGCGGTCGAGGATTCGGAGATTGTGCTGGTCGAAACCGACCAATTGAACTGACCGGGGCTTTCGTGCTCTTGCTCCCGTCTCCGCCGAGTCGTGGCGGGACGGGAGCGACCAGGGGAGCACGCACATGGCCTACAAGGGCTTCGATCTTACGGGCAAGGTTTCGCTGGTCACCGGCGGCAATGGCGGCATTGGCTTCGGCATGGCCGATGCCCTGGCGGAAGCAGGCGCCGATGTTTGTATCTGGGGCACCAATCCCCGGAAGACCGAGGATGCTGCCACCCGGCTGAAGCGTCACGGCCGCAAGGTCCACAGCCAGATCGTCGATGTCGGCGACGAGAACCAGGTCCAGGCGGGCTTCGCCGAGACTCTCGGCGTCATGGGCCATGTCGACAATTGCGTCGCCAATTCGGGCGTGTCGGGCCGCGGCAAGGGCTCGATCCTGGAGATGGACTACGAGGAATGGCGCCGCGTCATGCGCGTCAACCTGGACGGCGTGTTCTTCACCTTCCGCGCCGCCGCCAAGCACATGGTCGAGCGCGGCAAGGGCGGCTCGCTGGTGGCGATGGCCAGCACCGCGGCGGTCGAGGGCGCGGCGCGCTCCAGCCACTACGGCGCCAGCAAGGGCGGAGTCACCGCCATGGTGCGGGCGCTGGCCGTCGAGCTGGCGCGCTACAAGATCGCGGTCAACTCGATCCTGCCGGGCTGGATCGAGACCGAGATGACACAAAACGCCTTCAACAACCCCAAGTTCGCAGGCAACGTCATGCCGCGCATCCCCGAGCGCCGCTGGGGCGTCGGCGCCGACTTCGGCCCGATCGCCGTCTACTTGGCGAGCGAGGCCACCGCCTACACGACGGGGCGCGACTTCGTCATCGATGGCGGTTATACCCTGTTCTAGGCTCAACTACGGTTCCGGCATTCCGCGCGAGACACCCAGGGCGCCGGCACCACGACGAATAGATCGGGGCGGTACCCGCCCCGATTCATAGGAGACTTCGACATGATCAAGACTTTCGCCGCCTGCCTCGCGCTCGCGCTGACGGCCTCCACGGCGGTCCCCATGGCAGTCCAGGCGCAGCAACCGGCCAAGCCGGCGACGCCCGCCGCCACCAAGCCCGCCGGCGCGCCGACCGAGGACCGCTACATCGGCTACTACTATCCCAAGCCGACCTCGACCGAGGTGTTCGAATCGTCCATGCAGACCATCGCCGGCGCCGAGCGGCCGCAGCGCATCCAGTTCGTGACCGTCGTGTCGCAAGGCACCATCCAGTCGGCCTATCGCGTGCCCTACGCCGTCTTCGCCAAGGGCGAGAAGGGCGACAAGATGATCATCGTCGGCATGCAGCAGGGTGAGCTGAATACGCTCTATCGCATGCGCGCCCTGCTCGCCAACATGACGACCATGTCGCGCCTGTCGCCGTTCTTCCAGGAGCGCACCGTGGCCGAGGATGCCACCTTCTTCGACCTGCTGAAACTCCTGGGCTTCAAGCAGCTCACCATCACCGACGGCGAGAAGCTCACCCATCAGGTGACGATCAAATAGCTCATCATCCTCCCCAACTCCGTTGGGGAGGTGTCGCCGTCATACGGCGACGGAGGGGTCATGAATCATGCGAACCGCGGGCGTCCCGCCCGCTCATGATCATGAGCGGGCGGGAC
>NZ_JBFWZI010000273.1:0-7512 GCF_050185545.1 Reyranella sp. | reverse complement strand
CCGGCTTTCCACCGCCACCCTCGGGGCAGGTCACGCTCGCCAACTGGCGGACGGCGCCGTTCAATCGCTGGGCGTTCCATCATGTGCGCGAGATCGTCCCGTCCGCCGATATCCCGCACGACCCGGCGCGCGTCCGGCCCCTCACGCGCGGCGCCGGCCTCGAGGCGCTTCGCATCGGCGTGCCCGATGGCGGCAGCGCGGGCCTCGACCCGGGCCTCGCCTTGGGCCTCGACGATTTTCTCGCGGCGACGGGCACCGACGGCATTGTCGTCCTCCATCGCGGCGCCATCGTGCTCGAGCGTTACGCCAACGGCATGACCGAGCGCTCGCCGCACATCCTGATGTCGGTGACGAAGTCCATGCTCGGGCTGCTGGCGGCCGTGCTCGCCGCGCAGGGCGCCCTCGAAATCGACCGCCTTGCCGTCGACTACGTTCCCAAGCTGCGCGAGACCGCCTGGGCCGGCGCAACGGTCGGGCAGCTGCTCGACATGCGCACGGCGGTCGCCTTCGACGAGGACTATCTCGCTACGTCGGGGCCGATCGTCGAGTATCGCAAGGCGACCGGCTGGAACCCCCTCGAGCCCGGCGAACCGGCAACCGATCTGCGCAGCTTCTTCTCCACGCTGACGCAGTCCACCGGACCGCACGGGGGGAAGTTCTCCTACGTGTCGCCCAACACCGACCTGCTCGGCTGGATCATCGAGCGCGCGGCGGGCAGGCGCTACAGCGATCTCATGAGCGAGCTGGTATGGCAGCCGATGGGCGCGGCGGAGCCCGCCTGCATCACGGTCGACCGGCTCGGCGCGCCGCGCTGTGCAGGCGGCATGTGCACGACGACGCGCGACCTCGCGCGCGTCGGCCAGCTCATCGTCGAGGGCGGTGCCTGGGCTGCGCGACAGGTGGTGCCGGCGGCCTGGATCGAGGACATCATGCTCAACGGCGACGCCGAGGCCTGGAATGCGGGGAGCTTCGTGCCGTATTTCCCGGGTGCGGCCATGCACTACCGCGACAAATGGTACGTCGAACGGGGCACGGCACCCCTGCTGTTCGGGCTCGGAATCCACGGACAGAACCTGTTCATCGACACCAAGCGGGAGATCGTGATCGCCAAGCATTCCTCGCAAGCCTCGCCGCTGGACGCGGGACTCATCGCGTTGACCGGCCGCTTCGTGAGCGAGGTCCGCAAGGCACTGTCCTGACAGGCGGCCAGCCTGGCTGGATCCTCGATAGCAGCGGCCCTGCCGATCGAGCTGGCCGCGCGCCAGGAGGCAGGGCTCTTGCGGCTGGCGGTCTGCAGGGCGACAACGAACCGGGCGGCACGGGCGAGGCGATCAGGCATGGTCGCCAGATTTCGCCGAGCCGTCACCGTGTTGCCCAATACGATCGCCACATGGGCGGCATGAGCAACGTCAGGGCGTGGCCGGTCATCAAAGTGGCTTTGTTCGGAGCGATCATCGGCGCGGTCTGCGGGATGGCAGCCGGCTATTTCAACGCTCCGGCCGCTGGTGCTCGCGCCGCGTTGACCGCCTCTCTCGCCTCGTTTGCGGGAGGCGTGATCGGAGGGGCGTTGGTCGGGACGCTCGCAGCTTCAATTCGAAACCACTGGGCGCGGCACTGGAGGTGATGTGGACCAATCGAAGGCCCTAAGCGCCGAGCCCTCGACCGTCCGCCGTCAGCTTTACCAGTCCCCGGGAAGCCCGTCGCTCGACCAGGCCGGCAGTAGCGGCGTCCTGGACGGCCCGCTCGAGCCGGATCGGATCCTCGATGCCGGCACTCTTGCCGATCATCCTGGCCGTTCGCCAGAAGCTGGGACCCTTCCGGGTTGCGACATGGAGAGCGGTGACGAATTTGGCCGCGCTCGTCAGGCGGTCGGACATGTCGCTCGTTGTGCCCGCCACTGTCGTGGCGCCATTGTCATCGATCGTCCCTGAGCAGATGCCGGCGTCGACCGAACCGCGACCGCCGACACAGCCCACCACGATTGCCCTGCGCATGCGTTCTCCCCGCTTGCGATGAAGTGCAGACTGTAGGGCGCAGTTCGGGGCGGCTTTATGGCCTTCCAATTGCGCTTTCGGGGCACGCGGCAGCAACCGACCGGGCGTTCCGCCAATCCGATCATCGTTTCAGGAATGCCACGACGCAGTCACTCGTCGGCCGCGGTCGGACTGCCGGCGAAAGAACTGCGGACCGCTCCCCGGTCAGGTTGCACGCAGGCAGGTTGTGGCCTGCCACGGTCCCGCGCCGGCGCTGGCCGCCAGCCGACGACCAGGGCGAGCCGATGTCGAAGTTGGCCCTGGCGGGGCTCGTCGGCGCCGGCGAGCTCGAGCGGCTGATCCGCGAGCGGCCGGGCGTCCTGACGGTCGATCTGGCGGTCCGCGCCGACGGCCACGCCGGCATCCAGGCGCTGCGCATCGACGGTCAGGTCCTGGGACGCTGAAGGTCAGCCGAAGCGCCTGGCGACGACTGCGTATCTTTGCGCTGAATTCCCGGTTAAGGTGAGCGATACGCTTCCACCGTTCCAACGCGGCGGGCGCCAGACTCCGCTTTGTCCTTCCTCCAGCCGCGAGCCTTGTATGACCCGAAAATTGTTTGTGGGTAACCTTCCCTATTCGGTCACGTCCGAGCACTTGTCGGAAGCCTTTTCCCAATTCGGCACCGTCGCTTCTGCAAAGGTGGTCATGGATCGCGAGACCGGCCGTAGTCGGGGCTTCGCATTCGTTGAGATGGAAACCGACGAACAAGGTGCGTCGGCCATGGAGGCCATGAATGGAGCTTCGCTGGACGGCCGCTCGATCGCTGTCCGCGAAGCCACTGAGCGCGGGCCTGGTGGCGATCGTGGCGGTGGTGGCGGGTATCGCGACGGCGGCGGTGGCGGTTACCGCGGCGGTGGCGGTGGCGGATACCGTGACAGCGGCGGTGGTGGCGGCGGCGGTTATCGCGGCGGCGGCGGTGGCGGTTACCGCGGCGGTGGTGGTGGCGGTTACCGCGGCGGGGGCGGTGGCGGCGGCAATCGTGGCCGATGAGCTTGCAGCGTCGGAAATCCCGGGTACCCCCTCCTGCCGTCCATGCCGCCCCTCGAGCGGCATCCTGGCTGCCATCGCATTGATGCGTATCGAGCCCGCTTGAACGGCTCGCGCCACGCGGACCTCCAACCTCTTGCCGTTTGGCGACTTGGAACCGCACAGGTTCGGCAACCTGGTGCGGCAGTTGCTCTCGACTTCCGTTTGGCTGCTACGCGAAGTAGTTCAAATCAGCCCATGAGACCCGACCGCCCGCACATCCGCGGCGCGTCAGTCTGTCCCCAAAATCCTTGGGAGTTGGTCGCGAATCTTCTTACGTGTCAGCGCGAATGCGCGAAGCGTTGTTTGACGGGCGCTCGGCCTCACTGGCGGCAACGCACGCGCCGCCTGAGCCGAATGATGCTGCAGGTGTTGACGGCGATAGTCCCCCTGCCGGAGTGTCCGTTGCATGAACGCGCCCGATCCAGTGACATTGTCCGTCCTCGAGAACCGCTTCCGTGCCATCGTCGATGAAATGGGAGAGGCGATGCTGCGCACCGCCTATTCCCAGATCCTGAATTCCTCCCGCGATTTCTCCATTGCGATCTGCGATGCCGAGGCGAGGCTGCTGGCTCAGGCAGATCACATCCCGATCCACGTCGGTGCCATGCCCTTCGCGGTGGAGGCGGTGGTGAAGGCCTTCGGGGAGTCGATTGCGGAAGGCAACGTCTACCTGCTGAACGACCCCTACCACGGCGGGTCGCATCTGCCGGATTTCACCGTTGTCGTGCCGATCTTCGCCGAAGGCCGGGTGATCTTCTATTCGGTGGTTCGCGCCCATCAGACCGACATCGGCGGCGGCACCCATGGTGCCTACAATCCCGCCGCCACCGAGATCTTCCACGAAGGCCTGCGCCTGCCGCCGATCCTGCTGGGCGAGGACCGGCTGCCGCGGCCCGACCTGGTGCGCATGATCGTCACCAACAGCCGGATGCCGCGCGAGGTACGCGGCGACCTGATGGCGATGATCGGCGCTGCGCATCTGGGCGAGAAGCGGCTGCTCGCGGTCCTGGACAGGAATGGCGTGGCGACGACGGAAGCCGCTGTCGGCGCGATCCTGTCGCTGTCCGAGGCCCATGCGCGCCGCATCATCGCGTCGTGGAAGGATGGCCGCTGGACGGGCGAGGCTTTCCTCGACGACGACGGCTTCGGGCGACAGGACATTGCCATCCGCGCAACGGTGACGAAGACGGGCGATGCGATCGTCGTCGACCTGTCGGAGTCCGATCGCCAAGTGCCGTCCTTCCTCAACTCCTCCTGGCCCAATACGGTGAGCGCGGTGCGAATGGCCATCGTCTTCCTGCTCGATCCGGAAATCGCCAAGAACGATGGCTGCTTCCGCCCCATCGAGATCGTCGCCCGGGAAGGCACCATTGTCTTCCCGCACGAGGGTGCACCGGTGACCATGTGCACGTCGCACTGCGCGAACGAGATCGTCGAGGCGGTGGTCAAGGCGTTGGCCAACGCGTGCCCGGATCGCGCCATGGGCGGCTGGGGCCGGCGCTTCCGTATCGCGATCAAGGGCAGCGATGCGCGGCGGCCGGGCCGGCCCTTCGTGTGGCACCTGTTCCATGCGCGTCCCGGCGGCGGCGGGTCGTCGCAGGGCGATGGCTGGTCCAACGCGGGCGAGTGGCATTCGGCCGGCGGGTTGAAGTTCGGCAGCATCGAGATGGCCGAGGCCCGCTTCCCGCTGTTCTTCGCCCGGCACGAATTCCGTCCCGGCAGCGCGGGCGATGGCCGCTATCGCGGCGGCCTCGGCGCGGAGCTGGTGTTGAAGCTCGAGACCGACGGGCCGGCCGTGGGGAATACCGCCGGCGACGGCGTGCGCCATGGCGCAGCGGGAATGCTGGGTGGCAAGGATGGGTTACCGCATCATTACACGCTCGAGCACGCAGACGGCACGTCGCGCGACCTGGGGACGAAGGAAGTCGGCATCCCGCTCGCGCCGGGCGACACGTTGCACGTGCGTTCAGGCGGCGGCGGCGGATGGGGGCCTCCCGAGCAACGCGACGCCGAGGCACGCAGGCGTGACGCCGACGAGGGGCTGCTGTGAGGGGGCTGCTGTGAGCACCTTCCGGATCGGCATCGATGTCGGCGGCACCTTCACCGACATCGTCTGCGTCGCCGCGAACGGCACGACGACTCTGGCCAAGGCAACCTCCACGCCGTCGGATCAGAGCGAGGGCGTGGTGACTGGCCTCGCCGTGCTTGCCGAGCGCCTGGACCTGGGACTGACCGAGCTGCTGGCGCGCACGGATCGCATCGTCCATGGCACGACGGTCGCCACCAATGCGCTGCTGGAACGCAAGGGTGCCAAGGTCGCGATGCTCACCACGGAAGGCCATCGCGATGTCATCGAGATGCGCGAGGGGCTGAAGCCCGAACGCTACAACTTGCGCCTGCCGCCCGCCCCCGCGCTGGTGCCGCGTCGCCTCCGCCTGCCGGTTGCCGAGCGCATCCGTCCCGATGGAACGGTGGAAGTCCAGCTCGATCGCACCTCGCTGAGCTCGGCCATCGCGGTGCTGAAGGCAGAGAAGGTCGAGGCGGTGGCCATCTGCTTCCTGCATTCCTGGCGTGACGATGCGCATGAACGCGCGGCCGCCGAAGCCGTGCGCGCCGCGCTGCCGGATGTCTTCGTGACGACGTCCGCCGAAGTGCTCCCGCAGATCAAGGAGTTCGAGCGATTTTCCACGGCTTGCGTCAACGCCTATGTCGGACCGATCGTGTCGCGCTATCTCGCGCGGCTGCGCGGGCGGCTGGCCGATGCGGGATACAACGGCTCCATCTTCGTGATCCTGTCCCATGGCGGCGTCGCGCCGGTCGAGGAAGCCGCGCGGCTCGCCACGGGCACCGCGCTGTCCGGTCCGGCGGGCGGCGTCGCGGCCGGTGTCGCCCTGGCGCAGCGCGGCGTGGGGCAAGACCTCATCACCTTCGATGTCGGCGGCACCTCCACCGATATCGCGCTGGTCCTGGAGGGCGAGGCCGCCCTTGGCCGTGGCCGCACCGTGGGCGGCGAGCGCATCGCGCTGGAAAGCCTCGACATCGTAACGCTCGGCGCCGGTGGCGGCTCGATCGGCCATGTCGGGGCCGGTGGCACGCTGCGGGTCGGCCCGCGCAGCGCCGGAGCCGTTCCGGGGCCCGTCGCCTATGGCCTGGGCGGCACGGAACCAACGGTGACGGATGCCAATCTCGTGCTGGGCTATCTCGACAAGGACAACTTCCTCGGCGGCGCGCACACGCTCGACCGCGACGGCGCCCTGGCTGCTTTCGCCAGGCTGGGGGATGAAGTTGGTCTGCCGGCCATGGCCGCCGCGGAGGGCGTGCATCGCCTGGCCAATGTGCGCATGGCCGACGGCATCCGCATCGCCACCGTGCGACGCGGCGTCGATCCGCGCCACTTGACCCTGCTGGCCTTCGGCGGCGCGGCGGGACTGCATGCCTCGGCCGTCGCGCGGGAGCTCGGGATGCAGCGCGTTGCCGTGCCGATCTTCGCCGCGGGGCTTTCGGCCTGGGGCATGCTGCACACCGACCTCCGCTACGAGATGGCCCGGAGTGAACTCGCCAGCGCCGGGGTGCCGGAGGATGCCGTGCTGCGCACGATCTGGGCCGGGCTGGAAGCGGAAGGCCGCGCCCGCGTCGCCTCCTGGTTCGGTGGCAAGGTCGAGACGAGGCGCGCCGCCGATATGCGCTATGGCGAGCAGGTCTTCGAGATCACCGTGCCGCTCGAGGCGGTCGAGTGGGACGCGACGGGTCTCAGGGGTCGCGTCACCGATGCTTTCCATGCACGCCATGAAACCCTGTTCACCTACGCGCTGCCCGAGGAGGAGGTGGTGCTGGTCAATGCCCGCCTCGCCGTGATCGGGCGCCTGCCGCCGATGCAGCCGCCTGAAGCCGTCGCGGCAGGCATCCCGGCCGCGGCGTGCGCGACGCGCCGGGCGCAGATCGAGGGTGTGGAGCGGGAGCTTCCGGTCTTCGACTTCACGGCGCTCGCCGCGGGACAGGAGATCGCCGGTCCGGCGATCGTCGAGAGCGACACGACCACCGTGCTCCTTCTGCCGGGCGACACGGCACGGATGGATGGCCACGGCTGGCTAGCCATGGTGCTCCCGGGCGAGTGAGTCATGGCCGGGAGCGCGCCACTCCGATGGCGCCCATGGGATGTGTAATCAACAAGAAGAGCGCCACTGGAGTGGCGCGCTCAGAGGCGCTAACTTTTCCGATCGACCTCGCCTCATTGCTGGGAGCGCGCCACTCCATGGCGCTCATGGGACGTGTAATCAACAAGAAGAGCGCCATCGGAGTGGCGCGCTCCCGGCCATGATTGACTCCGCCCAGGCGGACGGCAGGATATCCGCCGGATCCCGAGCCGGACGAGATCCGCCGACGCATCGCGGCGCGGCAGCCCGCGCACCTCGTTCCTCCGGCTCCCCTCCGGCAGGAGCAACCTGATGCT
>NZ_JBFWZI010000272.1:0-7596 GCF_050185545.1 Reyranella sp. | reverse complement strand
GATCGCGAGGGCGCGGCGGCGAGGCCATGCAGGACCATCACCACGATGTCGCGCGCGATCTGCCTGGGCGCCGCGCCGGTCGGATGATACCAGTCGGCCGCCCAGTTCAAGGCCCCCAGGATCGACATGCGGATGGCCGACAAGTTGACATCCGACCGGATCTCGCCGGCATCGCGCGCCGCTTCGAGAACCTGCCGCCAGGTCGCGCCATAGGCGCGCTGGGCGGCGAGAGTGCGCTCGCGGATTTCCTGGGGGATCTGCCAGATCAGCTGGATGCTCGCGGAGGCGATGTCGCCCTGTTGAAGAACGCACGTCAGATGCACCTCGATCATCGCCTCGAGCCTGCGCAGGAAGCTCGCGTCGGCGGGCAGCGCGCGCAATCGATCCTGGACGGCTTCCTTGGTGCGGCGCACGCCTTCCAGTACCACCTCCTCTACCAGGGCCTCGCGCGAGTCGAAGTGGTAGTAGAGACTGCCGGCTTTCATGTCGGCGGCGTCGGCGATGTCGGTCAGCCGCGTTCCCGAGTAGCCCCGCTCGCGGAACACGCGGGCCGCCGCCTGCAGGATGCGTTGTCGGGTGAGGTCCGATTTGCGTGGATTGGCCGACGGCAATGGCCTCGGCTTCGAGGGGCGAGCGACGGCCCGACCGGCACGGCTCTCCTTCGGCCCGAGACGTGCGACCTTTCCGGTCTGCCCTGCTGCCAACACCCGCTCCCTGGTTGGTCCGGAAACTGTAGCCTAAAACCGAAGCTGGCGCGCAGGCAGTCGGCGTTGGCCGGCACAATGTCGAGACGGTCGACGCCAGACGTCGTAAGGTCGCCGTCCCGAAAGGAGACCTCGATGCTGCTCAATGCTCTCTTTCCGTCCCGCGACATCGGCAACGACCCGGCGAAGATCCGCGATTGGGCACAGGCGGCGGAGGACATGGGCTTCCATTGCATCGAGGTCCCCGATCACGTCTACGGCGCGGCGCCGCGCGGCGACTGGAAGCCGAACTACAGCGAGTTCGACCCGTTCCACGAGACCTTCACGACGATGGCATTCATCGCCGCCGTGACCAGGAAGATCCAGCTGTGCAGCGGCGTGCTCATCCTGCCGCAACGCCAGACCGGGCTGGTCGCCAAGCAGGCAGCCCAGGTCGATATCCTGAGCGGCGGCCGGGTCAGGCTGGGCGTCGGTGTCGGCTGGAATCACGTCGAGTACGAGGCGCTCAACGAGGACTGGAAGACGCGCGGCGCCCGCCAGGCCGAGCAGATCACCGTGATGCGCAAGCTGTGGACCGAGGACTTCGTCACTTTCGAAGGTCGCTTTCACAAGCTGGTCGACGTCAACCAGTTGCCAGTGCCGGTGCAGCGTCCGATCCCGATCTGGTTCGGCGGGTCCTCCGACGCCGTGATCAAGCGCTGCGCCCGCATCGGCGACGGCTGGATGCCGATCCTCGCGCCCGATGCCGTGGGTGAGGCCAAGCTCGGCCAGCTGCGCGATCACCTGAAGGCGTTCGGCCGCGATCCCGCGAGTTTCGGGCTGGAGGCCTGGATACGCATGAACGAGCCAGATACTCAACAATGGGGCGCCGCCGTCCAGGGCTGGAAGCGGCTTGGCGCCCAGATGGTGATGCTCCATCCGATGTACCGCATGCCGACGTTTGAGCAGCAGATCGAAACCTTGAGGCAATTCAAGGAGGTAGCGGGCGGGTAGAGCCAGCCGGCTACCCAACCGCAACTGATCGACGGGTCGCGCGTTGCTATTCCGCTCGGCCAGCCTTTGCGGATGTGATCTCGCGAAGAGCCATGCCGAAATCACAAGCCGGAAGGAAGATCATGCGTCGCTCGTTTGTCGTTTTCCGATCCGGCCGCTTGCTCAGTGCTATGCTGATCGTGCTTGCCGCCGCATCCCTGGGTGGATGCGGCGTCGTTGCCTTTCCGGCCCGTGTGGGCAGCGCCACTGCCAAGATCGTACCGGTAGCCGGGGACGTCGTGGCGGCGCCGCTCGACTGGACCGCCGACGCGATCGATTAGAGGCATATTCGCCTTGGATATATAGAAACGAAAGGCCCCCTCGCAGGCGCTCATGTTCTTCCGGACCGCGAGCGTCTCGCTCGTTCGTGGGTCCGAGCGAGCGAGACGCTCGCGGTCCGGAAGAGCATGAGCGCAGCTACGGGCGATAACCATACTTGGCCCTGGCAAAATCCGGCGTAACGTAACCGTCGGCGATGTCGTCGGCGATCGCGTCGCGCCGCCGCGCGGCGGGCGGCCCGTAGCCGCCAGCGCCTGAGAGGCGGTAGCTCACGACATCGCCCTTGCGAATCTGGCGAACGTCCTTCGAGCCGAGCGGCTCGGCGTTGCGCTGCGGGTTGAGGATCGTCTCCGCCTTCGTTCCCGACTCGCCGCCCGCAAGTCCATAGGGCGCAAATCGATGGCGGTCGCCGAGCAGGGACAGCGTGGCCGTCGAGTTCAGCAGCTCGACATCCTTGCGCAGGCCGCAGCCGCCGCGCCATTGACCCGCGCCGCCGGTGTCGGCGAGCAGCTCGAGGCGGTGCACGAGGACGGGATTGTTGGTCTCATGCACCTCGACGGGGATGTTGGAGCAGTTCATCACCGGGCTCAGCGCCTCGGCGCCGTCGCGACCAGCGCGGCCGCCATAGCCGGCCAAGCCGAGATCGTACATGACGAAGGCTCGTCCCGTGCGGTCGTCGATGCCACCGATGTTGGGATTGCACCAGTGCGAGAAGGCGCCCATCGCGCGGTGCGGCAGCGCCTGGGCTATGGCGCCGTTGATGGCATCGAAGATGCGGACCTGCACCGCCGCGCGGCCGCCCGACGGCGCCGGGAAGCGTGGGTTGAAGAACGAGCCCTCGCGCGCGGTCACCTTGATCGGCCGCATGTTGCCTTCGTTCTGCGGCTGCAGGGCATCGCAGAATACCTTCATGGCGAAGATCGCGTAGGCGCGCGTGTAGTTGATGTAGGAGTTGATGGCGGCAGGCACCGCATCGGACGAGCGCGAGAAATCGACCTCGACCCCGCCCCGCCCGTCGAACGTCACATCGACGGCGATGCGAATCGGCTCGGTGCCCGGCCCGTAATCGTCGAGATGGTCCTCGAACGAGTATCTGCCCGGCGGCACCTTCGCCAGGGCCTGGCGCATGGTCTCTTCCGATCGGTCGAGGAAGACATCGTAGGCCTGCTCGATCGTGGCCGCGCCGTAGTCACGAAAAAGCTGCTCCAATCGTGCCGCCGCCGTGCAGTTGGCCGTGTGCTGCGCCAGCAGGTCACCGCGCACCTTGTCCGGCATCCTCACGTTACCGAGGATCAGCCGCAGGATGTCCTCCTGGATCTCGCCGTCGCGCACGAAGCGGACCGGCAGGATGCGCAACCCTTCCTGGAACGCCTCGGTGATACCGTGCACCTTCTGCGATCCCGGCGCAGCACCGCCCATGTCGACCTGGTGCGCCGAGCAGGCGACGAGACCGATCAGCGCGCCGTCAACGAAGACCGGCATGACCTGGAACGTGTCGGGGAAATGGCCCGATCCCAGATAGGAATCGTTCAGCAGGATCGAATCGCCCGGCCGCAGCGTCTCCGGCGGAAAGTACTCGAGTGCGTGCCGCGCGACGGCGGGCATCGAGCCCAGATGGCCGGGGCTGAAATTGCCCTGGGCAACCAGACGCGCATTGCGATCGAAGATCGCCGTCGAGAAATCATCACCCTCGCGCACGCCTTCCGAGAAGGCGGTGTGACGCAGCGTGACGCCGAGCTCCTCGGCGATCGACATCAGGGCGTTCCAGATCACCGTCAGGGTGATCGGATCGATCGCGGCTTTGGCGTCAGTCATGCGCAGCCTCCTGCGGACGCGATCTCGATCCTGAGATTGCCGGCCGGGCTGATCCTTGCCGTCTGACCCGGCAGCACGATGGCGGTGCAATCCGGATCCTCGACGATGGCGGGCCCGACGATGCCGCCACGTTCGGTCAAGGCCTGGCGATCGACCACCTGGGTCGCAACGTATCCGCCGGCCTCCGGAAACCACGCCTGGCGCACCGACTGCCGCCCGGCGCCGCCACCGGCGACGGCACCGGCCAGTCGGATCGTTCCGCGTCGCGCGGTCGGCACCGTCGCCACCAGGGTCCAGTCCACGGCTTCGACCGCGGCCGTCGTCTCCGACCAGCGATGCTTGCGGGCGTAGGCGGCATGGAAGGCGGCCGCCGCGCGGCGGGCATAGCAGGGGCCGATGTCCCCCTCGGGCAGGTCGACCTGGATCTCGAAGCCCTGGCCGGCGTAGCGCATGTAGGCGTAGCGCGACCAACGGATGCCGCCGCCGCCGAGATGGCCGAGCTCGCGCTCGGCCTGATCCTGCAGCCCGGCATAGATCGCCGCGATCGTCGCATCGCTCGCCTCGTCGAGGCGCAGGATGCGGGTGACCGAGACGTCGAAGCGCCGCTCCGCCTGCAGCAGGCCGACGGCCGAGCCGACACCGGCGCCGAGCGGCACGATCACCGTCGGGATGCCGATCTGACGGGCGAGCCGCGCGGCGTGCAGCGGGCCTGCTCCGCCGAACGCCACCAACACGCACTTGCGCGGGTCGCGGCCCTGCTCCACCGAGACCAGGCGCATGGCATGCTCCATGTTCTTGGTGGCGATGAGATGAGCGCCCCAGGCCGCCTCGCCCACGCCGATTCCGAGGGGCTCGGCCAGGGCCTGCGAGACCGCGCGCTTGGCCGCAGCACCGTCGAGCGGCATCGCACCGCCGTTGAAATAGCCCGGATCGAGGTAGCCCAGCACGACATTGGCATCGGTCACCGTCGCCTCGGACCCGCCGCGGCCGTAGCAGGCAGGACCAGGCTCCGATCCGGCGCTCTGCGGACCCACCGTGATCATGCCCGCCTCGGCGCGCACGATGCTGCCGCCGCCGGCGCCGATCTCGATCAGCTCGAGGGCCGGTGCGCTGATCGGCAGGCCGCTGCCCTTCTTGTAGCGGACTGGATCCACCTCGAAGCTGGGCGCGATGGCCGGCTGGCCGTCGTCGACCGCGCCGAGCTTGGCTGTCGTGCCGCCCATGTCGAAGGTCACGACTTGGTCGAAGCCTTCCTGGCGTCCCACGCCGGCGCACATCAGCACGCCGGCGGCCGGGCCCGATTCGACGATGCGGATCGGATGATTGCACACCAGCTCCGGCGTCATCAGCCCACCCGACGACTGCATGATCAGGAGATCGCGCCGGTAGCCGCGCTCGGCCAGCGCCCCTTGCAGGCGTTCGACGTAACGCCCGACCAGCGGCTTGATATAGGCGTTGGCCACGGTCGTGTTGGTACGCTCGTACTCGCGGAACTTGGGCGACACGTCCGACGACAGCGACACCGAGACATGCGGCGCCCGCCCCAGGATGCGGTCGCGGATGGCGCGTTCATGCCTGGGGTTGGCATACGAATGCAGGAGGGAGACCGCCACGGCATCGTGCTTTGCAGCGCACAGCGCATCGATGGCGGCGTCGACCGACGCAGTGTCGATCGGCGTGAGCACCTCGCCGGTATGGGAGATGCGCTCGCGGACCTCGTAGACATGGCGGCGGCGCAGAAGTGGCGCCGGCTTGTCGATGTAGAGATCGTAGGTCTCGTAGCGCTTCTGTCGGCCGATGATCACGACATCGCGGAAGCCCTCGGTGGTGACCAGGCCGACATGCGCGCCCTTGCGCTCGATGATCGCATTGGTCGCCACCGTCGTGGCATGCAGGACCGTCTCGACATCGGCGAGCGCCAAGCCGGCCTGGCGCAGGATGGCATCGGTGCCGGACAGCACCGCCTCTTCCGGGGAACGCGGCGTGCTCGGCACCTTGAGAAACCACGCGCGCCCGGTCGCCTCGTCGTGCAGCACGAAATCGGTGAACGTGCCGCCGATGTCGAAAGCGAGATGAATCATCTCCCCGATGGCCGCTCAGGCGGCCAGCCGATGGACCTCGGCCGCCGTATCGTCGAGCGCGCGGCCGAGCCGCTGCAGCAGCTCGCCCACCTCGGCGCGGGTGATGATCAGCGGCGGCGACAGGGCCAGGCGATTGCCGATGACACGCAGGATTAGGCCGTGCTTCTTGGCCATGCGGTCGGCCACCGCGCCGATCTGCGTCGCGGCCGGGAACGGACGGCGCGTCGCCTTGTCGGCCACCAGCTCGAGGCCGCCGATCAGGCCGACGCCGTTAACGTGGCCGACGAGGGGATGGTCGGCGAGCTTGCTCAGCCCCGCGAGAAGGTCCGGGCTGACGTCGCGGACGTGACCCACGATGTCGGTCTCCTCGTAGATCTTGAGCGCTTCGAGGGCGACGGCTGTGGCGACCGGATGGCCCGAGTAGGTGTAGCCATGGGCGAAATTGCCGAGCGCGTCGCTGGCGACCAGCATCGCCTGGTAGATCTTCTCGTTGACCAGCAGGGCCGAGACCGGCTGGAAGGCGGCCGACAGGGCCTTGGCGCAGGACAGCATGTCGGGCTTCAAATCGTAGGTCTGGCTCCCCCACCAGTTGCCGGTGCGGCCGAAGCCGCAGATCACCTCGTCGGCGACGAACAGCACGTCGTGCTTTTTCAGCACCGCCTGGATCTTCTGGAAATAGGAGCGCGGCGGAACCACCGCGCCGCCTGCGCCCATGACCGGCTCGGCGAAGAAGGCGGCGACCGTCTCCGGCCCCTCCTCGATGATCAGCTTCTCCAGCGCCTCGGCCATGCGCGTGGCGAAGGCTTCCTCGCTCTCGCCCTCGAGATGGTTCCGATACCAGTGCGGGAACTCGGTGTGGCGCATCATCAGCAGCGGGATGCCGAAGCTGGCATGCATGTCGGGTTTGCCCGACAGGCTCGCCGCAGCGATCGTGTTGCCGTGATAGCCCTGCACGCGCCCGATGATCTTCTTCTTGTCGGGCTTGCCGATGGCATGGTGGTAGTACCAGACCAGCTTGATCGCCGTGTCGTTGGCTTCCGATCCCGAGCATTGCAGCAGGACCTTGGACATCGGCACCGGCGCGAGCTTCAGGAGCTTCTCGGCGAGATCGATCGTCGAATCGTTCGAGGCGCTGCGATAGGTCTGGTAATAGCCCAGCCGGCGCATCTGCTCGTAGGCGACGCGCGCCATCCGCTCGTTGGCGGCAAAGCCCAGCGAGGCGCACCACAGGCCCGCCGAGGCATCGAGCGCGCGCTTGCCCTCGCTGTCCTCGACCCAGATCCCGTCGCCCTTGGCGATGATGCTCGGCCCGGTCTCCCGGTGGGTGCGCGGGTTGGTCTGCGGATGGATGTAGGAGGCGATGTCGCGGGCTTCCGGCGAATTGGGCATGAAGGTCATCAGGGTCTCCCTCGGTCCGGCGCAGTTCGGCACATTTCGACACGATCCGCCAGAGCGATGCATCGTACAGCCTTCCTCCCCAGCTTTGCTGGGGAGGTGTCGCCGTCTTACGGCGACCTGCCTTCACCGAAGCGAAGCCGCTTCGGCTTCGCGCAGGCAGGCGGAGGGGTCATGCTCTCTTGGACCGCGGGCGTCCCGCCCGCTCATGCTCATGATAATGATTGGGCGGGACGCCCGCGGTCCGCATGAATCATGACTCCACCGTCTGCGAAGACGCGGACACCTCC
>NZ_JBFWZI010000271.1:0-7635 GCF_050185545.1 Reyranella sp. | reverse complement strand
CCTCGACCATAGTCAAAAAAAATTGCGCGTTGAGCCAGCCACAATCCCGAAGGGGCGAATGTCGGCCCTGCCCACCAGAAGCGGACGATGCCAGTGTAACGTCACCTCTCGCGGGCGGCTTCAGTTGCATTTGCGGCCCAGTTCCTCCAACGCATATTCGAGGGACCTGATTCGCGGTGGGTCGTCCGGATTCAACCTTGCCAGTTGGAGCGCCCGGACGACTTCCTGCTGCAGCTTCGGGCAATCGGACTTCGGCAGGCTACGTATCGCCTGCAGCAGGGCGACGCTCGCCTGAAATCCGATAAACGGGCGCTCGACTTCCGGATTGAGACGGTCGGCCAGCCAGGCCAACTCGCCGGCCGATGGGAATGCCTGAAGGATGGCAATTGCCGCAAGTCTGCGCCCGGCGGAGCGGCTCGCCTTCAGTTCAGGCACGGCCCCGCGCGACGTCGGCGCCAACAACTTCATCTCGTCGACGATCGCTCGCATGCGGGCGTTGCGTTCAGGACCCGACGGCAACTGCCGCCGCACCTCATCGTAGCGATTGCTCAGCACGTCGAGGGCTTCGGGAACGCGTTCGAGTTCGGCCACGAAGGTCAGCGGCGCCGGCTGGTCCGGCGCATTCTTCAGGATATCGGCGACCGCCCTCAGCAGCCCGCCGCGGGCGCGTTCGCGGAAGTCGGCGCGTTTGGGATAGACGACCCCTAGCCCGATTGTCTGGAAGCGCTCGCGAAACTTGACCACCTTCGCCAGCTGGTCGAGTTCCTCCTGGGTGCTCGGAAGCGGAATCTGCTCCTGGCAGAAGTAGAACATGATGGTCGGCCTGCCGCCCTTCTTGCGCTGCTCGAAGGCGCGTTCGAACTCGTGGATGGTGCCGCTGTCGGCATCCTTGGTCGGCGTGCCGGCACGCCGCCACATGATGCCGAAGTAGATGTCGTAGTTGAGCGGAATCTGGCCGTCGATCACCGTCTGCGGCCCGCCGACGTCGGGATACGCGTCGGTCTCGTAGTGCAGCAGCTTCAGCCGGAAATCGCGTTCGGGAGCGAGGAAGACAACCACATCGTTGATCTCGGCGATCAGACTGGCGAGCTCGCGCCGCTCCTCGACGATGTCGGATGGCGTCGACAGGAAGATCCGGATCTCGCGAGGCATCGTAAAGCAGCCTTAAAGCCCACAGCGCCCATAGGTAGTATTGCCCGATATCTCGCTATCGGTCCACGCGAAATGCCGGTGTGACTTGCGGGGTGCGGGTGACGCTAGACCGCGATAACCACGCCGTCATGGCCGGGATCGGCGCCGCCATCGAGGCCGTCATCGTGGATGCGGATGGCATGGACGGCGGCGAAGCCGAACGTGTAGGGGCTGCGCAGCACGGTATAGCCCTCGCCGTGCAGCTCGCGCTCGACCCGGCCCTGGATGCGATTGGAAATATCGATCGTGTCGGAGGTCGCCGAGAAGCGCGGCGCGCTCACCGCCTCGACCATGGTCATGTCGAAGTCCAGCGCGTTCAGGATTACGTGCAGCACGCCCATGGCGATCTGCGTCGCGCCCGGCGCGCCGATGATGAGGTGCGGCCTGCCGTCCCTGAAGACGATCGAGGGCACCACCGAGCTGAAGCGCGCCTTGCCGGGAGCGATCGAGCCGGCGCGGCCGGGCCGTGGGTCGAACACGCCCATGCAGCCGTTGTACATGAAGCCCAACCCGGGCGTGACGACCCCCGACGGCATGCCGAGCGAATGGGTCATCGAAAAGCAGTTGCCGTCCTTGTCGAGCACCGAGATGTGCGTGGTGTCCTTGGAGACGGCGCCGGGGTTGAAGCGTGGCACCTCGGCCTTCACGCGGCGCATGATCTCGCCCGCCATGGTCCTGGCATGGGACTTGGAGATCAGCCGCTCGACCGGCACCTCGACGAACTTCGGATCGCCGACATGGGCGTCCTTGTCGATGGTGGCGCGCTTCATCGCCTCGCTGACGATGCGCAGGTACTCGGTCGAATTGTGCTCCAGCGCCGCGAGGTCGAAGTTCTCGAGGATGTTCAGCATCTCGAGCAGCATGACCCCGCCGCCGGGCGGCTGGTTGGTCGAGACGCGGTAGCCGCGATAGTCGCCCCACAGGGGCGGGTTGTGCGTCGGCTTCCAGGCCCTGAGATCGTCGAGCGACAGCAAGGCCTCGTTCTTCCTCATGTCGTCGGCGATCGCCCGGGCGATCTCGCCCGAGTAGAAGACGTCGGCGCCGCCTCTGCCGATGGCGCGCAGGGTCTGGCCGTAATCGCGATTGACGACCCGGTCGCCGACCCGCTTGGGCGTCCCGTCCGGCCGACAATAGAGCGCGCGCGCAGCCGCGGTGAAGCTGATGCGCTCGTGATTGGGCGCCCGGCCGAAGGCGCCTTCGTCGCTCCACCAGTAGTGGACGTGCGGCCGCACCGTCCAGCCGCTCTCCGCCCAGGCGATCGCCGGCTCGACGATGCGAGACCACGGCAGGCTGCCATGCTCGCGGTGCGCCTCGTAGTACATCTTGAGATTGGCCGGCGCGCAGATCGACTTGTAGCCGATGTCGTTCACCCTGCCCTTCAGGATGAAGCCGTAGCCGTCACGCGCCTCGCTCTCGATCAGGTTGGCCCACATGTCGGGCCGCGCCCCGAGCGGCGCCGGTGCGTGGGCGTCGATGTAGCCATGGAACTTCTTACCGGGCAGGTAGATGCCACAGCTGCCGAAGCCGGCAATGCCGCACATCAAGGGGTCGACGACGCCCTGCACCAGCGCACAGGCAATGCCGGCATCGACGGCATTGCCGCCTTCGCGCAGGACATCCGCCCCCGCCTCCGTCGGCTCGGGCTGCGGTGCCACGATCATTGCCTTCTTCGCGAAACGCACTTCGGTCTCCCCCTGGCCGGCGGGCGCCGGCCTGTCCAGCCACCCTACTCCCGGACCCTCGACGCCGCGAAGGCCCTCCATCAGCCGTTTCCGCGCTACGGCTACGGGGCGTGTGGCAGTTCTGGGCGGGCTGGCGCTGCTGGGGAGTGGACACATCTCAATCCCTCCCCCGTGGTCGGACGTGGTCGGGGGAGGTGCCCCGTCTTACGGGGCGGAGGGGGAAGGCCGCAGACGAACTCTACGAAATTCCGACGTCGGAACTTCATAGATCTTGCGTGAAGCCTTCCCCCGGCCCTACGGGCCACCTCCCCCGATTAAGGGGGGCGAAAAAGGAGATGTGTCCACTCACTGGCAGCAGAGCTGGGGTGGAGAATGAGAGCGTGCCCCAACGCGACTGCCCTTCCGACGCCCCGAAGCGGCCGTACCTGCCGTTTCATGCTGGTCAATTTGCCGTAGTCGGGTTAGGGATGTTCTTGCGCACATGCGCATGAATGACCATGACTCGGTTAATGAATCAGGGGGTATTGTCATGATGCAATCAAGCCGCCGTTCGGCCTTGAAGCTGCTGGGGGGCGCCGCGCTCACAGCGACGGCGATGCCGGTGCTGCCGGCGATGGCACAGACCGATCTCGTCGTGCCGAACACTTATCAGAACTTCAAGCGCGGGACGATCCACAGCCTCCATCCCGAGAGGCGCATCTTCAACATCATCTGGGAGGATCTGGGCCGCGTGAAGATGCGAGCCGCCGACCTCGTCACCAACTATCCGTCGCTCAAGGTCGGCAACATCGTCGACACCCATTGGTACGACTACCTGGACTTCCTGATCGCCAAGAAGACTCCGGCGACCGTGGCCCAGGGCAAGGCGATGATCGCCAAGGGTGCCCGCCTCCAGGGTATCCCGGGCGCCCAGGAGCCGATCAGGCTCTGGGGCATGGACGGCATGGTCACCAAGGTCGATCAGGGCGCCGGCGTGCTGTACATCGTCAACGCGTCGGCCGGTTTCCCCGAGGAGCCGTCGCCCGACAGCGGCGAGGTCATTCAGCTGCCGCCGGTCCGCACCGACGCCGGAAAGAGCGCCCTCGCCGGCATCAAGCCGGGTGATGTCGTCACGACGGTGTGGAGCCAGCAGACGGCGATCAAGGCCACCGTCATCCGCTAAAGTGCAGGCTATCCCCCAAGGGCCCCAGGACCGTTTGGTCCTGGAGCTCTGGGCGGGTGCGTCAGGCGTACCGATCGCGAACCGAGACTGGGGGCCGAGGAGCCATTTCCTCCTCCAGGCAATGGCGCGAGCCTTCGACATTCCTGGCCCGCCAGTCGGCGACCCGGCCGAGCGTGGCCAGGCGGCGGGCGATGTCGGCTTTTTCCGGGGCGCGCAGCCCCCGGAGCAAAGTCCTGAGTTGGAGCTTGGCGCAGAAGCTCGGGCGTCTTCGATATCGTCCATCCGAATGTCGGACTCGTGGAGCAGGAACAGCCGGGCAAAAGAGTCGATCACGGCCGCCTCCTGCCCACGGCAGGCGATGCCGTGCAGCCTTCCCAAGCCCAACCTGGACTCGCGCGGCCGCTTCGCGCTGCGCGGCCCCGGTCAACCGGTACTCGCCGCCGAAGCGCCGGAAGAGAAACCTCAATGAAATTCAACGTCCAATAGCAGGGCGAATCCAATCAGGCCGAGCTGGAAGGCGAGACCCGAAAACCATGTACATTGTCCGCATGACACGCGCAGTTCATCGCCTCACGTTCGCATCCGCTCTCCTGCTCGCCCCGCAGGCTGCTTCGGCCGCGTCCGGGCACGGCATAGACGGCTCGGCCATCGGGCTCCACTGGATCGTACCCTTCGTAGGGCTGCTGCTGTCCATTGCCGTTTTCCCGCTGTTGCTGCCGCGCTTCTGGGAGCACCACTTCGGCAAGGTGGGATTGTTCTGGTCGCTCTGCTTCGCGGTGCCCTGCCTCGTGGTCCTCGGGCCGCTGACCGTCGCTAC
Source organism: Reyranella sp. (assembly GCF_050185545.1). Taxonomy (GTDB): domain Bacteria; phylum Pseudomonadota; class Alphaproteobacteria; order Reyranellales; family Reyranellaceae; genus Reyranella. The sequence continues at coordinate 2,783 of NZ_JBFWZI010000271.1, read as the reverse complement.
CGATCTCGTACACGTTTTCGTGGCGGAGTACGTGCCCTTCATGATCCTGCTGTTCACGCTCTTTGTCGTCGCCGGCGGCATCCTCGTCAGCGGCAACTTCGGAGGAACGCCCAGCACGAATACCCTACTGCTGGCCGCCGGTACGGCACTGGCGAGCATTCTGGGAACGACCGGCGCGTCGATGCTCCTGATCCGTACCGTCATCCGCGCAAATGCATGGCGCCGCCACAAGGTGCACGTCTTTGTCTTCTTCATTTTCCTCGTGTCCAACATCGGCGGCTCGCTCACGCCCCTGGGCGATCCGCCCCTCTTCCTGGGATTCCTGAAGGGCGTGGATTTTCTTTGGACAGTGACGGCGCTGTTCCTGCCGATGACGGTCTGTGCCGGGCTTCTGCTTGTCCTGTTCTATTTCTTCGACCGCCGGGCCTGGCGCAGTGAAGCCCGCCATCCCTCCGAGGCGTCAGACGCGCCGATCAGTGTGCGCATCGAGGGATGGCGCAATTTCTTCCTTCTGGGCGTAGCGCTGGTCGCCATCGTCGGCAGCGGCGTGTGGGAGCCAGGCATCTCGATCCCGTTCGGGTTCGGCGTCGAACGGCCGCTGCAGGGATTGGCGCGCGATGTCATCCTGATCGGCGTGAGCATTGCATCGCTTCGGGTGACCCCGAAGCGGATCCGGATCGAGAATGCTTTCCATTGGACTCCGATGCAGGAGGTCGCGTTCCTGTTCGCCGCCATCTTCGTCACGATGGTTCCCGCGTTGGCCATCCTGTCGGCCGGCAGCAAGGGGGCGCTCGCCCCGCTGCTGGCCTTCGTGACCTCGCCGGACGGAAAGCCTGTCAACGCCGCCTACTTCTGGCTGGCTGGCGGCTTGTCGAGCTTCCTGGACAATGCGCCGACCTACCTGGTGTTCTTCAATCTGGCCGGAGGCGATCCGCAGCAGCTCATGGGACCGCTGGCGGCCACCCTCCTGGCCATCTCCGCCGGCGCCGTGTTCATGGGTGCCAACACCTACATCGGCAACGCCCCCAACTTCATGGTGAGGTCGATCTGCGAGGAGCAGGGCGTGCGCATGCCGAGCTTCTTCGGATACATGGCATGGTCGGGCGCGATCCTCTTGCCGCTGTTTCTGCTGGTGACCTTCCTCTTCTTCCTGTGACGCCCTGACGTCGCGCGGACGTCTCGGAAGCTCGTGCCTGGAGGCGCGCCCCCAGTACATGTTCATAGGAACATGTCTCCGCCCCGAGGCAGCGCAGCCGGGGGGGGGGACTATGAGAAGAGCGCACCCCTTCCCTACTGCTGTGCCGTGGCGCGGGTCCTGAGCACAACGTCAGTGTCGATCTTCGGACCGCGAGGGCGCATGCCCTCGAGGAACTGCCGCTTCTCGTCCGGCGTCAGCTCTTTCGCCCTGTTCTGCAGCCATCTGTCGAACTCCGCCCGGCAGGCGTCGTTCACCTTCACTCCGATCGCTGCCGGGTCCGACCGATGATCGTCGTAGACGGAAACGGCGCGAGCCATGCAGCCTATGTAAGCCGAGCTGAGCGCATCGACCTCGGCTTGGGCTGATTGCGCGCGCGATTGCTCCGGCGCACAGCCACAGATCGCACAGGCGATTGCAAGCACCCAGGGCTTCTTCATCGCGCCTTCTCTTTCCGCGGTTGGTCGCGGTGCGGCTCGCGCGCTAGCGAATCCGCTTCGCGACCTCCCGAGTTGCGACGACGACGATGACCGCCAGGCTGGCGCCCATGACGGAGAGCAGGGCAATCGGTATGAAAGACATGGTCATCCTATCGGCTGAAATTGGCTTCGGCAGTCACGGACCAGACGAGCGCCAGCGTGCCTACGGTCAACCAGCTCTCCATCGCCCCAGCCATCGCGACAGGGACCCCGAGTGCCGTCAGGAATTCGCCGATCATTACACACCCCCAAGCGGGCTCCGACCTGCCCGTCTGTGTGAGGTTTTTATCGGCTCGGCGTGTCTTGAGCGTATCGCGGCCCGAGGGAGGTGTATCGTCTGTGTCGCGCGACGTAGGACCGGCGCATGCTTTGTGACTGTGGACCCGAGGCACATGGAGCGCGATGAGTTGCTCATAGCTGGGAGCGCGCCACTCCGATGGCGCTCATCTTGTCGATCACACATCCCATGAGCGCCATCGGAGTGGCGCGCTCCCAGCAAAGAGGAGGTCGCTGGAGAAAGGCGAGCGCCTGAAGTGGGGCCCCTGGCGCATTTTCCCGGGGGGAGGAATCACACCCATGCTGGAGCGTGAGCCCCACAGCCGCCATTCTTCCGCGCGTCACGCACTTAGAGGCAGGTCCATGACGCCGCTCGTCGAACCATTGAGCCTGGTCATCGTCGCCATCATGTATCTGGGCGACGTCGTCTTCGCCGCCAGCGGCGCCCTTGCCGCCGCGCGTCACCGCATGGACGCCCTCGGCATCGTGCTGATCGGCGTCATCACCGGCATCGGCGGCGGCACGGTGCGCGACGTCCTGCTCAGCGAGCCGGCGTGGTGGGTGAAGAATCCCGGCGAGTTGATCCTGTGCAGCGTAGTCGCCTTCGTCATGTATTTCCTGCAGCGTTTCACCGTCGAGCGGCAAAGCCTGGTCGTCTGGGCCGACGCCCTGGGACTTGCCGCCTTCGCCGTTGTCGGCGCGCATGTCGCGGTCACGGCGGGAGCGCCGGTCGTCGTGTCGGCCTTCCTCGGCATGGTGACGGCGTGCGGCGGCGGCGTGATCCGCGACCTGCTCACCCAGACGCGCCCCATGATCCTGTGCGGCGAGATCTA
>NZ_JBFWZI010000270.1:0-7750 GCF_050185545.1 Reyranella sp. | reverse complement strand
CGCGCGCGATGTGCTCGATCTGCAGCGCCATCTTCGCCAGCACGACCGGGTGATAGAGCATCGGCTTGATCGCGGTGATGATCTCGATCCGCGAGGTGAGCGCCGCCAGCGCCGCCGACGACGTCCACGCCTCGAGCTGGTCGAGGTCCTCGCGATGCGGGTTGGCGGTGTGCTGGGCGACCAGCGTGCAGTCGTAGCCGAGCTGCTCGGCCTCCAGGATAAGCTTTCGGTTCCGCTCCCACGACGCGTCGTAGGGTTCCTCCGGGTCATGCAGGGCGGCGCGGTTGCCGTGGACCAGGGCCCAGATGCCGAACCTCAGAGGATGTTGCATGGCGATCCCGCTTGTACCTTTACCAGCCTCGTCTATGCGCGGCCAGCGCCCCGGGCCGCAAGCAAGCATTCGCGGACCATGGATGAGTGCGCTTTTCGCGAGGTGGATAGATTGGCAGGGCTTGACGATGGAAAGGTAATTGCCGTTTGTGCGCTGCCGAGAGGGGCCGGGATACTTTTGGCGTGATGAGCTTCGCCGCGTACCCCAAGGTCTCCCTCACAGGCGCCAATTTTGCCGGAAGAGCGAGTCATGCGCTGGGAGCGCACCGCTCCGATGGCGCTCTTCCCATTGATCACACGTCCCATAAGCGCCATCGGAGCGGTGCGCTCCCAGCAAGGAGACGAAGAGAAGAGGTGGTGCCTGCTAGTGGCGCGCTGCCAGCAATGGCAAGGGCCTGAGCGATGGCGTGGCGGCTCGGCATCGATATCGGCGGGAGCTTCACCGACGTTGCCATCGTCAACGAGGCGACCGGCGAAAATCGCGAGTTGGCGCAAATGGGCGTTGGATGATGGAAAGTGCTTACTTCAAGGCCCTCGCTCCGCCGCAATTCGTCGTCTGCGACGATGTACGAAGCGAGATTGGCGGCAAGGATGTCCTAGCCGGGGTCTACCCTGGAAACGTCATAGTCGTTGGCAGGCTTCCAGCGCGCATCGAGTTCGCTACCTGGACGGTCTTTCGCGCTGGGAAAGGCGGCACATTCGACTGTCAGTACCGATTCAAGATGGAGGACGGGGTCGCGACAGGATTGGGCCGAACGACATTCTCGGACATGACGGTCGACAAGTTGACGGCATTGAGAACCAAATCGCAGATTGACGTTTCGGAGCCTCAGGTGGTCGAAATGCAACTTCGCTTCGAGGGCGAAGGGTGGATTTCCGCCAGAGCTCTCGAAATTGTCAGGCAGACGTAGCGCCCCCTTCTCCAGGAAGCATGGGCAATCCTTCTCAATAAGACCACTCGACCGGCGTATCCGGCCGGAACACGACCACGCTCTTGTCCCCGTTCGCGACATCGATGCGCTCCGGCGCGACCAGCGGCGCGGCAAGCAGCGTCACCCGCTTCTCATTGACCGGCAGCCCATAGAACCGCGGGCCGTTCAGCGACGCGAACGCCTCCAGCCGGTCGAGCGCGCCTTCCTCGGCGAAGATCTGAGCGTAGACCTGCATCGCCACCGGGGCGTTGAAGATGCCGGCGCAGCCGCAGGCGCATTCCTTGGTGTCGGCGGTATGCGGCGCGGTGTCCGTCCCGAGGAAGAACTGGGTCTGGCTGGCCGTCGTCGCGGCGCGGCGCAGCGCCAGGCGGTGCTCCTCGGCCTTCGCGATCGGCAGGCAGTAGAGGTGCGGGCGGATGCCGCCCTTGAAGATGGCATTACGGTTGTAGCTGAGATGATGCGGCGTGATCGTGCCGCCCATCCGCGCGCCGCCGGCCTCGACGAAGGCGACGCCCTCCCGGGTGGTGATGTGCTCGAGCACCACCTTCAGCCCCTGGTGCCGCTGCAGCAGCGGCGCCAGCACGCGCTCGAGGAACACCGCCTCGCGGTCGAAGATGTCGACCTCGGGGTCGGTCACCTCGCCATGGACGAGGAGCGGCATGCCCGCCTTCTCCATCGCCTCGAGGGCGGGCGCGATCCGCTCCATCGAGGTGACGCCGTGCGCCGAATTGGTGGTGGCGTGCGCCGGGTAGAGTTTGGCCGCGACCCACACGCCCTCGCGCTTGCCGCGCGCCAGCTCCGAGGGATCGGCGCCGTCGGTCAGGTAGCAGGTCATCAGCGGCTCGAAGGCGAGGCCGGCCGGGACCGCTCTGCGGATTCGTTCGCGATACGATGCGGCCTCGGCGACCGTCGTAACTGGCGGCAACAGGTTGGGCATGATGACGGCGCGGGCGAACTGGCGTGCCGTGTGGACGGCGCAGGCCTGCAGCATCGGCCCGTCGCGCAGATGGGCGTGCCAGTCGTCGGGTTGGCGGAGGGTGATCGCGGTCGGCGGGGCCATGCGCGTTTCTACGCTTGCTCCCGGGCGGGCTCCTATGAAAATCGGGGCGGGTACGCCCCGATTTCCTCGGCATCGCGGTGCGCGCCCGGGGGTGCCGGGTGTCTCCAATGTTGATTGTAGGCACGAATGACTGTTGATTGCGGGCATGAAGGATCTGAAAGACGCGATAGCGTTCGCCAAATCGGCCGAATCAAAGTGGCCTGCCAGCATGCAGATGCCCGACGGCCAGTTCGTCATGACCTACGATTCGGGGGAGAAGGCGCCGGACAACGAGGTGCTGGGGCCGGTGACGCCGCGCGGCGGCCACGCCGGCATCGTCTATCACGGCGGCAAGCTCCTGGCCGAATGGGGCGACGTCGGTCATACCGACATGACCTTCAGTGTCGCCAAGAGCTTCCTCGCCCTGCTGGCCGGCCTCGCCGTCGGCGACGGGCTGATCAGGAGCCTCGACGACAAGGTCGCTGGCTACAGGCTCGATGACGGCTTCACCAGCGACCAGAACAGGGACATCACCTGGCGCCACCTGCTGACCCAGACCAGCGAATGGCAGGGCACGCTGTTCGGCAAGGAGGACCGCGTCGACCACAATCGCGTGGTCGGCATCGCCGTCGCCGAGGCGCCCAAGGGCACGCGCCGCCAGCTGAAGCCGCCCGGGACGTTCTACGAATACAACGACGTGCGCGTGAACCGCCTGTCGCTCTGCCTGCTGCAGCTGTTCAAAGAGCCGCTGCCGTCGGTGCTGAAGCGGCGGATCATGGACCCGATCGGCGCCACTTCGACCTGGAGATGGGACGGCTATCGCAACTCGACGGTGACGATCGACGGCAAGGAGATGGTCTCGGTGCCGGGCGGCGGGCACTGGGGCGGCGGCATCGTCATCTCGGCACGCGACCTCGCGCTGATGGGCCTGCTGGTGGCGCAGGGCGGCAAATGGGAGGGCAAGGAGATCCTGCATCCCGGCTGGACCGACGAGCTGGTAAGGCCCTGCCCGATGGCGCCGTTCTACGGGCTGATGTGGTGGCTCAACACCAACAGGCGCCAGTTCGCGGCGGCCTCGGAGCGCAGCCATTTCGCGCTCGGCTGGGGCAGCCACATCGTCTGGATCGATCCCGACAACGATCTCGTCACCGTGCTGCGCTGGATCGATCGCAAGCAGGCGCCGCAATTCGTCGAACGGCTGCTGGGGGCGCTCGGCTGATGGCGCTCGACTACTCCGCCGTCCCGCGCATGCCGGACGGCCGCACCGCCGCCGAGCACATCCGGGAGATCGAAGCCACCGCCCGGGCGGTGCGCGTGCCGATGGGCAATGGCGGCCGCATGATGTGGCACATCTGGGGCGAGGGCTCGGGCAAGCCGATCCTGCTGCTGTTCCACGGCGGCTCGGGCTCATGGATCCACTGGATCCGCAACGTCCAGCCGCTCAGCGAGCATTTCACCGTCTACGCCGCCGACATGCCGGGCCTCGGCGACAGCGACCCGCCCGACGACGTGCGCGACATCTGGTCGGTGACCCATTGCGTCCAGGCGGCGATGCAAGGATTGCTGCCGGCCGAGGAAAAATTCGCCATCACCGGCTTCTCGTTCGGCGGCATGGTGGCCGGTCACATCGCCGTGCTGTTCGCCCAGCGCATCCGGCGCATCGTCATGGTGGGCGCGGGCGGGCTCAAGGCGACGCGCAAGCCCGGCCCGAAGCTGCGCAAGCTGCTGCCCGAGATGCCGGCGGAGACCCTGGCCGCCGAGGCCCGGCGCAACCTCGAGATCCTGATGCTGCACGATCCGGCCGGGGTCGACGGCATCGCCATCCATATGCAGATCCTGAACACGACGCGGGCCAAGACACGCAGCCGCGACATGGGCCAGCAGTTCAAGCTGAGCGAGGTCCTGCCGCGGGTAAAAGTGCCGCTCACCGGGATCTGGGGCGAATTCGATTCGACGACCTACCCGAACATCCAGGAGCGCATCGACCTGTTCCGTGCCCGCCAGCCCGATTTCGAGATGAACGTGATCCCGGGGGCCGGCCACTGGGTTGCCTACGAGGCCGCCGACGCGTTCAATGCCAAGCTGATCGAGATTCTTGCTGAACCCCAGGCACGCTCGACGCTCACCGCGGCATCTCGAGGTGGCGTTGCGTGACCAGAGCTCTTCGCCGGGAGCGCGCCACTCTCACGTGGATCGCGGGCGTCTCGCTCGCTCATCCTCATGAGCGGGCGAGACGCCCGCGGTCCACATGAGCGGGCGAGACGCCCGCGGTCCACATGAATGGCGCGCTCCCAGAACACCCGCAGGAGGACGCAGTGAAGACCGAAGTTTCCGAGATCGCCGACAGGATCTATCGCCTGTCGACCTTCCTGCCCGCCGTCGGGCCGACGGGATTCACCTTCAACCAGTTCCTGATCGACGCCGACGAGCCGTTGCTGTTCCACTACGGCCAGCGCTCGTTGTTTCCACTGATCTCCGCCGCGGTGAAGAGCGTGATCCCGCTCGAGAAGCTGCGCTGGACGACCTGCAGCCATGTCGAGGCCGATGAATCGGGGGCACTCAACCAGTGGCTGGCCGCCGCACCCAGGGCGACGCCGGTGCACGGCCAGGTCGGCTGCAACATCTGGCTGCGCGACATGGCCGACCGCGAGCCGAGCGTGCTCGCCAACGACGAGGTGCTGGACCTCGGCGGCAAGCGCGTGCGCTGGCTCGACACGCCGCACGTGCCGCACAACTGGGACGCCGGCGTGATCTACGAGGAGACCACCGGCACGCTGTTCAGCAGCGACCTGTTCACCCAGTTCGGGCCGGCCACGCCGACGACAGAGTCGGAGATCGTGGGGCCGGCGATCGCCACCGAGAAGGCAGTGCCCTACATGCCGGTGACCAAGCTCACCGAGCCGACGCTGCGGCGGCTCGCAGGCCTCAAGCCCACGACGATTGCGCTGATGCACGGCCCGAGCTTCAAGGGCGACGGCGCCGCCGCGCTGACGGCGCTGGCCGATCACTATCGCGATCGGCTGGCGGCTTAGCGACACAACTCATGTTCCTCCCCCGTCATACGGGGGAGGCGAAAGGTGGAGACACCCCATGGCGCACACGCGGCTTCGCAAGTTCAACACCAGGGACACCTACCCCGAACAGAATCTCGATAACGACCTCTGCCAGGTCGTCGTCGCAGAGGGGAAGTTCGTGTTCGTGCGCGGCCAGATCGGGCAAGACCTCGACAGCTCGAGAAGCGTCGGCATCGGCGACGTCGCGGCGCAGACCGAGCAGGCGATGGCGAACATCAGGATGCTGCTCGAGGAGGCCGGCTCGAAGCTCGAGCACGTCTGCAAGATCACGATCTACATCGTCGATCCGCGCTATCGCGAGACGGTTTATCGCGTCGTCGGCAAATGGCTGAAGGGCGTGTTCCCGGTCTCGACCGGGATCGTGGTCTCCGCCCTGGCGCGGCCGGAATGGCTGGTCGAGGTGGATGCCATCGCGGTCATCCCGCCTGGTCGTGCGTGACTCTCTCTGTCATGCGTCTTCCGGACCGCGGGCGTCCCGCCCGCTCATGAGTCCATGAGAGGGCGGGACGCCCGCTGTCCGGAAGAACCATGACCCCTCCGCCCCGCATGACGGGGCACCTCCCCAGCGAAGACGCTGGGGAGGAGGATTACGGCCCCGCCTTCAACCCCAGCGACTGCAGGTAGGTCCAGCGGACCACTCCGTTGGCGAATTCGATGCCGTCGAGGTACGCGGCGATGGCGCGGTCGATCACGTCCTGCGCCGGCTTGTCCTTTCGCATGCCGTCGGCGAAGGCCACGATCTCGTTCCAGTCCTCGGGGCGCGGGATCGAGACCACGGTCGAAGGCGTGTCGAGGTTCTTGTAGGTCCAGAACGACCAGCCGATGCCGTGCGTCTCGTGCAGCAGGCGAAACTGCTCGTTCCACTCGTCGGTGAGCTCGCCGGTCTCGCCGAGGAACAGCGGCACGCCGTAGCGGTTGGCGAAGTTGAGATGGCGCTGGATCGAATCGCGCTTCGTGCTCGCCCAGAACGAGTGATACGTGTAGGCGAGGTTGGGCGCGAAGGGCGGGCCGAACATGTCGAAGCTCGAGCTCCACTGCCCCGCGGCCAGGATGACGATGCGGCCAGGATCGACCTCGCGGATCGCCGCTGTCACCTTCCGATAGAACGGCTCGAGCCGCATGTTGAGCGTCGCCACGTCGTGATAGGGCGCGATCGGCTCGTTCAGGATGTCGTAGCCCAGGATCGCCGGATCGCCGCGATAGCGCTCGGCGATGGCGCGCCACAGCTTGATCGCGAGCGCGCGATCGCGCGACACGTAGAACATCAGCGGATAGCCCGGCCCGTCGTCGTGATTGATGCCGGTCTGGCCACCCGGCGCGGCGTGAAGATCGAGCATGGCGAGCAGGCCGGCGTCGCGCACCCACCCCAGCACGCGGTCGAGCAGCGCCCAGCCCTCGCCCGCAATCTCGCCTTCGGCGGTCATGAACAGGCGCCAGTGCAGCGGGATGCGCACCATGTTGAAGCCGACCGACTTGATGAATTGGATGTCGGCCTCGGCAATGTAGCGGTCGCGATAGCGCCGCCAGAACCCGGCCGCGTCCTCGCTGCCGAGCAGGCGGTCGAAGGCGCCGTAGATCTGGCGCGGCGCCTTGGCGACCTCGAACTTGAACATGTAGCCCTCGGGCATCAACCAGTTGCCGAGGCTGATTCCCTTGATCAGCAGGGTGCGGCCGTCCGCCGTGACAAAGTTCTTGCCATCGATCCGCACCAGGCCGCCATCGGCGCGGGCAGGCAGGGCGAGGCAGACGATCGACAGCACGACGACAAGCAGCGCCGACAAGCCGCGGCTCATTCTCCTCTCCTCCTTCGCTGCTACGGAGTGGACACGTCTCCGATCCTCCCCCGTCTTACGGGGGAGGTGCCCCCGTGGGGGGGGGTGGGGCAAGGCCTCAAACGAGATCCCTGAAGTTCCGACGTCGGAATCAGAAACATCTCGAGTGTGGCTTTCCCCCTCCGCCCCGTATGACGGGGCACCTCCTCCGATTGCGGGGGAGGGATTCGAGATGTGTCCACTCCTCACCTGCTTCGCTGGAGAGGAGAATGCCAAGAGCGCCACGCAGTGAGCGCGCTGCCGGCCACGAGCGTCATTCATCGGGCACCCCTTGTGGTGGCAACTCTAGCAGGCGATTAAGGTCGCGCCCATGTTTCTCGCCTCGCTCCTCGTGCCGATTGCCGTCCTGGCCATCGTGCTGCTGGTCCAGCGCCTGCGGTTGCCTGCGTTCCTCGCCATCATGGCGACGATCGTGGTGTACGGGATCGCCGCCGACATGACCTTCCAGTCGGTCGGCAAGGCCTTCGGGCTGGGCTTCTCGGCGGCGCTCGAGCAGGTCGGCCTGCTGGTGGTTGCCGGCGCGCTGGCCGGAGCAGTGGCGCT
>NZ_JBFWZI010000269.1:4420-7813 GCF_050185545.1 Reyranella sp. | reverse complement strand
CAGTATCTCACGACGCCGGACCTGCGGAAGAAATACGACGTCGAGCTGCTGCGCGAGGTGCTGCTGGTCGGCATGGTGATCGCGGGCGGCCTGGCGCTCGCCAACCTGATCCGGCTGCGCAATCGATGGCTGAACGGCACGGCGCTGGCCCTGATCCTGGTCGCCGCAGGCCTGGGCGGCCATCGCGTGCCGGTCGGCGACTTCCCCGACAACACGCCCTACATCGGTCTCGACTGGTTCCTGCTCGACCTGCTGGGCTCCAGCATGGTGTTCATCCTGATCGAGAAGATGTTTCCGCTGCATCGCGACCAGCCGGTGTTCCGGCCGGGCTGGCAGACCGACTTCACGCATTTCATCGTCAACCACCTGATGGTGGGCCTCGCGCTGATCATCGTGAACTTCGCCATCCATCGGCTGTTCGGCTGGCTGGTCTGGCCGCCGCTGCAGAAATGGATCGGCGGCCTGCCCTTCTTCGCCGAGCTGTTTCTGGTGCTGCTGGTCGCCGACCTGGTGCAGTACTGGACGCACCGCGCCTACCACGAGATCCCGTTCCTGTGGCGCTTTCACGCCGTGCATCACAGCGCCGAGTACATGGACTGGATGGCCGGCTCGCGCCTGCACTTGTTCGAGCTCTTGGCGACACGCGTGTCGATCCTGGGCGTGCTCTACGTGCTGGGGTTCACCGAGGCCTCGATGAACGTCTACATCGTGATCGTGGGTTTCCAGGCCGTGTTCAACCACGCCAACGTCCGATTGCCGGAGGCATTCGCCCGCGCGCCGCTCAAATGGCTGATCGTGACGCCCGATTTCCACCACTGGCATCACAGCTCGGAGCGCGAGGCGATCGACCGCAACTACGCCGCCCACTTCGCCTTCATCGATTACATGTTCGGCACCGCCGTGAAGTCGGACCGCCGCTTCCCCGGTAAATACGGCGTGCTCGGCGACTACATGCCGCCCGGCTTCGTCCGACAGCAGCTGTTTCCATTCACGTGGAAGGGGTGAGTCATGCGGACCGCGGGCGTCCCGCCCGCTCATGACTCATGAGCATGAGCGGGCCGGACGCCCGCGGTCCTCATGACTCATGACCCCTCCGTCGCCGTATGACGGCGACACCTCCCCAGCGGAGCTGGGGAGGATGAAGAAGCTACCGCATCGGTGGTGCGTATTGCATGCCGCCCTGGGTGGCGAGCGCATTCAGGCTGCGCGGGATCCGGAGGTTCGAGCCGCTGCCGATATTGCGGTCGTAGACCTCGCCGTAATTGCCGACCTGCTTGATGATGTTGTAGGCCCACTTGTCGTCGACGGAGAGCGCCTTGCCCATGCCGGGTGTCGCGCCGAGCAGGCGCCTGATCCGGGGGCTCTCGCTCTTCAGCATCTCGTCGACATTGGCCGACCTGATGCCGTTCTCCTCGGCTTCGACCATGGCGAACAGCGACCAGCGGACGATTTCCCGGAAGGCCGTGTCGCCCTGCTTGATGATCAGGCCGAGCGGCTCGCGCGAGGGACTTTCAGGCAGGACGAGGAAATCCCTCGGGTTGCTGGCATAGGAGGCGCGCGCGGCATAGACCGCCGAGCGATCGGCCGTCAGGGCGTCGCAGCGGCCGGCAAAGAACGCCATGCGCATGTCATCCAGCCTGTCGAAGCTCACCGGGCTGTAGGTCATCTTGTTGAGACGAAAGTACTCCTCGGCGTTCTCCGCCGTGGTCGTGGCGGACTGCACGCAGACCGTGTTGCCGCTCAGGTCCTTGACGCTCTTCTTGCCGAGCTTGCGGGGCACCATGAAGGCCTGGCTGTCGTAGTAGTAGACGGCGACGAAATCGAGACCGGCGGTGAGCGCGCGCCCCATCGTGTAGGTCGTTCCGGACACCAGCAGGTCGACCTGGCCGTTCTGCAGCGACGGGAAGCGCCGCGCGGCCTCGAGCGGGAAGAACTTCACCTTGTCGGCGTTGCCGAGGATCGCGGCCGCCACGGCGCGGCAGATGTCGACCTCGAAGCCGGTGAACCTGCCCTTGTCGTCCTTGCGGGCAAAGCCGTGCGTGTCGCCGCGCACGCCGCAGTTCAGCTCGCCGCGCACCTTGATCGAATCGAGAACGGCGCCCGCCGCCGCTTCCTGCGGCAGCGCGGCCACGGCAAGTCCGATCGCCGCCATGAAAGCTCCCAAGCGCAGCATGCCTCTCCCCTCCAACTCAGGCGTCAGCGGACGCCATAGTTCGCAAACTCCGCAGCGACGTTCGGCAGCATCGCCTTGGCAACGGCAATGTCGGCGTCGCCGCCCGCCTTGTCGCCCATCTTGAGCTTCGCCAACCCGCGGCCGTAGTAGGCGCGCGCCCGGCGGGAATCGATGGCGAGGACGGCATCGTACTGCGCGATCGCCCGGGCGAACTGGCCGCGCTTGAGCTCGATCAGGCCGCGATTGAGGGTGGTGAACGGGTCACGCGGGCTCAGCGCCTGCGCCGCATCGCAATCGGACGCCGCGCCGTCGAGATCGTTGCCCAGCACGGCCTTGGTCATGCACCGGTTGTTGAGCGCCTGGTACATGTTCGGGTCGATCTTCAGCGCCTCGCCGTAGTCGGCGATGGCGCGCTCCCAGTCGCCTTTGCCGAACCAGGCGATGCCGCGGTTGAGGAACTGCGCTGCATCCTTCGGCCTGAGCCTGATCGCCTGGTCGAGATCGTCGATCGCGCTTTCGTAGTCGCCGAGCTCGAGATAAACCGCCGCCCGCGCGGCGTAGGTGCGCGGATTGTCGGGCTGCAGGCGCTGCGCGGCGTTGTAGTCCTCGAGCGCCCGCTCGGAGTTGCCGCGCAGCGCCTCGATCTGGGCGCGGTAGAACAGGGCCGTCGGATTGTCCGGCGCGAGCTCGAGCGCCCTCGTGTTGTCGGCGAAGGCGGCGCCGAAATCCTTCTTCAGCGCAGAGGCGAAGCCGCGCTGGATCAGCGCGTTGACGTCGTCCGGGCTGATGCGCAGCGCCGAATCGAAATCGTCGATGGCGTCGTCGATCCTGTTGACGAAGATCTCCGCCATGCCGCGATTGATGTAGGCGAGCGGCTCCTTGGGGTCGAGGCGGATCGACTCGGTGTAGTCGGCGATCGCGTCCTTGTAGTTCTCGACGCGATGATAGGCCGAGCCGCGCTCGAAGTAGACGTTGGCCCGGCCCGGCGCCAGCTCAATCGCCTTGTCGAAGTCGGCCAGCGCTTCCTTGGCCTTGCCCTGCCGGAGATAGGCCGCGCCGCGTCCCAGGTAGGGCCGCGCCTCGTCCGGCGTGATCTCGAGCGCGCGATTGAAATCCTCGAGCGCGCCGTCGTAGTCCTGCTTGTCGATCAGGGCCATGCCGCGCTGGTAGTAGGCATGGGCGACCTGCTCGGCCAGCGCCGCCGCCTTGCGGTCACGGTT
>NZ_JBFWZI010000269.1:0-4320 GCF_050185545.1 Reyranella sp. | reverse complement strand
GTGTCGTTCTTGTACATGTACGCCGCGCCGCGGCCGACGAACGGCGCCGCGTCGTCGGGGTTGTAGTGGATCGCCTGGGTGAAGTCGGCGATCGACTTGTCGTAGAGCTGCTTGTCGTAATAGACGAGGCCGCGCTGGTAGTAGCTGAACGCAGCGAGCAGCGCCCAGTGATTGTCCTTGTCGCGTTGCCTCAACAGCACCTTGGTGACGTTGTCGGGCAATTCCTTGGTGTTCACCGGCTGGACATTGGGCGGCAGGCACTTGATGCCGTCGGTGAAATCCTTGATCGCCTGGTCGAGGTCGGCCTTGCGCTTGTAGGCGATGCCGCGATTGATCCAGCCCGAGACGTCACAGTTCTTGATGGCGAGCGCGGCCGTCAGGTCGGCGATGGCGCCGTCGCTGTTGTCCTTGCGGGTGTAGAGGATGATGCCGCGGTGGATCAGCGGCGCCGTCTCCTTGGGAGCGAGCCGGATGGCGTCGCTGAAATCGACGATCGCACGGTCGGCCTCGCCGATCTGCTGATGGACGACGCCGCGCTGGATGTAGAGATAGGGGTTGAGCGGCTGCGTCAGGATCAGGTCGCTCAGGATGCGGATCGACTGGCGGTAGTCGGCCTTGGAGCGGGTGTCGCTGCCCGGGCCGCTTTCCGACAGGCCGCGGTGGAGATAGGCGACGGCGAGCTCGGGCATGCTGAGACCGCCCTGCGCGATCGCCTCGTTGCAGGCCTCGACCTTCCTGGCCGCCTTGGCGCCGGTCAGGCCGGTGCAGATGTCGAACGACTGGTCCTTGGGGTTGGGTTGTTGGGCCGGGGCTGGCGGCTTGGCCTGGGCCGGTGTCTGCGCGGGAGCGGTCGGCTGCTGTGGCTTGGGCTGGGCGGCAACAGAGTTGACGAGAGCTGGCGCGACCAGCGCGGAGACGACGAGGCACAGCGCAATCGCGCATGCGCCGACGCTCGCGATCCTGGCCCCGCTACCACCCACCACCCGCATCGTTCTCACCTCGCCCTGCGGCTTCCCCAACACCAAACCGCAGTGTAGCGGCAAAATTGACGAGATTTTGCGAGTTTTCAAGCTACTGAAAGGCGCGGCCGGACGATTGCGCACAGCCTGTCGACGGCGCCCGCGCGGCATGTCACGTCCGCGTGGCTTGATGGTAGAGTGTGGAGGAAAACGAGATGACGAGTTCGAAGCGCCGGCGCGTCCTTGCCGGCATCGGTGGGGCGCTGATGGCGCCCGCGATCCTGTCGCAATCGGCGCGCGCCCAGGGCACCTATCCCAACAAGCCGGTCCGCTACATCAACCCCTTTCCGGCCGGCGGCGCCACCGACACGCTTTCCCGGCTGTTCTGCGCCAAGATGGCGGAACTCTCCGGCCAGCAGTGGATCGTCGAGAACAAGGGCGGCTCGGGCGGCAATGTCGGCGTCGACGCGCTCGCGCAGTCGGCGCCCGACGGCTACACGCTGGGCCTGGGCGGCATCGCCAGTCACGCCATCGCGCCGACCCTCTATGCCAAGCTGCCGTTCAACGCCCGCACCGATTTCACCTTTGTCAGCACCATCTGGTTCCTGCCCAACATGCTGGTGGTCAACCTCGACCTGCCGGTCAAGGACCTGCCGGAGCTGATCGCCCTCCTGAAGAAGAACCCGGGCAAGTACTCCTACGCCTCGGCCGGCTCGGGCACCACGCTCCACCTGTCGGGAGAGCTGTTCAAGCTCAAGGCTGGCGTCGATATTCTGCACGTGCCCTATCGGGGCGCCGCGCCGGCGATGCAGGACATCCTGGCGGGCCAGGTCCACATGATCTTCGACAACATCCCGGGCGCGCTGGCCCAGGCGCGCTCCGGCAAGGTGCGGCCGCTCGCCGTCACGTCGGCCAAGCGGACGCCGGTCGCCCCGGACGTGCCGGCGGTCGCCGAGTTCATCGAGGGTTTCGACATCGTGTCGTGGACCACGCTGACCGGACCGGCCAAGCTGCCGGCCGACGTCGTCGCGCGCCTGTCGGAGCTCTCGAAGAATGCGCTGGAGAGCGCCGACCTCAAGGCCAAGTTCGCCGACCTGGGCGCTACGGCCTGGTGGAACACGCCGGCCGCCACGCTCGCCTATCGCGACGCCGAAGAGGCAAGGCTGGCGCCCATTATCAAGGCGTCCGGCGCCCGTGTAGAATAGCCGGATGCAGACCCTAACCACCGCCCAGGCCGTCGTGTCGATGCTGGAAGTGAACGGCATCGACACGATCTTCTGCCTGCCCGGCGTCCAGAACGACGCGTTCTTCGATGCCCTCTACGATCGCACCAACGCGATCCGTCCCATCCATGCCCGCCATGAGCAGGCCTGCGCCTACATGGCGCTGGGCTACGCCATGGCGAGCGGCGACCCCTCGGCCTACGTGGTCGTGCCGGGGCCCGGCTTCCTCAACACCACGGCGGCGCTGTCGACCGCCTATGCGGTGAACGCGCCGGTGCTGGCGCTGTCCGGCCAGATCCAGCAGGCGATGATCGGCCGCAACGTGGGCCTGCTGCATGAATTGCCGGACCAGCTTTCGATCATGCGCGGTCTCACCAAGTGGGCCGACCGCATCAACGCGCCAGGCGAGGCGCCGGGCCTGGTCAACGAGGCGTTCCGGCGGATGCTGTCGGGCCGCCGCCGGCCGGTCGGGCTGGAATGCGCCATGGACACCTGGGGCCGGCGTGCGCCGGTCGAGCTGATCGCGACGCCGGCCGTGCCCGACCCCTGCCCGGTCGACGAGGAGGCCGTCGAGCAGGCGGCCAAGTTGCTGGGCGGCGCCAAGCGGCCGCTGATCGTGGTCGGCGGCGGCGCGCAGGGCGCCGGCGCATCGGTGCAGGCGATTGCCGAGACGCTCGAGGCGCCGGTGATGACGGGGCGCATGGGCCAGGGTGTTATCGACGGCCGCCACCGGCTCTCGGTCACCATGCCGGCGGGCTATCGCCTGTGGGGCGAGGCCGACGTCGTGCTGGCGGTCGGCACGCGCATGCAGGCCCAGCAGCAGAACTGGGGCATGGACGACGATCTCAGGATCATCCGCATCGATGCCGACAGCGCCGAGCTCGACCGTTTCCGCCGACCGGAGATCGGCATTGTCGGCGATGCGACGGCGACCCTGGCGGCGCTCGCCAATCGGATCGGCAAGCACGCCGGCAAGCCCAACGGCCGGGCCGAGCACGTCGCCGTGACCAAGGCCGCCGCGGCCAAGATGTTGCGCGAGAAGCTCGGGCCGCAGATCGCATACCTCGAGGCGATTCGCGGCGCGCTGCCCGAGGACGGCATCCTGGTCGACGAGCTGACGCAGATGGGCTACGCCGCCCGCCTCGCCTGGCCGACCTACAAGCCGCGCACGTTCCTCTCCCCGGGCTACCAGGGCACGTTGGGCTGGGGCTATGCCACGTCTCTCGGCGTCAAGGTCGCCAAGCCTGATACGCCGGTCGTGTCGATCAACGGCGATGGCGGGTTCATGTTCACAGCCATGGAGATGGCGACGGCGGCGCAGCACGGCATCGGCGTGGTCGCCGTGGTGTTCAGCGACGGCGCCTACGGCAACGTGCGGCGCATCCAGCAGCTGTCCTACAACAACCGCACCATCGCCAGCGACCTGCGCAATCCCGATTTCGTCAAGCTGGCCGAGAGCTTTGGCTTGGCGAGCGAACGGGTGAAGTCACCCGACGAGTTGCGGGCGGCGATTACCCGCGGCCTCACGCGCGGCGGCCCGACCCTGATCGACTGCCCGGTCGGCGAGCTGCCCGACCCGTGGTCGATCATCCAGGTCCCGCGCATCCGGCCGCGCAGGGGGTGAACTCATTGCTGGGAGTGCGCCACTCCGATGGCGCTCATGGGGTTTGTTGTCAACAAGAAGAGCGCCATCGGAGTGGCGCGCTCCCAGCCATGACCCCTCCGCCTGCCTGCGCGAAGCCAAAGCGGCTCCGCATCGGCGAAGGCAGGTCGCCGTATGACGGCGACACCTCCCCGGCGAAGACGCTGGGGAGCAAGCTAATCCCCGTACGTCTTCATCACGTCCGGATCGGGATCGCGCCCAAGTCCCGGGCCCAGCGGCACGACGAAGCCCCCATCGACCGGGTTCACCAGGTCGCCGTAGAGGCTCGCCTCCAGATCCATGTGGTAGCGCTCGATCATGCCGCCAGCGCCACCGCGGGCCGCCAGCAGGTGCAGCGTGGCCAGGAAGCCCGGGCCAAAGTACGGCGAGTGCGGCATCAGGGTCACACCAGCAGCGTCGGCCAAGGTCGCCACCTTCAGGAACTCGGTGACGCCGCCCACCTTGGTGACGCTGGGCTGGGCGTAGTCGACCGCGC
>NZ_JBFWZI010000268.1:0-7853 GCF_050185545.1 Reyranella sp. | reverse complement strand
GTTGTTCCGGGCGCTCGGTTGGCTGCTGCTCGCCATGGCGGTTGCGGTGGTCGTGCACGATGGGCTCGCGTGGTGGAGCGAGGGCTCGTTCCACCTGTTCGGGCTGGGCGAGCTGTGGTCGCAGCTCTCCATCGGGTCCCTGAACCGGGCGGAGGGGGCGGTGCAGCGGCATCTGTCGGGGGCGCTGTGGAGTTCGGTGGTCGGGCCGGTGCTGGCGGTGCCGGCGGTGCTGGCGTTTTTCGTGCTCGGCGTAGTCTTCCTGTGGATCGGCAGGCGGGGCGGGGTGGCGGAGGCGCCTTCGTACATTGGTGGCGGCGGGCGGCCGCGTCGGCGGCGGAGTCGGGGTGGGCTGTCGTAGCTGGGAGGGCTTGCGGTTCTCGATTCGCGGGCTAGCTTGGACCACGGGTGACGCGAGAATCGGATGGAGGAGGTTCGGCGCTGTGGCGTCGGGCGATGACGCTTGCGTTGTCGAGTGCAATTAATTGCACGGGCAGTGGCTGCAAAGGTGAGCCAGGCCGGCCAGGCGGGGTTATCGCGGAAGTCGGGGGACGCTACTCCAGGCGTGGATCAGTCTGTCTGGAGGGATCACCGTGGTCGTCGGGTCTGTTCTCGCACCGCAGAGGCTCACGCAAAGGAGCCCCCTGACGCGACCGGACGCAAAGGGGATTGCGAGCAATCGGCGGCAAGTTGTTGATTTCCAAAGAGCCAGTGACGCACGGACGCAACGGACGCAAGTATCGGGATCGAATCCCCACGGCCACTTCAGGGAGCGGGCGTCGGATGACCCCCGAACGCAAAACCGCGGCCCGAACGCAAGAGGCACTGCCGAATGGTTGTTTGCGTTCGGCCAACTCCTTGATTCGAAAGGCGCCGAACGCAGCGAACGCACCGAACGCAGGAATGCGGGGTCGTTCTGTTTTGGGGCTCATGCGGACCGCGGGCGTCTCGCCCGCTCATGAGAAGAGCGGGCGGGACGCCCGCGGTCCGGAAGAGCATGAGCGACGGAACTAATTGCATGGGCCGGAGGTCGGCTTGGGAGGCGGGTCCCTGCTCCGGTGCAGGAAGTTCCCTGATATGGTGCTCGCAAATCCCTGCTCAGGTGCGAGCAAATCCCTGCTTCGATTCCCTGCTCCGGCAGGGCGGCGGCGAGAAAGATGCCGATGGCATCGGCATTTTCGGCCAATCCCGCCGGGCCCTTTACATTTGGAACAGGGAATTTCGCCGCCACCTTTTTGCAGTCGCCGCCGTGCCGCGGCGGCGACTGCTACCGGCTGTCCATCTTCAGCGCGGCAATGAAGGCCGACTGCGGGATCTCGACGTCGCCGACCTGGCGCATGCGCTTCTTGCCCTTCTTCTGCTTCTCGAGGAGCTTCTTCTTGCGGCTGATGTCGCCGCCGTAGCACTTGGCGAGCACGTCCTTGCGCAGCGCGCTGATCGTCTCGCGGGCGATGATGCGGCCGCCGATCGCGGCCTGGATGGCGATCTTGAAGAGCTGGCGCGGGATCAGGTCCTTGAGGCGCTCGCAGAGCGCGCGGCCGCGCTGCTCGGCCTGGTTCTTGTGGGTGATGATCGAGAGCGCGTCGACCGGCTCGCCGTTGACCAGGATGGTGAGCTTGACCAGGTCGCCTTCCTCGTAGCCCAGCATCTCGTAGTCGAAGCTGGCGTAGCCGCGCGTCACAGACTTCAGGCGGTCGTAGAAGTCGAACACCACCTCGTTGAGCGGCAGGCGGTAGACCGCCATGGCGCGCGAGCCGGCGTAGGTGAGCTCGATCTGCTGGCCGCGCCGCTCCTGGCACAGGGTCAGCACCGCGCCGAGATGCTCGTCGGGAGTCATGATCGTGGCCTTGATCCACGGCTCCTGCATGCTGGCGATCTGCGAGGGGTCGGGGTAGTCGGCCGGATTGTGCAGCTCGCGCTCCGTGCCGTCGTCCATCGTGATCTTGTAGACCACCGACGGCGCCGTGGTGACGAGGTCGAGGTCGAACTCGCGCTCCAGCCGCTCCTGGATGATCTCGAGATGCAGCAGGCCCAGGAAGCCGCAGCGGAAGCCGAAGCCCAGCGCGGCGCTCGATTCGGGCTCGAAGTGGAACGAGGCGTCGTTGAGGCGCAGCTTGGAGAGCGATTCGCGCAAGGACTCGAACTCGGCGGCGTCGGCCGGGAACAGGCCGCAGAACACCACGGGCACCGAGGGCTTGAAGCCGGCCAGCATCTCGGCGGCGGGCTTGCGGTCGTCGGTGATGGTGTCGCCCACCTTGCAGTCGGCGATGGTCTTGATGCCGGCGATGATGAAGCCGATCTCGCCCGGCCCCAGCTCGGCCACGTCCCTGGGCTTGGGCGTGAACACGCCGACCTTGTCGAGGTCGTAGGAGGCGCCGACCGCCATCATGCGGATGCGCTGGCCCTTCCGGAGCGTGCCGTCCTTGACCCGCACCAGGGTGACGACGCCGAGGTAGGGGTCGTACCAGCTGTCGACCAGCAGCGCCTTCAGCGGGGCGTTGCGGTCGCCCGTGGGGGCGGGCAGGCGGCGCACCATCGCCTCCAGCAGGTCGTCGATGCCGAGGCCGGTCTTGGCCGAGACCTTGACGGCCTCCGACGTGTCGATGCCGATCACGTCCTCGATCTCCTTGCACACGCGGTCGGGCTCGGCCGAAGGCAGGTCGATCTTGTTGAGGACCGGGATGATCTCGTGGTTGGCGTCGATCGCGTGATAGGCGTTGGCCAGGGTCTGCGCCTCGACGCCCTGGCTGGCGTCGACGACGAGAAGGGAGCCTTCGCAGGCGGCCAGCGAGCGGCTGACCTCGTAGGCGAAGTCGACGTGGCCCGGCGTGTCCATCAGGTTGAGGATGTAGGTCTTGCCGTCGAGCGCCTGGTACTCGAGCCGCACCGTCTGCGCCTTGATGGTGATGCCGCGCTCGCGCTCGATGTCCATCGAATCGAGCATCTGGTCGTGGAACTCGCGCTCCGTCACCGCCCCGCAGCGCAGCAGCAGCCGGTCGGCCAGCGTGCTCTTGCCGTGGTCGATATGGGCGATGATCGAGAAATTGCGCAACAGCGACAGGTCGGTCATGGCAACCCAAAGGTCATGGCTGGGAGCGCGCCACTCCGATGGCGCCTCGTTGCTGGGAGCGCGCCACTCCAGTGGCGCCTCATTGCTGGGAGCGCGCCACTCCAGTGGCGCTCATGGTACGTCGAACACGAAGAGGATGAGCGCCATCGGAGTGGCGCGCTCCCAGCGAAGAGTGCGCTCCCAACATTCCTACCCTCGCAACGCCGCGCCCGTGGCCTTGGTGACGGCGGCGACGATCTTCGCGCTGGCCGCCTCGATCTCGGCGTCGGTCAACGTCCGGTCGACGGGCTGCAGGGTCACCGAGAGCGCGATCGATTTCTTGTCGTCGGGGACGCCCTTGCCGGCGTAGACGTCGAACACGCGGGCCGCCGTGATCAGCGTCTTGTCGGCGTTGCGGGCGGCGCGCACCAGGCGTTCGGCCTCGATTCCAGCATCGACGATGAAGGCGAAGTCGCGCTCGAGCGGCTGGAAGGCCGAGAGCACGAGCTTGGGCCGCGCCTTGGTCGCCTTGGGCTTGGGCAGCGGCGGGGCGTCGAGGAAGACCTCGAAGGCGGCCACCGGGCCGGCCAGGTCGGCCGCCGCGACGATCTCGGGATGGAGCTCGCCGAACCACGCCATCACCCGGTCGCCAAGCTTGATCGCGCCGGAGCGGCCGGGGTGGTACCAGCTCGGCGCGCCGTCCGCCGCGCGGCCCGGAGCGCCGCCGCCCTCACGCCCCGATGCGCCGTCCGTCGCGCGCCCTGGAGCGCCGCCGCTGCCCTCGCGCCCCTGACCGGGGCCGATGCCGGCGTGGCTGGTCGCGACCATGGTCGCGACCGGAGCGCCGATCGCCTCGAGCACGGCCAGCGCATCGGCCTTGGCGTCGAAGGCGTCGACGTCGCGCGGCGGGCCGGCCCAGTTGCGCGGCACCGCCTTCTTGTGGCGGATGCCGGCGGCGACCGCCTGCTGGCCGGTCGGCGTCGCGTCCTTGTAGGTCGGGCCGACCTCGAACAGGGCCGGGTCGGCGAGCCCGCGCGCCTCGTTGCGCTGCGCCGCCTCGATCAGGTTGGGCAGGATCGAGGGCCGCATCGTGTCGAGTTCCGACGCGATCGAGTTCAGGAGGCGCAGATCGGCGCCGCCGCCGCCGAAGCGCTCGGCCTGGGCGCGCGGCAGGAACGACCAGGTCACCGCCTCGTTCAGCCCGCGCGCCGCCAGCGCGCGCCGGGCCTGCGGCACGCGGCGTTGGCGCGGGTTGCGCACCGGCCTGGAGATCGGCGACAGGCGCGGCAGCGACGTGGTCGGGATGTTGTCGAAGCCGTAGACCCGCGTCACTTCCTCCACGAGGTCGGCCTCGCCGATGACGTCGGGGCGCCACGACGGCACCTCGGCCGTCCACGGGCCGTTGCCGTGCACTTTGTAGCCGAGCCTGGTCAGGATGCTCGCGGTGTCGCCGGCCGGCACGTCGATCCCCGTCAGGGTCTTCACGCGGTCGATGCGCAGCTCGTAGCTGCGCTGCCACTTGGGCATGACGCCGCTCGACACCACCTCGCTGGTCTCGCCGCCGCACAGCTCGAGGACCAGGCGGGCCGCCACCTCGGCGCCCCACCACACCGACTCGGGGTCGATGCCGCGCTCGAAGCGGTAGCGCGCGTCCGACTGGATGGCGAGCTTGCGGCCCGAGGCCGCCGTGCGGATCGGATCGAAGTAGGCGACCTCGAGGAACACCTCGGTGGTGTCGTCGCGCACGCCGGTATCCTCGCCGCCCATGATGCCGCCGATGCCATGCACGCCCTTGGCATCGGCGATCACCGCGATCGACGGATCGAGCGCGTAGGTCCTGCCGTCGAGCGCCAGCGTCTGCTCGCCGTCGCGCGCCTGGCGCATCACCAGGTCGCCGGCGAGCTTCCTCGCATCGAACACGTGCAGCGGCCGGTTGAGGTCGTAGGTCACGAGGTTGGTGATGTCGACCAGGGCGGAGATTGGCCGCAGCCCGATCGCCTTCAGGCGGCGCTGCAGCCAGTCGGGCGAGGGGCCGTTCTTCAGGCCGCGAAAATGGCGGCCGACCACGATCGGGCAGGGGCTGTCGGGCGCGGGCTCGTAGCCGTGCGTCCACTTCATGGGCGACTGGTACGTGCCGGCGACTTTGTCGGCCTTCATCGGCTTCAGGGTGCCGAGGCCGGCCGCGGCGAGATCGCGGGCGATGCCGTGCACGCCCAGGCAATCGGCGCGGTTGGGCGTCACCTTGATCTCGATCACCACGTCGTCGAGGCCGAGCGCCTCGGCCGCCGGCGTGCCGGTCGGCGTGTCGGCCGGCAGGTCGATGATGCCGCTGTGGTCGTCGCCGAGCTGCAGCTCGCGGCTGGAGCACAGCATGCCGTTGCTCTCCTCGCCGCGGATCTTGCTCGCCTTGAGCGTGAGGCCGGTGCCGGGGATGTAGCTGCCGGTCGGCGCGAAGATGCCCTTCATGCCGGTGCGTGCGTTGGGCGCGCCGCACACGACCTGCACGATCGTGCCGGAGCCGGTATCGACCTTGCAGACCCGCAGCCGATCGGCGTTGGGATGCTGCGCCGCCTCGACGACATGACCGACGACGAAGCCCTTCAGGGACTCGGCGGGGTTTTCCACGCCCTCGACCTCGAGGCCAAGCATGGTGAGGCCATGGCGCAGCTCGGCCAGGTCCGCCCGCGTGTCGAGATGCTCCTTGAGCCAGGACAGGGTGAATTTCATCGGACGGACTCCAGGGCGGAGAAGCCGTAATGGCGCAGCCATCTCAAATCGGAGTCGAAGAAGCTGCGCAGGTCGGGGATGCCGTACTTCAGCATGGCGATGCGGTCGATGCCCATGCCGAAGGCGAAGCCCTGGTACACCGCGGGATCCAGCCCGCAATTGCGGATGACGTTGGGATGCACCATGCCCGAGCCCAGGATTTCCAGCCACGAATCGCCGGCGCCGATCCGGAGCTCGCCGTCCTTCCACGAGCAGCCGATGTCGACCTCGGCCGACGGCTCGGTGAACGGGAAGTAGGACGGGCGGAAGCGCAGCGGCAGGTCGTCGACCTCGAAGAAGGCGCGGCAGAAATCGACCAGGCAGCCCTTGAGATGGCCCATGTGCGTGGTGCGGTCGAGCACCAGCCCCTCGACCTGGTGGAACATCGGCGTGTGGGTGGCGTCGCTGTCGATGCGGAAGGTGCGGCCGGGCACGATGACGCGCAGCGAGCCGCCGTCGTGCAGCATCTTCTGCACCAGCTCGTCGAGCATGGTGCGGGCCTGCACCGGCGAGGTGTGGGTGCGCAGCACGATCGGCGTGCCGTCGGCGCGCGGCGGCAGGTAGAAGGTGTCCTGCATCTGGCGCGCCGGATGGTCGGGCGGGATGTTGAGCGCGGTGAAATTGTGCCAGTCGTCCTCGATGTCCGGCCCGTCGGCCCAGGTGAAGCCCATCTCGCCGAAGATCGCGGCGAGCTCGTCCATCACCTGGCCGACCGGATGCAGCGTGCCCTCGCGCGCACTGGCGAACTCGGGCCGCGCCGGCAGGCTGACATCGACGCGCTCGTTGCTGAGCTTCGCGGCGAGCGCCGAGGCGCTGAGCGCGGACTTGCGCGCCTCGAGGGCGACCTCGATCTCGCCCTTGAGCTGGTTCACACGGGCGCCGAATTCCTTGCGCTGGTCGGGGGCGAGCCCGCCCAGGGTCTTCATCAGGCCGGTGACGCTGCCCTTCTTGCCGAGCGCCGCCACGCGCGCGGCGTCGAGGGCGGCGAGGTCGGCGGCGCGCTGCACGGCGCCCAGCGCCTCGTCGCGGATCGTCGAAAGATCGGTCATGCGAGCTCACTCCGAAACGAACACGAAAAAAGGGAGCCTGCGGTCCAGGCTCCCTCCCTGCGATCTCTGTCCTCGGCGCCGTTCTCCTGGACCGCGGGCATCCTGCCCGCCCGGACCGCGGGCGTCCCGCCCGCCTGGACCGCGGGCGTCCCGCCCGCCCGGACCGCGGGCGTCCCGCCCGCTCATCCCTGGTCCCTTCCGCGACGCCGCCGGACTCTACTTGAGGGCGGCCTGGGCCTGTTCGACCAAAGCCTTGAACGCTGCCGGTTCCCGCACGGCCAGGTCGGCCATGACCTTGCGGTCGACCTCGATGCCGGCCTTCAGGATGCCGTTCATGAACTGCGAGTAGGTCATGCCATGCTCGCGCGTCGCGGCGTTGATGCGCTGGATCCACAGGCCGCGGAACGTGCGCTTCTTGTTGCGCCGGTCGCGGTAGGCATATTGCAGCCCCTTCTCGACCTTCTCGATGCCGACGCGGAACGCCGCCTTGGCGCGGCCGCGGTAGCCCGAGGCGAGCTTCAGGACCTTCTTGTGACGAGCGTGTGCGGTCACGCCCCGCTTGACGCGTGCCATGGCCTACCTCTCGTACGGGAAGAAGTTGCGCTTGATGATGCGGGTATCCGGCTCAGACACGATTTCCATGCCGGTGGCCTGGCGGAGGAAGCGGTTGCCGCGCTTGCTCATGCCGTGGCGCTTGCCGACGACGCCGTGCTTGACCTTGCCGGTGGCGGTGAAGCGAAACCGCTTCTTCGCCCCGCTCTTGGTCTTCATTTTGGGCATTTTCTTTCCTTTTCAAAGGGTTACGGTTGGCAGCCGAGGCAATGCCCTATGGGCCCGGCCGCCGAAGGAAGCGCGCTTATACCGGCGAGGCAGGGGGCGTGCAAGCGTGCCCGCCGGGAGCGCGCCACTCCAGTGGCGCTCATAGTCTTCGCTGGGAGCGCGCCACTCCAGTGGCGCTCATAGTCTTCGCTGGGAGCGCGCCACTCCAGTGG
>NZ_JBFWZI010000267.1:0-7922 GCF_050185545.1 Reyranella sp. | reverse complement strand
CGCATGATGGCCATGGGATGATGCGACGAGGAGGCTGAGATGGCTTGGTACACGGGGGAGATTTATCGCGGCGTCGACTACAATCCGACTTGGCCGGGCTGGGTGGTCGGTGCCAATGCCACTCAAACCGGCGATTCCGACTTCGCCAACGACGCATTCGCCTCGCTGTGGGGCGCCGGCTACCAGGCGCCGCCCGCCGGCGACACCAGCGCGCCGGTCAACAACGGCAGCAACTACCGCGACGACTTGAAGACGATCGCCGACGCTGGCTTCAACCTGGTGCGGCTCTACAACTGGGACATGGCCCGCGGCACGACGTCATCCAGCAACACCGGGCTCGATCACATCAACTTCCTGAATTATGCCCAGTCGCTCGGCCTCAAGGTCGTGGTGCCGGTGGGTGATTTTTTCCTGAACGACACCCAGTTTTCCTGGAATCACGTCACGCCCAACGCCAGCTACAGCTTCTCCTCGGCGTCCCCGGCCATCCAGACCGACTTCACGCAGTTCATCAACAGCATCACCGATCCTGCGACGGGCAAGATCCACAGCGCCGTCCATTCGATCTCGGTCGGCAACGAGGGCGATATCGGCGAGGGCCTTCAGGCACCTCCCATAACCCTTGCCTCCGACTTCCTCGCCCGCACGAACTGGTGGATCGTAAACCTGCACCAGCAGATCAACGGCACGTCCGCCACGGGTCCCGACGGCAATCCAGTCGTCAACGGCAGCACCGGCACGATCGTGCCGCTCAGCGCCACCTTCGCCAACGCCGACCAGGGCACCGGCATCTCGAGCTGGTTCAAGGCACTGGTCTCGGGAGTCCAGGCGGGACAGGCCACTCCCAATAAATGGATACCCAACGGCACCACCACCTTCACCGCGGCAGTGACCGGCCTCGCCACTGCCGATCCGAACTTCGAGAGCTACTACTACAACAGCTTCAACATCGGCCAGAGCACGACGACGCCGCCCTTCGGCAATGGAATCAAGGCCACGCTGGCTCTCTACGACAGCGGCGCCTCGCCGTGGCCGGGCGAAAAATTCAACGTGCCGCTGCTGCTGATGGAGGTGTTCAACCCCAACCGCTCCCAATATCCGACGCCGGCCGACCAGGCTTTGGCCGCCGTCAACGAGGCCAAGGCC
This sequence comes from Reyranella sp., assembly GCF_050185545.1. Classification (GTDB taxonomy): domain Bacteria; phylum Pseudomonadota; class Alphaproteobacteria; order Reyranellales; family Reyranellaceae; genus Reyranella. The sequence goes on along the minus strand of NZ_JBFWZI010000267.1, from coordinate 6,776 downwards.
ATCGAAGAATATCTTGCCCTCAACAATGCCGGCACACCGCGCAGCACCACCAACCTGATGGGCTACAACTATTTCGAGTTCAACGACGAGCCGGCAGCGAACAAGATGGTCGGCCTCTACCAGTACACGCAGACTTCGCAGAATGCCCAGACGGGCACCACCAGCGTGTTCTACGATCCATTCAACTTTCCCAACGTCACCTTCCCGGTCTATACGCTCACGCCGACACCCGGCCCGGGCGGCCAGGGTACGCTGGTGGGGGCCTGGACCGGCCAGTTCCCGCAGGCCTTGCAGGCCTACAACGACGCCTACGTGATCCTGGAGGGCAACTCGCTGACGACCTCCGCGACGACCGGGGTGACCGGCAACGACCAGAGCACATCGCCCCCGGCGGTAGCGCTGCAGTCGGGGGTGGCGAGCGGAGCATTGCAGCTCGGCCAGGATGGCGCGGTTGCCTATACGCCGAACCCCGGCTTCAACGGCATCGAGACCTTCGGCTACTACGGCTATGGAGAGTACGGGGCGTCGGACAGCGGCCAGGCTACCATCCACGTCGTGCCAATCATCGTCGGCCCGACGTCGACGACGTTGGACCTGCTGGCGCTCACCGCCGCGGAGCAGATCGGCTCGACCTATGCTGCATTCTTCGGCCGCGCCGCCGATGAGGCGGGTTTCGACTACTGGGTCGGCGAGCTCAACCGCATGCTGCCGACCCAGGGGCCCGCGGCCACGCTCGACAACATCGCGAACGCGTTCGGCGTCAGCGCCGAGGCCACGACGCTCTACCCGTTCCTGGCCAACCCGGTTGGCGCGAGCGACGCGGAGATCGCCGGCTTCCTCAACAGCGTCTACAACAACCTGTTCGAGCGCTCGTCCGACACGGCCGGACTGGCCTACTGGACCGGGCAGATCAAGCAGATGGTGCAGGCCGGCCAGTTCGTGGGCTCGGTGCTGGTCGACATCATGAGCGGGGCGCAGGAGACGGCGGGGAGCCAGGACATCACGACCCTCATGGGCAAGGTGGCGGTAAGCTTGGCCTACGTCCACCAGCAGGAGCTCCAGGGAACAGTCTGGGCCGGCGCGAGCGACATCGCGGCAGCGACGGCGTTGCTGGATAGCGTGACCGCCGATCCGCAGAGCGTGCTGGTCGGCGTCAGGACCGCTGCGGAACTGATCGCCAATCACGCGTGATCGGCAATCGAGGAAGGCGCTGACGGCGCGCTGCTCGCGCCGAACGGTTTGGCCAGGAAGGGGTACAGCGTCCTGGCCTCTGAGCTGGCGCCGAATGATCGCGGACGGCCAGGGCACGCTGGTAGGGGCGTGGATCGCCCAGTTCGCGCATTCCTTGAGAACCCGATGTCAGACGGCGACCTCGCGACTTCATGTCGTCGCCCGCGTCGGCGAACTCGCTTCGGCCATGCCTCCATAGACGCGCTTCAGCACGCCCTTGACAGTCGCGGTCCCATACTTAACTTTCTCGTTAACTATTGGGTCGATCGGATGGCGGGAGCGCGGACCGCGGCAGGAGCGCTGCGGCCGTCGTGTGCGAACGTCTTCCGTCCCTACACGCCGAGCGACATGCGGAGCAGCCTTTGCGAAGGAGTGCGACATGATCACGATCTCAGCTTTCAAGTGGGTTCCGGAGTTTGCCCAGGGCCAGGTGCGCGATCTGCGGGCGCGCTGGGCGCTCGAGGAAGCCGGGCTGCCTTACCGGACGCGGCTTCTCGGGCTGGGCGACCAGGACAAGCCGGACTATCGCGCGCTGCAGCCTTTCGGGCAGGTGCCAATTCTCGAGGAAGACGGCCTCGTTCTTTTCGAGACAGGTGCCATCGTGCTCTACATCGGCGAACGGAGCGAGGCGCTCCTGCCGCGGGAAGCGGGCGCCCGCCACCGCGCGACGCAATGGCTGATCGCCGCCCTCAACTCGATCGAGCCCTTCGTCATGGATGTCGCCCGGATCGACGCTTTCTATCCCAACGAGGAGTGGGCGAAGCTCCGCCGGCCAAGTGCCGTGGAATTCGTGCAGAAGCGACTGGGCGCCCTCTCCAGATCGCTCGGCGACAAGGCCTATCTCGATGGCGACCGTTTCACGGCAGGTGACCTGATGATGGCGACCGTGCTGCGGATCCTCAGCCACACCGACATCGTCACTGGCGACAAGCGCCTCGCGGCCTACCTCGACCGTTGCACCGCGCGGCCCGCCTTCAAACGCGGCCTCGAGGCTCAAATCGGAGACTTCAGGAAGGCGGCTTGATCCCTGCTTCTCAGCCATGAGCCTTCTGTCCTCATGGTTGAAAGCGCACCACTCCTGTGGCGCTCATGGTCTTTTCCGGTCCGCAATCGGTTCGGCCACCAACCCCAGGAGCGCCACAGGAGTGGTGCGCTCCGAGCAAGGAGCGCCATCGGACAGATGCGCTCCTTGCCCGCGAACGACGCGACGATCAGCGCCGTTGCCGACGGCCGATCACGCGTGATCGGCGATCAGCTCTGCCGCGTTCCTGATGCCGACGAGCACGCTCAGGGGATCGGCAGTCACGCCATCCAGCAATGTCGTCGCCGCCGCGATGTCGCTGGCGCCGGCCAGGACGATTCCCTCGAGTTCCTGCAGGTCGACGTAGGCCAGGCTCACCGCCACCTTGCTCATCAAGGTCGTGATGTCCTGGTTCGCGGCCGTCTCCTGCGCCCCGCTGATCATGTTGAGCAGCACCGAGCCCACGGACTGGCCGGCCTGCAGCGTCTGCTTGATCTGCGTGGTCCAATAGGCCAATCCGGCCGAGTCGGACGAGCGATCGAACAAGTTGCCGTAGACGCTGTCGAGAAAGGCGCTGATCTGCGCGTCGCTCGCGCCGATCGGGTTGGCCAGGAACGGGTAGAGCGTCGTGGCCTCGGCGCTGGCGCCGAACGATTGCGCGATGTTGGCGAACACGGCCGCAGGGCCCTGGGTCGGCAGGTTGTCGTTGAGCTCGTCGACCCAGAAGTCGAGACCCTCTGCATCGGCGGCGCGACCGAAGAACGCCACATAGGTCGCGGCGATCTGCTCCTCGGCCGTGAGCGCCAGCAGGTTCAATGTCGTCGTCGTCGGCCCGACGATGACAGGGACGACGTGGATCGTCGCCTGGCCGATGTCCGATGTCCCGTAGTCTCCAAAGCCAAAGTAGCTGAAGGTATCGATGCCGCTGAAGCCGGCGTCCGGCGTATAGGTAACCGTGCCATCGAAGCCGAGCCCCAGCTGGCCATTCTCCACCCCCGACTGCAGCGCTACCGCCCCGAGCGACACGGACTGGTCGTTGCCCATTACCCCGAGCGGCGCGGCGGCCGCCAGCGAGCCGCCCTGCAGGAGCACGTAGGCATCGTTATGCGCCAACAAGGCGTGCGGGAAAGTGGCGGTCCAGGCCCCCGCCAGCGTGCCCTGGCCATTCGGGCCCGGTGTCGGCGTGAGTGTGTAGACCGGGAAGATGAAGTCGGGATAGCCGCCGCGGGAATCGTAGAAGATGCTGGTGGTCCCCGTGTGGGCGTTCTGGAAAGCAGAGCCGTACTGGTAAAGGCCGGCAGCCTTGCCTGCGGCCGGCTCGTCGTTGAACTCGAAATAGTTGTAGCCGATCAGGTTGGTCGTGCTGTGCGCCGTGTCGGCGTTGTGGAGGGCAAGATAGGCTTCGATGGCCTTGGCGTCGGCGACGGCTTTTTGGGCGTTTACCGGGTTGTCCCCGAATACCTCCATCAACATCAGTGGCACGTCGGCGTCGCCGGCACCCGGCCACGGCGTGCCGGCGCTGTCATAGAGGGTAAGCGTGTTGGTGATCCCGGTGGCGCCCTGTCCGATGTTGAAGCTGTTGTAGTAGTAGCTCGCGTAGTCGGAATCGATGCTGGCGAGGCCGGTCACCGTATCGGCGAAGGTCTGGCCGGGAGGATTTAGATTGTCCAGATTCCAGCCAACGGGAGCGTGCTGTCCCGCTTGGACCCCCGTGAGCACCCAGTTCATCCAGCTCCCCCACTTGCCAGGGTGGGTGGGGTCGGTCTGAGTGGCACCCTGGTCGGCATTGGAGAAGGTGGCCGTGATCGGCACGACCGCGCCGCTCGGGCCGTTGATGCCGCTCGCGCCATTGATCTTCTCGTGCAGGTTGTGGATCCACCAGATCGTGCGGGCGAGCAAGTCGGAAGCGTTGGTGTTGAGGGGGCTATTGTTCGCCTGGTAGATGCCGCCCTCGCCGATATCGCCCTCGTTGCCGACGCTGATCTGGACGTTGCTGAAGATCTTGCCTGTCGAGGGATCGGTGATGCTGGCGATGAACTGATTGAGGTCGCTTTGGATGTCGGCGGTCGCGGAGCCGAATGAGTAGCTGGCGTCGGGTCGCGTGTTATTCCAGGAAAATGCGTCGTTGTTCAGGAAATAGTCGGACACCGGCACCACGACCGTGACGCCGAGCGACTTGGCATAGTTCAGGAAGTTGACGTGATCGAGGCCCGAGAAGTTGGGCGCCTGCGAGGCGTCGGTGCCGCGGGCGATGCCCCAGTTGTAGAGCCGTACGAGGTTGAAGCCGTCGTTGGCGATCGTGCCCAGGTCGTCGCGGTAGTTGGTGCCGTTGTTGAACGGCTGGCTGGTGTCGCCCGCGGGCGCTGTCTGGAACCCCTTGCCCCACAGTGAGGCGAAGGCGTCGTTGGCCATGTCGGAATCGAAGGTCTGCAGCCTGGTTTCGGGCGCTCCGTTTGGCCCTTGGGTCCAGCCCGGCCAGGTCGGATTGTAGTCGACACCGCGAAAAACCTTACCCGTGTACCACGCCATTGTTGCCCCCTTGCTGTTCCCCGGTATGAGAATTATCACGCGATGGCTGTCGGTGTCCCGCACCCAAGCAAGGAACATCCGGCGGCGGCTCTATTCATCGAGATTGCGACTCTTTCACGGCATCTTTCACGGTCGGCACGACCGGAACGGCGATCACCTCGAACATGAGCATCGTCGCAAGAACCGCGTCGTTCTTGCGCCTCTGCGAACGTCGTCGTCACTGTAAGCCTGGCAGAGGTGAGCACCGGCGATGGGCAATCGTCGGTGAAGGCGCAGCCTCGAGGAGGATGAGATATGCGCAAGTGGACGGCTGTGGCCGATGCGCCTCTCTCGCTCTTCGGTGCGCTTGTGCGTCACGATCGCTGCTCAGGCACGTCCGGCAAGCCGGACGCGCGGCAGCGCCGGATGAGCTACCTCCACGGCGATCCCAATCGCAAAAGCGAGCCCGACCGCAAGACAGCGATGTCCGACCGCAAGCCGCTTTCCGCCAAGTCCTCGAGGAACAACGAGATCGACCGAACCAATCGTAGGAATTTGGCCTCGTTGTGCTTTTTGTGGGCGTGGGCGATCACCCGTGCCGCTCGGCGGCGGATCGCCCGTGCTAACCACAGGGCGAGCGCCGGCAGCACGATGGCGGCGGTCCAGAAGACCGACGTCGCGCCCCAGCGGTCCACGACAGGGGCGGCGAGCGGCACGCCGATTGCCTGGCCGATGAACAGGCGGAGGGCGAACAGCGCCATGCCGGGGCCGCGAGCCTGCGGCGCCATCTGCGTGCCGTGGACCTGCAGCATGTTGTGCAGCATGTGGAACGACACGCCCGACACGACGATGGCGGCCCCAGTCCCTGTACCATGACCCTCTGCCGAAGACGGCGACACCTCCCTGATTGACGGGGGGAGGAAAGTTCGCGCATTCGCCACTTCCTCCCGCTCAAGCCGCCTTCCTGAAATCTCCCATCTGCGCAGCCCGGCTTCAATTCACCGGCGAGAGGCGCGGCTGGTAGGGCTCCTCGAGAAGCTTGCACTCGTCCACCGTCAGCGCGATCTCGGTCGACTTCGCCGCCGAGCTCAGCTGGTCGAGATCGGTGGCGCCGATGATGGGCGAGCCCATGTAGGGCTTGCTGAGCAGCCACGCCAGCGCCGTCTGGGCGGGCGAAGCGTTCTTGCCGAGCGCGACCTTCTTCACGCGCTCGACGATCTCCCAGTCGCAGTCGCGATAGGTTCCGGCGCGCACCTGCACGTCGTTCTTCGAGCGCTCGGTGGCGCCGCCACCCTCGCGGCTGCGATTGCCGGCCAGGAAGCCGCGCGCCAGCGGCGAGTACGGGATCAGGCCGACGCCCTGCTCGTGGCACAGGCGGTTCATCTCGTTCTCTTCCTCGCGCTGGATGAGATTGTAGAGATTCTGCATCGCGATCGGCCTCGAATAGCCCTTCCAGTCGGCCAGCATGATCATCTGGGCGAACTTGTAGGCCGGCATGGTCGAGCCGCCGATGTAGCGCACCTTGCCCGAGCGCACGATCTGGTCGAGCGTGTACATCGTCTCCTCGATCGGCGTGTGCGGGTCGAGGCGATGGACCTGGTAGACGTCGATATAATCGGTCTGCAGGCGCCGCAGCTGCTCGTCGATCGCGGCCATCAGATGCTTGCGGCCAGTGCCGACGTCGTTCTCGGTGTTGCTCATGCGGATGCCGACCTTGGTCGACAGCACGAAGTTCTCGCGCTTCGTCATTTTCACGAGCGTGGCGCCCATGATCTCCTCCGACCGGCCGGCATTGTAGGCGTCCGCCGTGTCGAAGAAGGTGATGCCGACGTCGAGCGCGCGCTTGAAATAGGCCGGCGCCTCGACCTCGTCGAACTTGCCCCAGCCGCGGTTGCCCTTGGCGCCCCACGAGTTGCCGCCGAGACAGATGCGGCTGACGATCAGGCCCGAGCGGCCGAGCGGTCCGTACTTCATGAAGATTCCCCCTTGCTGGCGCGAGCATAAGCTCCCACCTTTG
>NZ_JBFWZI010000266.1:6023-8100 GCF_050185545.1 Reyranella sp. | reverse complement strand
CTTATGTCCCTCCCCCCGTAATCGACCGTAATTGGGGGAGGTGGCCCGAAGGGCCCGAGGGACAAAGCCCCAGGGTAGATTGTTCCTATTCTGACGTCGGAATCAGGACGATCCCGCCTGAGGCCTTCCCCCTCCGCCCGTATGACGGGGCACCTCCCCCGATGACGGGCGAGGATTGAGAAGCCACAGTCGCCGAGCTGGGCTAGGATCACCCCATGAAGAGCCCGTACGAATCGGATGTCGTGCGCAACTGGCGGACGCCTGCCTTCATGAAGATCGAGGGCAGGCTGGCGGCGCGGCTCGACCCCCAGACGCCCGACAACAGGCCATCGCTGTGGACCATCCCGCCCTGGCTGATTGCGCTCGTCGTCGTCGCCATCATGCTCGGCCTGATGGTTCCGGGCTTCCTGCTCGACCTCGCGAGGGTATAGTGCCCGGCGGCAAACTTGACGGCCGCGACGCCCTTGCACGAGAGTTCGAGAACGAGTGTCGTGCAAGCGTGCAAGGAGGGAGCGATGGGCGACAGCCACGAGCATGACCACAAGCATGATCACGACGGGCAGGATGTTCCCTCGGCCACCGCGCTCAGGGTAAAGGCGCTCGAATCGCTGCTTGTCGAGAAGGGTCTCGTCGATCCGGCGGCGCTCGACGCACTGATCGACACTTACGAGTCGAAGATCGGGCCGCGTAATGGTGCCCGCGTCGTGGCGCGAGCGTGGATGGATCCCGACTACAAGGCGCGGCTGCTGAAAGATGCCTCCTCGGCGATTGCCGAGCTGGGCTACAGCGGCGCGCAGGGCGAGCACATGGTCGTGGTCGAGAACACCCCGACGGTGCACAATCTCGTCGTCTGCACGCTGTGCTCCTGCTACCCGTGGCCGGTGCTGGGCCTGCCGCCGGTCTGGTACAAGTCCTATGCCTACCGGTCGCGCGCCGTCATCGATCCGCGCGGTGTCCTGGCCGACTTCGGCCTGTCGCTCGCCGAGGACATCTCGGTCCGGGTATGGGATTCGACCTCCGAGATCCGCTATCTCGTCCTGCCGCAGCGGCCGCCCAACACCGACAATCTCGAGGAGGAAGCGCTCGCCGACCTGGTCAGTCGCGACTCCATGATCGGCGTGGCACTGCCGGCGGCGCCGGAAGCGAGGGCCAAGTCATGAACGGCGTGCACGATATGGGCGGCATGCACGGCTTCGGACGCGTGGAGCCTGAAGTCGACGAGCCGGTGTTCCACGCGCCCTGGGAGGGAAAGGTCTATGCCATGCGGCGCCTCATGGGCGCCTGGCGGCGCTGGAACATCGATGCCGGCAGGCACAGCATCGAGAGGATGCCGGCGGTGGAGTACCTGCGGACGAGCTACTACGAGAAATGGCTGCAATCGCTCGAGATGCTGGCGGTCGAGCGCGGATTGATCACGGCCGAGGAGCTGGCGAGCGGGCGGGCCGACCCGGCGGCGCCGAAGATGACGCCTCCGGTGAAGGCCGCCGACATACCGGTGATTGCCACCGCCCGGGGCTCGTCGGAGCGCGAGACGTCCGCGCTGGCGCGCTTTGCGATTGGCCAGAAGGTCCGCACCAGGAAGATCAATCCGGTCGGTCATACGCGCATCCCGCGCTACGTCCGCGGGAGGGTGGGCACAGTCGAGCTCGACCACAGGGCGCACGTCTTTCCAGATTCCAACGCCGATTTCCGGGGTGAGGCGCCACAGCGGCTCTACACCGTGCGCTTTGCCGCGCGCGAGTTGTGGGGAGACGCCGCCAACCCGGCCGATGCCGTGCTCGTCGATCTTTGGGAGGAATACCTTGAGCCTGCCTGACCAGACCGCGGACCTGCCGGGTTTGCCCAAAGACGGCGACGGCCCGGTCTTTGCCGCGCCCTGGCAGGCGCAAGCCTTCGCGCTCGCCGTCGAGCTCAGCAAGGGCGGCGCCTTCACCTGGAACGAATGGGCCGATACGCTGGGCGCCGTGCTGCGCGAGGCGACGGCGCGCGGCACGCCGGATGACGGATCCCGCTACTACGAGCATTGGCTGATCGCCCTCGAACGGCTTTGCCTCGCCAAGGGCCTGACCGATCTCGG
>NZ_JBFWZI010000266.1:0-5923 GCF_050185545.1 Reyranella sp. | reverse complement strand
GATCATACCAGGCGGATGAACGGCCGATCCGCCGTCGGGTCGACCTCGACCAGCGCGCCGCTCGGGATGGCTTTGGTGATGTCGAGCTCGAAGCCCGAGATCATGGTGAAATCGGCGAGTGCGGCACCCTGGACCATGATCGGATTGACCCTGTTCAGCACCAGGGCAGCCGGGACGATGCAGCGTGCCTTCATCTCGTACAGCATCCATGCCGTGGCAACGCCGCCCTTGGCGGCGTCGAGCACCAGCACGCGCCCGACATAGCTCAGCCCGGCCAGGCGATGATCGGGGCGCGAGAAGATGCCCTTTATCCGATCGAGATCGTAGCGCGCGGAGAAGCCGTCGCTGGAGACGAGGGCCTCGGCCTGAACCTTGCGGCCGATGCCGGACGAGGCGTGGAAGATCCTGCCGGTCATGGCGCGATCCTGCCGCCGCGGCAGGCGAGGTCGATGCAGGTCTCCATCGACATCAGTGCCGGCTGGTAGCCGTAGCCACCGAGGATGTTCACCAGCTTGGCCGAGTTGGTCGCTAGGCGCTGCCAGCCGTTGGCCTCGGCCATCTCGCGGGCATAGCTTTGGTAGAAGCACATGCCGGCCAGCACGCCGCCGCCGGCTGCTTCTATTCGCGCCGTCAGGCCCATGCGGTCGGCGTCCGGCTTGACCTGCGGGCTGGTGATGGCGAGCAGGGGGATCGTGACGCGACGGCCCTCGAGCAGGTTCGCGACCTGTCGCATCTCGACCAGGCTGAGTTGCGGCGCCGAGAACACGACGATGTCGACGGCCTCGATGTTCCTGGCGTAGCGCGCCTGGAAGTCGGTGATGTCGCTCGGCCCGACCCTGTGGCGCTGCAGGTTGGCGGAGGCGGGGATCACGTCCCGGTTTCGCGCAGCCTCCGGCGTGATGCCGACCATGTGGAAGAGGGCGACCGAACCGTAGCTCGCCAGCGCGGCGCCGAAGTGCTTCATCTCGTCGGAGGTCGGGATGCGGTCGATGCCGACGATCGCCGGCACCTGCCAGTAGTCGCCGGACAGCCGGCCGACGATGCCGCCCAGGGCGCCCCATTCGTCGAGGCTGCGCGGCGTCACGGATACGTGCACCTCGAGCGTGGCGCGGCGCTGCTCGTCGAGGTGAAAGCCGTAGCGCGGGGTCCGGCCCGTTATGCCGGCGCTCAGCGCCGACGGTCCACCCTCGAAGTTCGAGCGCGCCCCGCATACGCTGTTGGAATAGATAGTCACCCCGGTGTCGCCGAACGCGGCATGCTCGCCCAGCAGCGGCGCCATGATCGTCTGGTAGTTGATGCAGGTGTCGGTCATCAGCACGCCGAGCGCGCGGAACGCGTCGATCGTGCGGCGCTCGAGATCGAGCATCCAGGGTTCGTGCTTCAGCCGGACCGTGGCGCTGAAGTCGGTGCCGCGCGGATCGGTGATGGTGGGCACTCGTACGGTGCGGTCCCTGGGCGGCAGGCGGGCCCAGCTCTCGAGCCATTCGACTCCGGCAGCGCCGAGCGATTCGGTGTCGGCCATGATGTGCGCCTGGGATACCGGGACGAAATCGCGCGCACCGAAATACCGGCCGACCTTGATCTGATGCTCGATCGCCCATTGCCGCATCGGGCCGAGCTCGCCCGCGCGCATCGCCTGCTCCTCGTCGGTAAGCCGCATCGTCAGACCAAGCCGGCGACGGGAACCGAGGGCCGGCGGTCGGTGTGGCTTGCGACCAGCGTCTTGGCCTGGTCGACCCGGCCTGCCTTGAGATAGGCGGCCAGCAGGGTGTTCTGGATGAGGTCGCGCTGCGCGCGGCTGCCGCCGATGCGGACGGTCTCGGCCAGTGCCGGCTCGAGTATCGAGATGGCGGCAGGCCAGTCGCCACGTCCGTAGGCGGCGAGGCCGACCGCGAGGCGGGGCACCACGTCGCCGGCCGGCGAGCGACCGGTCGCGGCTCGCTGCTGCAGCTCGCCGACGATGGTGGCGATGCCGTCCTGGTCGCCCGCGGCGACACAGGCCAGCGCGCGGTGGACGTCGACGAAGGCGATGCCGGCCTTGGGGAACGATTTCAGTGCATAGTCGCGCACCTCGTCCCAAAACAGCGCCTTGCGCGGATGGCCCGCCAGCTCGGCGCGCCACAGGAAGGCCGGCGCGTCGGTGGCGACATTGAGTGCCGGCCCCCAGGCCCCTCCGGGGTGGACCTGCGCCTCGTAGACCTGCCAGGCGCGTTCAGGATCGCCCAGGATCAGGGCGAACAGCGCGATGTGCCAGGAGATGTGGCAATGCATCAGGCCCTGGCGCGGATAGTCCGGCAGCCAGCTTTCCAGATAATCCAGAGCCCGTTTGTCCTCACCCATCTCGTAGAGCACGTGGGCCTTGATGTGCGCGCCGTGGGCGTTGCGCGGATACGCGGCCATGCTGCGCTCGATCAGGTCGACCGCCTCGTCGAGACGGCCGACTTCCTCGAGAGCGAAAGCATAGACGGCCTGGAACCACCAATCGTCGGCGAGGTGGGGGCGCAGCGCCTCCAGGAACTCGACCTGTTCGGGCTCGCGGCCCTGGCGGCCACTGAAGCCGATCAGGCCGAACACGCCGGTTGCCGGCGCTGCCACCATGGCATCACGCGGAAATTGGGCGAGGTGCGCCCGGGTCGCGGCCAGCGATTCGACGGGCTTGCCCTCGATGGCGAGGCACAGCGAATCGATGTGGCCCTGCTCGCGTGGCGTGGCGCCGGGAGCCAGCTCGCGGGCGCGCGCCGCCGCCTCGCGGGCGCCGGCGACATCGGCCTGCAGGAAGCGGGCGCGCGCCAGCGCCGCATGCGCCACGGCGAACCCGGGATCGGCAGCGACGGCCCGCGAGAGGTGCTCGGCATCTCCGTGCCAGGCAGTCAGCACGCCGTCGCAACCGGCGACATAGGCGTCGCGCGCCGCTTTGGAACTGGTGCTGACGGACAAGCCATAACGATCGATCAACATGCCGCTCGGTCTCCCTCTTTGGTCTCGCTCTCTGTCTTCCTTGGGGGCCGGCGGAACCGGCCATTGTCTCCCAGTCGTCCCAATGCTACGCCAGCACGAGGCCGACCAGAACAGGAGTCATTCCTTGAGCGCAGAAGATCGACCGAGACACCCGGCGATCTTCGACGGCCTCTTCTATACGATCGCCGGACTGTGCGGCTTCGTGACGGGCATCGTCGGCGCAGCCTTCCATCTGTGCGTCGATGCGCTCATGGGCTGGCCGGACTGGCTGATGGGCTGGATCGGCTCGCCGGCGTGGACAATCGTCGTCGCGGCGATCATCGCCGCCGTTGCCGTGACCCTGGCCTTCGTTCTCACAGATCGCATTGCCCCTGAAGCCGCCGGCAGCGGCGTGCCGCAAGTGGAAGGCGCACTGGAAGGGGTCCATGAAATTCGCTGGCGGCGGATTCTTCCCGTCAAGTTCATCGGCGGAGTGCTCGGCCTGTCGGCCGGCCTCGTCGGCGGGCGCGAGGGCCCGACCATCCATATGGGCGCGTCCATTGCCGCCTTCCTGGCCGAGCGGTTGCGCTTCATGCGCCTCGACTTGCACACGATGCTGGCCGCCGGTGCCGCCGCCGGTCTGGCCGCCGCCTTCAATGCGCCGCTCGCCGCCATCCTGTTCGTGGTCGAGGAGACCAGAAAGCAGTTCCGATACACCTTCCGCTCTTACGTCGCGGTCATCGTCGCCTCGGCAGCGAGCGCGTTCGGCATGGAGCTGGTCGGCGGCACGGCGCCGCAGCTGCGCCTGGATACCCAGGCCATGCCGCTCCTCCTGCTGCCGGTCTTCATGTTGCTGGGGGCCGGGCTCGGCGTGCTCGGCGTCGTGTTCAATCGGACCCTGGTGCTCGCTCTCGACTGGCGGGCGGTAACGTTCAGGCGCTGGCCCTGGCTCTATCCCGTGATCGTCGGCGCCGCCGTCGGTGCGCTCACCATCGTGCTGCCGCTCGCTGTGCGGGGGGGCGAGACCCTGATCCCGCAAATGGTCATCAGCAGCGTGCCGTTTCTCGGCCTGGTGCTGATCGCCCTGGTGCGGTTCGTCGGCACCATGGCGAGCTATCCGGTGGGCGTGCCGGCCGGCATCTTCTCGCCCCTGCTGGCGCTCGCCACGATGGTTGGCCTGGTGACCGCCGCGATCGTCGAGGCCCTGCTGACGGCGACGTCGCTTCCCGTGCCGCCGATGATGGCGGCGGCGTTCGCCGTTGCCGCGATGGGCGGCCTGTTCTCGGCAACCATTCGCGCTCCGCTGGTCGGCGTCGTGCTGGTGGTCGAGCTGACCGGCGGCTATGAGCTGATCCTGCCGACGATCATCACCTGCGTGACGGCGCACGTGGTCGCGGAGGAGCTGAAGGGGCGGCCGATCTACGAGGTGCTGCTGGAGCGCGCGCTCAGAATGGCCGGCCAGGAGCCGCGTGCGTGCCCGCCGATAGCGTCCTCGCCCGTTGGCATCGACAATCACGGGCGCTGAGAGAGAATCGGAGGAAGCAGTGGCCGGCAGCAGCACAGGCAGGGTCATCGCGGCCGGCGCCATCGGCAACGTGCTCGAATGGTACGATTTCGCGGTCTACGGCTATTTTGCCGCTGCGATCGGGCGGGTCTTTTTCCCAAGTCAGGACGCCGTGGCGCAGGTGCTGGCGGCCTTCGGCATCTTCGCAGTCGGCTTCTTCATGCGGCCGGTCGGCGGCGCCCTGATGGGCCACATCGGCGACCGCTTCGGGCGCCGCGCTGCGCTCACCTTCTCGGTCGCGGCGATGGCCATCCCGACTTTTCTGGTCGGTGTCCTGCCGGGCTACGACACGCTCGGCGTCGCCGCGCCGATCCTACTGACGGTGCTGCGCATGATCCAGGGCCTGTCGGTGGGCGGCGAGTACACCACCTCCATCGTCTTCATGGTCGAGCATGCGCCGGCCGAGCGGCGCGGCCTGATCGGCGCCACGGCGGGCTGCGGCGCGGTGGGCGGCATTCTTGCGGGCTCGGCAACGGGGGCACTGCTGGCATCGCTCATGTCGGCGGAAGCTCTCGAATCGTGGGGTTGGCGCATCCCCTTCCTGTTGGGGCTGGTGGTCGGACTGGCAGGGCTCGCCCTGCGCCGCGGTATTCACGAGGAAGTGTCCAGGAAGGAGCGCAAGCGCTCGCCGCTGGCCGAGACCTTTCGCGACCACGCGCCATTGTTGCTGCGGCTTGCCGCCCTGTCGGTGTTCAACTCCGTCGGCTTCTACCTGATGTTCGTCTACATCGTGAGCTGGCTGCAGCTGGTCGACGGCGTTCCGCCGGCGCGGGCGCTCGGCATCAACACCATCAGCATGGCTCTCCTGTTGCCGCTGATGGTGGCGATGGGCTGGGTGAGCGATCGTGTCGGGCGCCGGCCGGTGATGCTGGGCGCCACGATCCTCGCCATTGTGGCGTCCTGGCCGTTGTTCTGGCTGATGCACAGCACCAACCCGGCTGTCGTTCTGCTCGGGCAAGCGGGCTTCGTGCTGTCGGTCGGGACGTTCGTCGGCTGCCAGCCGACCGTTATGGTCGAAGCCGTGCCGGCAAGGGTGCGCTGCACGGCGATTGCCTTGGGCTACAATATGACGCTTGGGCTGATCGGCGGCCTCAGCCCCCTGGTCGCCACCTGGCTGGTCGAGCGCACGGGCAACAACTACAGCCCGGGCTTCATGATCATGGCCGCCGCCGCGGTCTCATTTCTGGCGCTGCTGACGTACCAGGAGACGTATCGCAGGCCGCTGGCCTAATCCTCTTCCCCGGCTTCGCTGGGGAGGTGTCGCCGTCTTCGGCGACGGAGGGGTCATGGCCTTCTGGACCGCGGGCGTCCCGCCCGCTCAACATCATGATCATGAGCGGGCGGGACGCCCGCGGTCCGCATGAGCCACGACCCCTCCGCCTGACTGCGCGCAGCCGAAGCGGCTTTGCTTCGGCGGAGGCA
>NZ_JBFWZI010000265.1:5968-8100 GCF_050185545.1 Reyranella sp. | reverse complement strand
GCCGATGTGCAATATGTACCTGCAGGGCCGCACGGCCGGACAAACGCCGCGCTGGCGCGGCGTCACCCTGTTGCACGAGGCAAAGGCGGCGGGCCTCAGTCGAGTCACTACGCGAGTCGAGTCCCGGCGGAGTAGCGGCGCCCGGGAGTGAACTCTCTGTCAACGCTGGCGTCGATCGGGCGCTTCGCGTTCCGCCACCGCTCGCTCCCGTGAATCCAGGTATTGCCAGATCGCGGGGTCGCGTTCGTAGATGTCCGTACGGAACTGCAACCTTTCATCGGCATCCGCGAACGCGGTCTCATAGACTAGAAATACCGGCACGGGCTTCGGCAGGACTTTCCAGGTGGTGCTGCCGGCCGCGATCGCTTCATCGATTGCATCGATCGGTTGCTGCATCAACAGGGCGGCCAGCTTCTGAGGATCCTCCACCCTGATGCATCCACGACTGATGCGCCGGTCGTAGCGGCTGAACAGACTTTTCGACGGAGTGTCGTGCAGGTAAACGTCGAACCGGTTCTTCATGTAGAACATCAGCTGTCCGAGTCCGGAGTTGGCTCCCGCCAGTTGCTGCAGCCCACCATCGGGCAGCGATACCATGTTGTTCCGCACCAGATAATTCGGGTCCTGCCTCATCTTCGGAAGGATCTCGTTCGTGGCGATATCGCTCGGGATGTTCCATGGCGGGTTGAACCAGATTCCGTCGATCGAGGCCTGGACCTCGGGACTCTGATTGCGCCTGTCGCTCTGCCCGACAATGACCCGCGTGGAGAATATCGGCCGATCGTCACGGTACAGCACCAGCCGCCCGTCGGCCACATTGACCCAGACGCGATCCGCCGGCAGTCGCCGCGGCAGCCAGCGTTCGCGCTCGAGGTTTACCGCAATTTCGCGCATGCGGGTCGTCGCGACTTTGCCGCCGACCGGGATGCCGGTGCGAGAATCTTGCAAAGCCTGGCGCAGCAGCCGGTAGGTCGGCGTCGTCGGTGCCAGCGCTTCGATCACCGACGCTGGATCGGAGCTGCCAAGGGCAGCGTCGAGCGTGGCAGCGACATCGATCGGCTCAGGCGTCAGCGCCTCGTCGTCTCTTCGGCGCTCGACCGGCATTGCCCCGCGCGCCAGAGCGTCGGCGTAGGTCAGAAAGGCGTCCGACAGCAACAGCTCCCGGTCAAGCATCGGCAAATTTGCCGGCGACCGCAGCACATCTGCGTGGAACAGCTCGGGAGCGAGACCATGATCGCGCGCGCGCAACACGGCGTCCATCAGTGAACTCGCCTGCGCCTCTCGGGTCGTCCAGACTGGCGCAAAGCCATGGCGCCCGTAGAAGCGTCGCAGCAACTCTACGTTCAGCCGTTTGCCCGCGACGATCGACTTGGGCGCGCTCTCAATCAGTTCGCCGAGTCCGGTGTCGGCATACGCTGCCATCGCGGTGGATGGCGCCGCCACCAAGGCTACTGCCGGCTCCGGATCCTCCGCGCGGACCGTGGGCTCGGTGGGCGCACAGGCAACGGCGAACGCAGTTGCGCCGACTGCGGTAACGCCGAGGCGTACAAGACCTCGCGTCATGTCGCTGCAGAATGGGAACAACATCGCCTCACCGACAGTGCCCTCCATTACGAACTTGCTTCAAGCGGTTGCAAAAGCAAGGTCTTCCTTTGATTTTCCGGGTGACCGCCAATGCCGATATTTTTGTTCCTTTGAGCGGGAACCAGAACGCCCTTTGGACGTTAATTTTTGTCGGTCACCTGCGAGCGTTTCCGAGTGTTGTAGCGTGCTCGACTCCCTCAACTCTGGAGGAACGGATGTACGACGTTGCCGAAAAAATGGCTCGCCTCGGGCGGTTTCGCAATGCCGCGTTGCTTGCCGTCGTGATTCCGGTGGCGCTGATCGCGGGATGCTCATCGCAGCAGCCCCCACCGCCGCAGCAACCGGTTGCCACGGCGCCACCGCCGCCGCCTCCGCCTCCGATGCCGCCGGCTCGCGGCTAGCCAGCGACATGGCCTCCGATCTTTGGAGGTTGATCCAATGACCTGACCGTGGCGCGGACAGGGGGACAGGCCATCGAGGCGCGGGAGCCAGGAAGTGCCCGACCTCTCGACGGCCCGGCCCCCTCCGTCATCCGAGCGCGGCGAACC
>NZ_JBFWZI010000265.1:0-5868 GCF_050185545.1 Reyranella sp. | reverse complement strand
TGCTTCGCCGTACCCTCGATTGTCGCGTGTCGCGCATCTCGCCCCAGGACACCAACAAGTTCGTCATGATGGTCGACCCGGTGGCCGACCGCCTGCCCTTCATCTCGGTGATCGAGATCTTTGATGTCGGCGGCAAGACGCCGCCCAACACCCATCAATATGCCCATGAGATGTTCTACGTCCTCGGAGGGCGCGGTCGCGCCTGGTGCGACGGCAAGAGCTACGACATCGCCAAGGGCGACACCCTGGTTCTGCCGCCCGGCATGGAGCACGTGGTCGAGAATACCGGGCCGGAGAGGCTCTACTGCCTGACCATCATGGTGCCCAACGAGGGCTTCGCCGAACTCATCCGCGCCGGCACGCCGATGGCTCTCGATGCCGCCGACGAGGCGGCGATCGTGGATGCCTCTGTATAGGCGTACTCCCTCTTCCTCCTCTTCCCCGCTAGGGGGAGAGGCTCGGTGAGGGGGTCACAGGTGACGGAGCAGCCTTAGAAGCCCCCTCACCTGGCCTCTCCCCCATTCGGGGGAGAGGGAAATGAGCGGGGGGACGCCCGCGGTCCGCTCGATTGCTGCCTA
The DNA here is from genome assembly GCF_050185545.1 of Reyranella sp. Classification (GTDB taxonomy): domain Bacteria; phylum Pseudomonadota; class Alphaproteobacteria; order Reyranellales; family Reyranellaceae; genus Reyranella. The sequence goes on along the minus strand of NZ_JBFWZI010000265.1, from coordinate 5,290 downwards.
CCGATCCAGCCAGACGTCCTCGAAGCGCGCGCCATTGTAGATGCTGTTGACGTGCAGGGTGATGCCCTTGACATAGGGCTGCCAGCAGCCGGCGGCGCGGTTGTGGGCAATGATCGGACGGGCGATGTCCTCCTGCAGCTTGCGGTCGATCTCCCAAGCCATCTTCATACGCTTCTTCTGGTCGGTCTCCTGCGACTGCGCCTCGAAGAGCTTGGTCATCTCGGCATTGCAGTAGTTGTTGTAGTTGCGCAGCGAGCCACAGGCATAGCCCTCGAAGAAGGCGACGTCCGGATCGTCGACGGCGGTGCCGGTGAGATTCAGCGCCACCACATAGTCCTTCTTGAAAACGCGGTTGTAGTAGACCGAGGTGTCGATCACCTCGAGCTCGCCGTCGATGTAGATCTGCTTCAGATGGTCGATCAGGATGGTCGCGGGATCGCGGAACGGGGCGATGTTGCGCGTGCTGACCTTGATCTTCAGCCGCTTGTCGGGGCCGTAGCCCGCCTGCTTCATGAGCTCGCGCGCCTCGTCGCGGCTCTTGGCGACGTCGCCGTAGCCGACGATACCTTCCAGCTGATCAGACGGCAGGCCCCACACACCGTCAGGCGGCGGCAGCAGGGCGCCGCCCATCTTGGCCTCGCCTTCCGACAGGATGTCGATGAAGGCCTTGCGGTCGAGCGACAGCGCCATGGCGCGGCGGATTCGCGGGTCGTCGAACGGCGGCATCTCGCGATTGACGATCAGATTGGTGCTGACGCCGGTCGCGCGCATCGTGCACTGGGCATGCGGCGCGTCCTTCTTGAGGTTCTTCAGGAGCGGTACCGTCACGTCGGTCGGGAAGGTCATGTCGTACTTGCCGCTGGCGAACGACAGCATGCGCGTCGAGCGGTCGGGGATGATGGTGAACTCGATGGCGTCGAGATAGGGCCGCCCCTTCTTCCAATAGTCCTTGTTCTTGGCAAGCTTGACGCCCTCGTTCATCTTCAGCTCGACGAACTTGAAGGGGCCGGTGCCGATCGGACGGCGCCGCATGTCGGCAGCCGAGACGTGGCAGGGATAGATCGGCGAGTAGCCGGACGCCAGAAGGGCAAGCAGCGCGGGCTGCCTGTGCTTGACGTGCAGCGTGACCTCGAAATCGCCCTGGGCTGTCGCCTTCTCGACATTGCCGTACCAGGCGCCGCGCGGGTTGCGCCGCAGGTCGCCCTTGCCGAGCAGAAGGTCGATGGTGCAGACCACGTCCTTCGACGTGAAAGGCTTGCCATCGTGCCACTTGACGCCTTCACGCAGCTTGAAGGTGAGCTTCCTGCCGTCGTCGCTCCACGCCCAGCTCGTCGCCAGGTCGGGTACGATCGACTCGAAGCTGTTGCGCGGCACGTTCTGGTCGAACATGACGAGATTGTTGTAGAGCGACATGAACGGCACCGCCGTCGAGACGGTCGCCTCTTCGTGGATCGACGCGCTGGGCGGCGTGTCCATGTGCTGGATGCGCAGCACGCCGCCCGATTTCTGGGCCCAACCGGGGCTCGCCGTTACGCTCAACGCCGTGACAACGCTCAGCAACGCATACCACGAGGTTCGGCTCTTCATGTTTGATTCCTCCCGTCCGCGCGGCCGCGTCGTCGCGGCTCTGCGGCTGCATACTGTTTTCTTCCTGAAACGCCTCCTTCTACGCACGCGGCGTGCATCCTAGCCAACCCGGCGGACGGCGGCCATGCCTGCTTGGCCCAAGGTGCCGGGCCGGCTAGTCTCGCGCTTTCCCACACCAGGAGCCGTTTCTGTGACCAACCGCGCCCATATTCTATTGTGGACCGACCAGACCGCCCCCTATCTCGACGCCATCGCCGCGGCCGGGTTGGCCGACCGCGTCGCCGTCGACACGCTGCCGCGCAAGGAGAAGCCGTCGGCCCAGCAACTCGCGCGGACGGAAGCGCTGATGGCCGGCGCCGTTCCGCCTGGCCTGCTGCCGACCATGCCCAAGCTGCGCTGGGCCCAGGCGATGAGCGCCGGCGTCGAGGGCTGGCTCGCCCTGCCCGACCTGCCGTCCGGACTCGCGCTCACCTGCGCGCGCGGCACGCACACCGAATCGATGCCCGAGAACATCATCGGGGCAATCTTCCATATCGCCAAGCCATACGCCGTCGCGGTCGAGAACCAGAGGCGCGGCCAGTGGGTCCACACGGTCGCCCAGCCGCTCACCGGCAAGACGCTCGGCATCCTGGGTCTCGGTGCGATCGGCCAGGAGGTGGCCCGCATCGCCTCGACGCTCGGCATGCGCGTGATCGGTACCAAGCGCCGGCCCGCGCCGATGCCGAACGTCGCCGAGGTCCTGCCACCCGACCGCACCACCGACGTGCTGGCGCAATCGGACTTCGTCCTGCTGCTGCTGCCGGCCACGACCGACACCGAGAACCTGATCGACGCCAAGCGGCTTGCTCGCATGAAGTCCACGGCCTGGCTGCTCAATTTCGGCCGCGGCCATCTCATCAAGGATGACGACCTGATCTCCGCCGTGACCGCAAAGCGGATCGCCGGCGCAATTCTCGACGTGTTCCGCCAGGAGCCGCTGCCGTCCGACCATCCATTCTGGAGGACCGACGGCATCATCGTGCTGCCGCATATCGGCGGCCCACATCCCCAGCGCGACAAGTTCGTCGCCCGCCTGTTCGTCGACAACCTGCGCCGCTTCCTCGACGGCGCGCCGCTGAAGGAGGTGGTGGATCGGACGGCGGGGTATTGAATCATCGTACTCAGGTGTCGGCGTCTTACGCCGACACCTCCCCGGCGAAGCTGGGGAGGGAACAAGCTCAAACCTCGTCCGGTGAAACCAGCTCGCGCAGGCGGGCGGCGGCGGCGCGGCCGAGCTCGAATGGCGCTTTGATGCCCTGCAGGACGATGCGCGCCCCGGCGCGCGACGGCGCCTCGATCTTGCGCAGGCGGTCGCGGTTGATGATCAGCGAGCGGCCGAGTCGCAGGAACGGCGGCGAGGGCAGCAGGCTCTCGAAATGACCCAGGGTGCGCAGGATCATCACCGTCGGATGGTCGGCGACGAAGACGTGGGTGAAATCGCCGTCGGCACGCAGGGCGGCGATCTCGGAAGGCGCGGTGAGCACGGTCTGCTTCGGCGTCCGGAGCGCGATCATGCCCTGGACCTTCTGTCCGGACGCGGCGACGATGCGGATCATGTGCTGCTCGACCCGCACCAAGCTCTCGGCGAGACGCTCGGGCAGGACCGGCTTCAGCAGATAGTCGACGGCGTTGACGGTAAAGGCGTCGACCGCGTACTCGGCATAGGCGGTGACGAACACGATGAGCGGCGGCCGCTCCAGCTTGGCCAGGAGGTCGAAGCCGTCGCCGCGGTTGCCGAGCTCGATGTCGAGGAACACGAGCTGCGGCTCGGTCCTCTCGATGGCGGCGATGGCCTCGTCGAGTGTCTCGGCCTCGCCGACGATCTCGATCGTGGGATGGGCGGCCAGCAAGCGCCGCATCGCCTGACGCGCCAGTCGCTCGTCGTCGACGATCAGGGCGCGGAGCACGGCTCACCCTCCAAAATCATGGTCGCGACCACCCGGCTCTCTCCGTTCTCCGCCTGCTGCAGGACGAACTGGTGGCGATTCGGGTAATGTAGAGCCAGGCGTCGCCGCACGTTCTCCAGCCCGATCCCACTGTGATTTCGGCGCGGTGTGGCGTGATCATCGAGCGTTCCGGTATTGTCGATGGTGATGTAGAGCCGATCGCCGGCGGCGCGAATGTCGATGCCGACATCGAGCCCATGGTCACGGTTGCCGTGCTGCACGGCGTTCTCGACCAGCGGCTGCAGCAGGAAGCTCGCGATCCGGCGCGTCGCCGCCTCGGGATCGACATGCAAAGAGGTGCGCAGGCGCTCGCCGAAGCGCGCACGCTGGACCCCGAGATAAGCCGACAGGCCAGCGACCTCCGCCTCCACCGTCACCACGGTCTGGTGGATGCCATCGAGCGAATGCCGGAGATAGGCAGTGAGATCGCGCAGCATGGCCAGCGCCGCCGTGGGGTGGTCGGGGATCTCCTCGGCCACGCCGTTCAGCGCGTTGAACAGGAAGTGCGGATCGAGCTGCAGGCGCAGTTCCTCGAGCCGGGCGCGCAGCGCCTCCGCCTCGGAGCGCATGGCGTGGCGATGCTCCGCCTGCTTGGCCGTCTCGGCGCGCAGCCAGAAATAGCACAGGCTCCAGCCGCACAGCACGATCGAGTAGTGAATCAGGGGGAAGGCGAAATCGTCGAGCGGATCGCGCCCCGGCACCGACCAATCCAGCCATTCACTGGCGGCGAAGGCAAAGACCGCGACCGGGAGTGCCATGGCGATCGACAACCCGAGAATCCAAATCACCGTGCGTCGGGTGAGTCCGCCATCGAAGCGGCGCGACGTATAGATCGAATGCAGGATCGACGAGACGACGACCAGCGACAGGACGGTCGGCAGCGCGCGCGACGCGGCGACCCAGAACTCATGGTAGATCAGTCGCTGGTAGACCAGGTCGAGGATCGCGAAGAAGCCCCAGCCGATGAGCTGCGCGCGCCAGAACAGGCGCAACCCATTCCAGTATTCGCCGATCGATCCAGCCGTCCTGACGATGGCGTTCACCGACAAGGTTGAAAACTCCGAGGGCTGGATATGCTGCGAGCGCAATCGCGAAGACATGCCGATTCGCGCATATGTGAACATACCCTGAGGGTCATGCCGATTTCACCGTGCCACCGCAATTTGCTTCGTTCATCGACAATCCTGCCATATTCAACGAGTGAAAGTCCCGGGCCGGCTGTCAACTTGCCCCGGCCATGACATATCGCGGCAAGACATATCGGGACTGGGCCACTCGGCGCGGCACCGACACGAGAGAGGCGGGGATGGCTACGATCAATTATGTTGTGGGAGATGATTGGGGCTCCGGATTCATCGGCGACATGACGGTCGGCGGCGGTGGCGAGGCCCTGCAGGGCTGGACCGTCGAGTTCGACGCGAGCTTCCTGATTACCAACATCTGGGGCGCCGAGATCGTCAGCCACGTCGGCAACCATTACGTCCTGCGTAACCTTTCGTACAATGCGAACGTACCGGCCAACAGCCAGGTCACGTTCGGCTTTCAGGCGTCGACCTCGAGCGGCACGGCGGCGAGCAACCTCACGCTCAACGGCACGACGACCACGCCGCCGCCCCCGGTGCTGCCGACGCTGTCGATCGACGACGCCTCCGTGAGTGAAGGCAACTCCGGCGTGACGCAGATCACCTTCACCGTCAAGCTTTCGCAGGCCGCCAGCG
>NZ_JBFWZI010000264.1:0-8128 GCF_050185545.1 Reyranella sp. | reverse complement strand
GAGGACACTCAGATGATGAAGGGTGTCGCCGGGTTCTCGTTGCCACCTGGAGAACTGATCGTCATGTGGGCCTGTGCGATGCACCGAAACCAAAGCGCTATCCAAAGGTTCGCGGAAAAGGCGAACCTGACACGGACGGAAGCAGCGCGAATACTTACTCGACACGACATGACCGGTTCGGGTCGATCTCTGACAAACCGCGCGACATAACTAGAATCCAGAATCTGCCTGGAAGCAGCGATAGATGGTGCGCATTGCTGGGGATCCCAATTCAACGAAGTCCATACCAGACCCGCAGTCTGCAAGTGTCTTTGTCCAGCAGCATTATGAAGGAAATTCCGATCTTCTCTTCCTGTACCTGCCGCGGCTCATGCTTGTTTGACCTCGACAGGAAGGCGAGCGGCGGCATGGCAGATGATACCGAACCCGACCCGGACCGCGTCATGCCCGGTGACTGACTCGCAGCTCGGAGGACGCTGCGCGTCGGCGGCGCCCGAGAGAAGCACCGCCCCGATGATGTCGAGCGTCGAGCGCCGTCAGGCCGCCAAGAACTGCATGCTTCATGGAGTTGCTCCCAGCCGTCCCGACTTGTCGCGTGCCACCCTGCGGGCGATCGCCACGAGCCTGCGCAGTGGTTCGGAGCGGCCCGCCTCTCTCCAAGCCAGGCCCAGCGGCGAGGCCGGCACCGCCACCAGGGGCTTGAAGGCCACGCCGCGAACCGCAAGCAGCGAAGCGCGGGACTTGGTCGTCACGGCACAGCCCACGCCGCGCGCCACGGCGCGCACCATCTGCTCGGTGTCGGGCTCGATGTCCACGATGTCGGGGGAGCGGCCGGCGAACACCTGCTCGATGACCCAATCGTGGAAGCCCGGCCCCTGCGAGCGCGGCCAGAACACGATGCGCTGGCGCTGCAGGTCCGCCGCCGCGACCTCGCGGCGACGCGCCAGGCGGTGATTGCGCGGCAGTGCGGCGACCAGTGGATCGGAGCCGACCTCGAGCACCGCAATGTCTTGCGCTTGCGCCAGCGGCAGGCGCAGGAACGCCGCATCCAGCGTGCCCGCGCGCAACTGCTCGAGGCTGCGCGTCGTGGTCACCGTGTCGATGATCAGATTGACTTCGGGGTAGCGGCGGCGGAACTCCTCGACAATGTCGGTGGCGATGCCGACTGGCGAGGTCCGGGCATAGTTCAGCCGCAGCTCGCCGCGAAGCGCGCGTGCCACGGCGCGCGTCGCCTCGCTGAGCTGGGCGACGCGGTCGAGAATGTCGGGCACACCGGCCAGCAGCGTGCGGCCCGACGCCGTCAGCTCGACCGAGCGGCTGGTGCGGTCGAACAGGCGTGTGCCGAGATCGGCCTCGAGCGTGCGGATCTGCTGGCTGACTGCGGGCTGGGCGATGTTCAGGCGTTCGGCGGCGCGGCCAAAATGCCGCTCCTGCGCCACGGCAAGGAAAGTACGGAGCTGCCGCAGGTCCATCGCAGAACAATAAGACGCGCTTATTGATCAAGTCAAAACCCCGCTTGGACCGCAGACCGGCGACGGTGGTTTGCTGATGGCCGGGAGCGAAACGACAATGCGGGCAGCATGGTACGATCGGCAGGGGCCGGCGCGCGAGGTGCTTCAGATCGGCGAGCTGGCGACGCCCGTTCCCGGGCCGGGCGAGGCGCTAGTGCGCGTGCACGTCTCGGGCGTCAACCCCGCCGACTGCAACGGTCGCGCCGGCCGCTTCGGCCGCAAGATGGGGTTTGCCCGCGTCGTGCCGCACAATGACGGCGCGGGCGTCGTCGAGGACGTCGGGCCCGGCGTCGAGCGCACCCTGGTCGGCCGGCGCGTCTGGATGCACAACGCCGCGCGCGGCCGGGCGATGGGGAGCGCCGCTCAGTATGTGGCGCTCGACGCGCATCTGCTGGCCGAGCTGCCCGACGATTGCGACTTCGTCGTCGGGGCGAGCCTCGGAATCCCGGCGCAGACCGCGCATCTCTGCCTGCTGCGCGACGGGCCAATCGAGGGCGCCACGGTGCTCGTGACGGGTGGCGCGGGTGCCGTCGGCTTCTACGCCATCCAGATCGCCAAATGGGCCGGCGCGCGTGTGGTCGCGACCGTGAGCGGCGAGCGCAAGGCCAGCGATGCGGCGCTGGCCGGCGCCGACCTGGTCTTGAACTACCGGACCGATGATGTCGCGGCCGCCGTGCTCGAGTTCACGGGCGGCCGCGGCACAGACCGGATCGTCGAGGTCGATTTCGGCGCCAATCTTCCGACGACGATGAGGGTGCTGGCCGACAATGCCGTGGTGTCGATGTACTCCTCGGTCGCCGTGCCCGAGCCGCATGTGCCGGCGCTCGGCCTGATGTTCAAGGGCGTCACGGTGCGCTTCGTACAGCTCGGCCTGTCGGCGCTGGAGCTGCGCCAGGCGGCGCAGCGCGGCGTCGTCGACTGGCTGAGGAGCGGCCGCGCGCAGCACCGCATCGCTGCCAGCGTGCCGCTGGAACGCATCGCGCAAGCACACGAGATCGTCGAAAGCTGCGACCGGCTGGGCACGGTCGTGGTCACGACGTGAGGCGAGCCCGAGGGAGGGAACGATGAAGCGCAGAACGATGTTGAAGATGGCCGCGTCCGCCGCAATCGTGGGCGCACCGATCGAGGCGCAGGCGCAAGCCTATCCCAGCCAGACCGTGCGGGTCGTCGTTCCCGGGCCGGCGGGCAATGCGCTCGACGCGCTGGCGCGGCTGATGTGCGGGGCCATGGGCAAGTCGCTCGACACCACCTTCGTCATCGACAACAAGCCGGGCGCGTCGGGTCATATCGGCGGCGAGTTCGTCGCCCGCGCCAAGCCGGACGGCTACACGCTGCTGTTCGGCGCCAGCACGACCCATGTCGTCAGCCCGCACATCCTGACCGACCTCAAATACAAGCCGCTCGACGACTTCGATCCGATCACGCTGGTGGCCAAGGTGCACAACGTCCTAGTGTGCCATCCCGAGCTGCCGGTGAAGAGCGTGGGCGAGCTCATCGACTACGCCAAGGCCAATCCGGGCAAGCTCTCGTTCGGCTCGACCGGCATCGGTTCGAACCTGCATCTCGGCATGGAGCTGTTCATGATCCTGACCGGAACCAGCATGCAGCACGTGCCCTACAGCTCGGCGGCGCTGCAGCTCGACCTGATCGCCGGCCGCATCCAGCTGTTGCTCGACAACATGCCGGTGGCCGTGCCCAACGTGCGCGCCGGCAAGGTGCGCCCGCTGGGCGTGGCGAGCCGCGAGCGCCAGCCCGAGCTGCCGGAGGTGCCGCCCATTGCCGACACCATTCCGGGCTACGAGGTCGGCGCCTGGGGCGTGCTGATGGCACCCAAGGGGACGCCGCCCGCCGTCATCACCAGGCTGAACGAGACGGTGCGCAATGCGCTGGCGCAGCCCGAGGTGCGCGACGGCTTCCTCAAGCAGAGCTTTCATCCCGCACCGATGACACCCGCGGAGACCGCCGCCTTCATGCGCGGCGAGTACGACAAATGGGCCAAGGTGGTGCGCGAGGCCAACATCAAGGCGAGCTAGGAGCAGGGATGCCGCGGTTCGAGGCGAACATCCGCTGGATGTTCAAGGAGTACGACATGCCCGGGCGCTTCGTGCAGGCGGCGCGCTGCGGTTTCAAGGGCGTCGAGCATGGCGATCCCTACCCCTGGAAGGCGGGCGACGTGCGCCGCTGGCTGAAGGACAACGGCCTCGTCATGGTGCAGATCCTGACGCCGCAGGACTGGGAGGCGGGCGAGCTCGGTTTGACGACCCTGCCCGGCCGCGAGGGCGACTTTCGGGACGCGGTAAAGCGCGGCATCGACTATGCGCTGGAGATCGAGTGCAGCCTGCTGCACCCTGCGATCGGCGGCACGCCGAAGGGCGAGGCGCGCGAGAAGACCTGGGCGCGTGTGGTCGAGAACCTGGCACTGGCTTGCGAGGAAGCCCAAAAGGCCGGGCTGACGCTCGTCATCGAGCCGGTGTGCAGCGCACGTTTCCCCGACTTCTTCATCCATACGCTGGACGAGGGTCTCGCCCTCATCAGGGAGGTCGGCCAGGACAACCTGAAACTCTGCTTCGACACCTATCACGTGCAGATGGAGGAAGGCGCCATCAGTCGCAACCTCGAGCGCTGCTGGCCGTGGATCGGCCATCTGCAACTCGGCAATCCGCCGGGGCGAAACGAGCCCGGCGTGGGCGAGCTGAACCTGCAGCACTATTTCGACCTGGTGGACAGCAGGGGCTGGCCGGGCTGGATCGGCTGCGAGTACACACCCTCTTCTCACACGCTCGACTCGCTGGCCTGGGGCGCACGTTACGGTATCGGCAAGCCGCAATGAGCGCCCGCGACTTCATCGGCAGCTACCGGCTGCAGTCGTTCGAGCTCGTATTCGACGACGGGACTGCCGAGCATCCGCTGGGTCGCGACGCCGAGGGCCTGATCGTCTATACGCGTGAGGGCTTCTTCTCCGGCCAGATGATGCAACGCGGGCGACCGAAGTTCGCCCAGCCGCGACAGTCGGCGGCGCAGAAGGACTTCGGCAGCGACGCCGAGGTGCGCGCCGCCTTCAACGGCTATGTCGCCTACTACTGCACCTACGACGTCGACGAGGCCAGGCGCATCGTCAACCACCGCATCCTCAGCGCCCTGCTGCCCGACTGGGAGGGCCAGGTGAACGTGCGACACTACGAGTTCAGGGGCGACGTGCTGGTGCTGCGGTCGCCGCCGATGCTGGTCGCGGGAAAATCCGGCCGCAGCGTGCTGCATTGGCAGCGCTGCCCTGTCATCTATTGAGGAGACCCCCAGCATGTGCGCATGCACCACGATGCAGAAAAAATCGGGGCGGTACCCGCCCCGATTTTCATAAGAGGAGCACGGCATGCGCGCGGCGGTAGTCGTCGATCGGGCGGGCGGCAAGCGCATCGAGGTGCAAGACGTGGCACGGCCCGAGCCTGGTGCCGGCGAGGTGCTGGTGCGCGTACGCGCCGCCGGCGCCAACCGCGCCGACCTCGCGATGAGCGTCGGCCATTTCAGAGGCGCCGGTGCGGTGCTGGACGCGCCTATCGCCGGTCTGGAGTTCGCGGGCGAGGTGGTGGAGCTGGGTGAGGGCGTGACGGACGTGAGGGCCGGCGATGGTGTGATGGCGATGGGTCAGGGTGCGTTCGCGGAGTACGTGCGCATCGACCATCGGCTGCTCATTCCCGTTCCAGGAAGCTTCTCCTGGGAAGAGGCGGCCGCGGCGCCGGTCGCCTTCATGACCATGCACGACGCCGTCGTCACCAATGGCCGGCTGCGGGCCGGCGAGGCCGTGCTGGTGCAGGGCGTCACGTCGGGCGTCGGCATCGCCGCCTTCCAGATCGCCAAGGTCAAGGGAGCGAGGACCGTGATCGGCACATCGACGTCGGACAGAAAGCTCGCGACACTCGAGGCATGGGGACTCGACGTCGGTGTCAACACCAGGACCGACGACGTCGTGCAACGCGTGCGCGATGCGACCGACGGCAAAGGCGCCGATCTCGTAATCGACATGATCGGCGGACCTGTGATCAATCAGAACATGCAGGCGGCGGCGGTGAAGGGCCGTATCATCGATGTCGGTCGCATGGGAGGGACGAAGGGAGAGATCGATCTCGACCTGCACAGCCTGAAGCGTATCACTTTCGTCGGCGTCACCTTCCGCACGCGTTCGGTCGATGAGATCCAGACGATTATCCGGCTGATGGTGGACGATCTCTGGCCCGATGTGATGGCAAGGCGGATAAAGCTTCCGGTGGATCGCGTTGTTTCCATCGACAGAATTGCGGATGCCTACGCGCATCTGCGCTCCAATGCACATTTGGGCAAGGTCATCGTCACAATGTAGCCAACGCTCAAGAGCGGTGCAGTGAACAGAGTGGCATTCAACCATTCCGCCGGCGCACCGGGACGGTATCGCGCAGCACGTCAGCGAGGGCCGCGCAAGCGCTGTCGATGCCACCTTCGGGCGTGGCGGCATAGCCCAGGATGAGGCCGTGGCGGCGGCGTCGGCCGGCATGGCAGGCCGAGAGCGGCGACACCGCGATGCCCGCCCGCGCGGCCGCCGCGGCAACGACGCGGTCGTCGAAGCGGGGCGCGATTGCCGCGACCGGCCGCGCGACCAGGTGCATGCCGCCGGGGTCGCGCGCGCTCTCGAGCCAGCCTGCGAGATGGCGCTCAAGTCCGGCGAGCAGCGCGTCCTGGCGGCTGGCGTAGAGGAGCCGGGTGCGGCGCAGGTGGCTGGTGAAATGGCCGTCGGCGATGAATCGGGCGAGGGCGCCCTGGCCCAGCAGGGAGGGCCGCGCCGGCACCGCGGCCATCAGCACCTGCGCTGCCGGTGCGAGGGCGGCCGGCAACACGACGTAGCTCAGCCGCAGGGCGGGAAAGAGCAGCTTGGAGAAGCTGCCGAGATATGCGACCCGGCCCGAACGGTCGAGCGCGCGCAGCGGTGCGAGCGGCCGGCCGGCATAGCGGTACTCGCCGTCGAAATCGTCCTCGGCGATCCATCCGTCGTGGCGTTCCGCCCAGCTCAGCAACTCGAGCCGCCGCTGCAGGCCGAGCACGCTGCCGAGCGGGAATTGATGTGACGGCGCCACGACGGCGAGCCGCGCCGCGGGTTCGGCCGCCAGCGCCCTGTGGAGCGCGAAGCCCTGCGAGTCGACCGGCACCGGCACGGCACGCACGTCGGCGAACGCCAGCGCCTCGCGCGTGCCGACAAATCCCGGCTCCTCGATCCATGCCGCCTCGCCGCGATCGAGCACCAGCTCGGCGAGCAGCGACAGGCTCTGCCGCACGCCGGTGGTCACGACGATCGCCTCGGCGTCGCAGGTGAAGCCGCGTGCCGTGCCGAGATAGGCCGCGATCGCGGCGCGCAGGCCGGCATGGCCGAATGGATGCAGCGCGCCGGCGACGGCCCACAATGGCTGCCGCCATTCGCGCTCCAGCAGCCTGGCCCACAGCGCGAAGGGAAAGGCCGTGCGGTCGGGCTGGCCGGTCGGGAAAGCGAGCGGGGCGTCGTCGAAGCCGAGGTCGGGCGGCGCGTCCCGCAACGCGGCGCGCGCACGACGCGACAGGGCGGGAGCGGGCGCTGTCCGGCCGGCCGGCGGCGGCGCGCCCCTGCCCGGCGGCGCGGTCAGCATCTCGTCGGGCAGGTCGTTCGCCACCGAGAGACCGGAGGCGGCCTGCGCCACGACGTAGCCCTCGGCGATCAGCTGGTCCATGGCGAGCAGCACGGTGCCGCGCGCGACGTCGAGCTCGCTCGCCATCAGGCGCGAGGAGGGCAGGCGCTGGCCGGCCGCCAGCCGGCGCTCGAGGATGGCGCGGCGCACCTGCTGGCCGATCTGCCGGTGCAGCGGCAGGGTGGCGGCGGGATCGAGGACGAGGCCGAGCGGGGCGGCCTTGCGGGTGGGGCGTGGCATGACTGGTCCAGACTCGATTTGCCGAACTGGCTCTTTCGTCTGGACCGTAATGCGGCGATGGTCCGGCCGCAAATCGCCCCCGGAGTTTCCTGTCGTGAGCACCACTACCCCCATCACCACCGGCGCCCCCACCGCCGCCGCCGGCCCAACCACCAACGCTCGCGGCCACCATACCGAGAACACGCCCGAAGCCTTCGGCGTGACGCCGGTCAACCGGGTCAAGCGCGTCCACGAGCGCGGCCGCTACGATCGCAAGACGGTCTACGAGATCCTCGACGCGGCGCTGGTCTGCCACATTGCCTACGTGATCGACGGCCGGCCTTACTGCACGCCGACCAGCTTCTGGCGCGAGGGCGACCACCTCTACTGGCACGGCTCGTCGGCCAGCCGGATGATCCGCACCCAGCGCGAGGGCGTGCCGGTGTGCCTCACCGTCACCCATCTCGATGCGCTGGTGATGGCGCGCTCGGGCTTCCACCATTCGGTCAACTATCGCGCCGTCATGGCCTTCGGCACGGCGCACGTCGTTGACGACACCGGGCACAAGCTGCAGCTGATGGACCGCTTCATCGACCGCATCTATCCGGGCCGCTCGAAGCTGATCCGCCAGCCCAACGCCCAGGAGCTCAAGGCGACGACCATGATGGGTATGGAGATCGAGCACGCGTCGGGCAAGATCCGCGACAAGCACGT
>NZ_JBFWZI010000263.1:0-8255 GCF_050185545.1 Reyranella sp. | reverse complement strand
GTCCTTGACGGTCGCGAGCACGCCGGCACACTTCCGCGCGACGGGCGACAATGCACCCTCACTCACCTTCACATCGTCCCCCAAAACGAGGCAATGTCCACTTGACCACGGGTAGGAAGTCCTCCCCGGCGAAGCCGGGGAGGAATCATGAAGCCCGTCCCCGGAGCAGCTCCCAGGCTCCCATCAGACCCTTTGGCCACAGCAGCAGGACGGCGCCCAGCACGCCGGCCAGCGCTATCTTGTCGACGTCGCCGCCGATCGGGAAGAAGGTCTGCTGGCCGACGATCAGCGCGGTGCCGATCAGCGGACCGAGCAGAAAGCGGCGGCCGACGATGACGATGGCCGCCAGCATCAGCACCAGGAAGTAGCCGTCCAGCATGTCGGGGCCGACACGGGCGTGCTGATAGGCGTAGAGCCAGCCGGCGAGGGCCGAGATCGGCGCCGACACAACGAGCACCAGGAAGCGCACCGGGCGGGCGTCGACGCCGAGCGACCGCGCGAGCTCGGGATTCATCTGCACCATCAGCGCGCTGGTGCCGAGGCGCGAACGGCGGAAGCGCTCGACGAACAGCAGGGTCAGCATCAGCAGGCCCCACGCCACCGGCCAGAGATCGGCATTGGTCGATGCCGTGATGCCATGGCCGAACAACGGAAGCTGCAGCGGCGGCACGCCGCCGATCCCGTCGGGGCCGCCGAGGAGCGTTCCCTTGACGGCGACCTCCATGGCGACGACGCCGGCGGCGTAGGTCGCCAGCGAGAACACGAGCGGCCTCGTGCCCCGGGTCACCACACCGAGCACGGCGGCCAGCACGAGCGCGACCGCGATCGCGGCGCCGGCCGTCATCCAGCCGTTCCAGCCCGGGGCGGCTGACAGCATGGCCGCGGCGTAGCCGCCGGCCGCCCAGAAGAGGGTGTGGCCGAGGCTGAGCTCGCCGAGATCGGACAGGATCAGGTCGGCGCCGTAGGCCATCACCGCAAGGATGGCGACGGTGGTGCAGGCGGCATAGAGGGCCGGCGTGTTGCCCGCGGCCATCGGCACGAAATAGGTGAGCGCCGCCAGGACAAGGGCGAGGGGGCTGGCAAGTGTGGCGGCAAGACGCGCCATCATCGCGCCGCCAGGCCGCGCGGCCGCACTGCCAGAACGAACAGCAGCAACAGGAGGGCCGCCGCCATCGTGTAGGCAGGCGACACCAGTGCCCCGAACAGCTGGGTGAAGAGGCCGAGCCCCAACCCGGCAAGCAGGCAGCCGCCGACGCTGCCGATCCCGCCCAGGACGACGACGACGAAGGTCAGGACCACCTCGTCGACGCCCAGGCCGGCCAGGATCGGGCCGCGTGGCGCCACGAGCCCGGCGGCGAGCGCCACCGCCGCGCATTCGAAGACGAAGACGCCGACATAGACCCGCGCGACACTGATGCCGCACAGCCGGGCCAGACCGGGATCCTCGGCGACCGAGCGCAGCCGGGAGCCGAGCCGCGTCCGGTTCAGCACCAGCCACACCAGCCCGAACAGCAGCAGGGTGGCCGCCAGGATCACTGCGTCCTGCAGAGTGAACGCGACCTCGCCGAAGCGCAGGCTCTCCGCCTGCAACGGGCTCGCCAGGCGCCGGGGCTCGTCGCCGAAGACGCGCGCGGCGCCGCCGCGCAGGACGTAGCCGATGGCCAGGGTGACGATCATAAGGTCGGTCAGGTTCTGCCGCGTGACCAGGGGCAGCATCGCGCCCTGCAGCAGGACACCGATCAGGCCGAGCGCGAGCACGGCGAGTGGAACGGCGACGGCGTAGTCGATGCCATACCTCTCCATCGCGGCCCAGGCGAGAAAGGCGCCCAGCATGTAAAGCTGGCCGTGCGCGAGGTTCGCTTGGCGCGCCGTCGCCAGCAGCACCGACCAGCCGATGGCGATCAGGGCGTAGCCGGAGCCCAGCACCAGTCCGTCGACGATCTGCTGCGCGAGGTTCATGACGGCACGCGCCCCAGACTGGCTTCGACGAGGCGCGGGTCGTCCCTCATCGTCCCGGCCGGGCCGTGCGCGGCCACCTTGCCGCGCTCCAGCAGGTAGAGCGCGTCGACCAGCTCGAGGGCGGATCGCACGCTCTGCTCGACCAGCAGCACCGACAGTCCGGCGTCGATGAGGCGACGCAGCGTCGCGAGCAGCTCATGAAGCAGGTGCGGTGTCTGGCCGGCCGATGGCTCGTCGAGCAGCAGGACGCGGGGTGCGGCGCGCAGCGCCCGGCCCACTGCCACCATCTGCCGCTCGCTGCCCGTCAACATGCCGCCCTTGTGGTTGCGTCGATCGGCGAGGCGGGGGAACAGCGCGAAAATCTCGTCCATCGAGAAGGCGTGGCGGCCGGCCTTTCTCAGCGGCGGTCGCATCAGCGCCAGGTTCTCGGCGACGGTCAGGTCGGCGAAAATAGCCTTGCCTTGCGGCACCAGCACCAGTCCGCGCCTGGCCCGGCGATGCGGCGCCAGCCCGTCCATCCGCTTGCCGCCCAGTTGCACGCTTCCGCGCACCGTCGGACGGTCTCCGGGCGACCAGCCGGCCAGGGCATTGACCAGGGAACTCTTGCCGGCGCCGTTGGCGCCCACGACGCCGACCATGCCACGGTCCGGCACCGTGATGTCGACACGGTCGACCGCGACGTGGCCGCCGTAGCGTACCGAGATACCGGTGGCTTGCAGGGCGGGGGTCATGCCGCGCGCCCGAGATAGGCTTCGCGCACCATGTCGTCGCGCCCGATGTCGGCCGCCTTGCCCTCCGCGAGCTTGCGGCCCTGGTCGATCACCAGGATGCGATCGGCGACGGTCATGACGAAATCCATGTGATGCTCGGCCACCACCACGGCGACGCGGCGGCGGCGCAACTCGGCCAGGAGATCGGCCAGACGCTCTGCATCGGCGCTGCCGAGACCGGCAGCCGGCTCGTCGAGCAGCAGCACCCGGGCGCCCGAGCCGTAGGCCAGCACCACCGGAAGCAGGCGCTGCAGGCCGTACGCGACCTCGTCCGGCCGCTTGTGATGGTCCGCGCCGGCGATGCCGAACGACGACAGGAGCTCGCGCGCCGCCTTCCCGGCCCGCCGCCGCGTCGCCCATTCGCGCCACGGCGTCAGAAGGGACTGCGCGAGCGAGGTCGAATGGTCGAGCAGCATCGCCGCCATGGCGTTCTCGAGCAGCGTCAGGTCACCGAAGAAGCCGTTGTGCTGAAAGGTGCGGCGCACGCCGATGCGCGCCAGCTCCCAGGTCGTTAGGTCGGTGATCCGGTCGTCCCCCAGCCATATCTCGCCGGTGCGTTCGACGGCATGGGCGACTGCCGCCAGGCACGTGGACTTGCCGGCGCCGTTCGGCCCGATGATGCCGAGAATTTCGCCCGCATCGACCTGCCACGACATCTCGCCGAGGACGGTCAGGGCCCCGTGCTGGACGGTCAGCTCCTCGACGGTCAGAAGCGGATCGAGGATGCGCGTCAAGCTACCTCGCGTCGATCTTTCCTCCCCCGTCATCGGGGGAGGTGGCCCGTAGGCCCCGAGGGGGAAGGCCGCAGTCCAGCCTTCTGTAATTCCGACGTCGGAACCTCAAAGAGCTCGACTGAGGCCTTCCCCCTCCGCCCCCTGCCGGGGGTACCTCCCCCGACGACACAGGGCATTCGCATATGAGACAAGAACACCGTCACCCCGACCGGAGCCGAGCGCCGCGAGACGTAGTGGAGGGACCTTTCTTCTGGCAGCACCAGCAAGAAAGGTCCCTCGACTACACCGCCCTCCGGGCGGCTTCGCTCGGGATGACGGTGTTTTCTTGTCATGTGCGAAAGCCCTGCCCGATGACGGGGGAGGCTTCCGAACGCTGTATCTTGCCCCAGGCGGCCGCGGCTCTGCTGGCGACCAAAGGGAGCCGGGCTCGCCCAAGCCTCGTCCGGCGCATCTGTTCCTCGCTTGAACGGAGGTTCATTGCGCAAAGCTTGACCGACCGTGCGGTGCAGAGTCAACGCATCCCGCCCCGGCGCCAACAAGAACGGGCCGGCGATTGCGCCGGCCCGTACCGTTGCCTGATGCCAAAGCCTACTTGTCGAGCCAGAACGTATCCAGCCGGACGACGTCGTAGATGCCGAAATAATCCTTCGGCCGATGACCCTTGACGTAGTTGTACCAGCCGTCGTTGATCTTCTCCCACGACATCGGCAGCAGCGGAGGATCCTCCTCCATGATGTTCTCGGCCTGGCGGATCAGCGCCAGCCGCTTCTTGGGATCGACCTCGGTGTCGATCTGCGGCACCAGCTCGTTGAACTTGGCGTTGTTCCACTGTGAGTAGTTCTGCGGACCCTTCGGGCTGTACCAGGCGTTGAAGTAGTCGGACGGGTCGAGCAGGGTCGAGACGATGGCGCCGACGGCGAGGTCGAACTTGCCGGTGTTCACGTCGTCGAACCACACCGATTCCACGGCGGTGCGGATGTTTGTCTGCACGTTGAGGGTCTGCTGCAGCATCGCCTGGATGGCCTGAGACCACAGCTTGAAGCTCGCCACTTCGCGCACCAGGTAGTCGAGCCCGGTGATGCCCTTCTCGTAGCCGGCCGCCTTCATCAGCGCCTTCGCCTCCTTGACCGAGGCGGTCGGGTCGGCCTGGTAGCCCAGCCGCTTGGAGAGCTCGGGCAGCGGCGTCGCGAAGTCGGAGAACGGATAGATGAAGCCGCCGACCATCATCGGCGCGATGTCCTTCACCACGTCGACCAGCACCGGCTTGTCGAGCACGAGATGGAAGGCGCGACGCACCCTGGGGTCGTCCATCGGTTTCTTCTTGTTGTTCATCCAGGTCGCCTGGATGACGCTCTGGTAGAAATCGGTGCCCGACATGCCCTGGGTTGCCTTGACCCGGCGCAGCGAACCGGGATCGAGAAGACGGGCATAGTCGACGCGACCCGACAGCAGGCTGGAGCCGAGCTCGGGCGAGAACGGCAGGGCGTGATAGAACTCGACGCCGTCGAGATAGGGCAAGCCACCCGCCTTGTTCCAGTAGTTCGGGTGCTTTTCCATCACCCAGACCTCGTTCTCGACGCGGCGCTTGCTCTTGAACGGGCCGGTGCCGGGAATGTCGACGACCCGCCGCAGGTTGTAGCCGTTGTCCTCCAGCGTCTTCTTGCGCACGATGCCGTTCCAGCCGCTGGCGATCGCGCCCATGATGAAGTCGGCCGGCCGCGGAGCCGACAGCTTGAATTGCACGACGTACTTGTCCGGCGTGGCGATCTCGCTCACGGCCGCAAACAGCGTGCTGCGCGGGATCGAGATGCCCTGCGGCGGCTTGGCGATGCGGTCGAAGGTGGCCTTGACGTCCTCCGAGGTGAGCTCGGCGCCGTCATGGAACTGCACGCCCTTGCGCAGATGGAAGGTGTAGGTCTTGCCGTCCTTGGCGATCTCCCAGCTGTGCGCAAGGTCGGGGATGATCGTCTTGCCGCTGTCGCGCGGGTCGCGCCGCACCAGGTTGTCGAACATGCAGCCCTGGCTGCCCAGGCTGTTGATCGTGCCCGACTGGTGGAAGTCGAAATGTGGCGGCCGCATGGTGATGCCGTATTTCAGAACGCCGCCCGATTTCGGATTGGGCTCGGGTGCGGCGAGCTGGAACTTCGACCCGTCGAATTCCAGGGGCACGCCCTGGGCGCGCGCCGGGAGCCACGGATAGGCCATCGCGCCGACGCCGAATGCGGCGGCTCCCTTGACGAACCCGCGACGATTTACGCGTGAACGATCTCGCATTGCGTTTCCTCCCAATAGGTCTTTTCCAGACCGAGCACTCTGTGCTCTGATAGTTTTTGTCCTTCTCCCCGATGGACCAAAACTAACACGACAATTCCAAGGGAGTCTTGCCTTGAATTCTTCCCAGCCGAGACCTCGCGTCGTCGGAGAACCGGCCGTCGTGCCGGCTCGGCCGGTGCTGCAGATCGAGGACCTCCAGACGCATTTCTTCACCGCCATCGGGACGGTGCGGGCGGTCGACGGGGTTTCCTACGCGGTGAAGAGCGGCGAGACCCTGGGCGTGGTGGGCGAGTCGGGTTGCGGCAAGAGCGTGACGGCGCTGTCGATCCTGCGCCTGGTCGCCAACCCGCCGGGGCGCATCGTCGGCGGCACCATCCGCTTCGAGGGCAGGAACCTGCTGGAACTCGGCGACGCCGAGATGGAGGCCATCCGCGGCAATGCCATCTCGATGATCTTCCAGGAGCCGATGACCTCGCTCAACCCGCTCTATACGGTCGGCAAGCAGATCGCCGAGGCGATCGCCCTGCACCAGGGCCTGTCGAAGCGCGATGCCCTGGACAAGGCGATCGAGATGCTGCGCAGAGTCCAGATCCCCGAGCCCGAGAAGCGGGCGCACGCCTATCCACACCAGCTGTCCGGCGGCATGCGCCAGCGCGTCATGATCGCCATGGCGCTGTCGTGCAATCCCAAGGTGCTGATTGCCGACGAACCGACGACGGCGCTCGACGTCACCATCCAGGCCCAGATCCTCGACCTGATGCGCGAGCTGCAGGAGACCTACGGCACGGCGATCATCCTGATCACCCACGACATGGGGGTGGTGGCGGAGAACGCCGACCGGGTGGTGGTGATGTATGCCGGCCGCAAGGTCGAGGAGGCGCCCGCCGCCGTCCTGTTCGATCGTCCGGGGCATCCCTATACCAAGGGCCTGCTGGGCTCGATCCCGCATCTCGACACGGCGGCGCACAACGACACCAGGCGGGCCCGCCTGACCGAGATCAAGGGCATGGTGCCGTCGCTGTTCAACCTCCCACCCGGCTGCAGTTTCGCGCCGCGCTGCGCCTTCGCCTCCGATCAATGCCTGAAGGCCGTGCCCGAGCTGGAGCAGCGCGGCCGCGGTCACTGGATCGCCTGCTGGCACGCCGACCGCGTGATGGCAGGTGCGGCATGAACGGTTCGGTCCAGTTGAAAGCCGGTTCACCCGGTCCGAAGAACGGCTCGGGAAACCTGCTCGAGGTCAGCGACCTCAAGAAGCATTTTCCGATACACAGAGGATTCTTCTCGCGGGTTTCCGGCCACGTCTACGCGGTCGACGGCGTGTCCTTCACCATCAAGCGCGGCGAGACGCTGGGCCTGGTAGGCGAGAGCGGCTGCGGCAAGTCAACGGTCGGCCGCACCCTGCTCAGGCTGCTCGAGCCGACCGGCGGCTCGATCCGAGTCGACGGGGCGGACATCACGCATCTCGCCGGCGGGGATCTCCTGCCCTATCGCCGGCGCATGCAGATGATCTACCAGGATCCCTACGCCTCGCTGAATCCACGCATGTCGGCCGGCGAGATCGTCGGCGAGGCGCTCACCATCCACCAGATCGGCACGCCGCAGGAGCGCGGCGAGCGCATCGCCTCCCTGTTCGCCCGGGTCGGGCTCAGGCCCGAGGCGATGAAGTCCTATCCGCACGAATTCTCGGGCGGCCAGCGCCAGCGCATCGGCATCGCCCGCGCGCTCGCCCTCAATCCCGACCTGATCGTCGGCGACGAGCCGGTGTCGGCGCTCGACGTGTCGATCCAGGCGCAGATCATCAACCTGCTGATGGACCTGCAGGACGAGCTCAAGCTCTCCTACCTGTTCGTCGCCCACGACCTCGCCGTGGTCGAGCACATCAGCCATCGCGTCGCGGTGATGTATCTCGGCCGCATCGTCGAGATGACCGACAAGACCAGCCTGTTCGAGATGCCGCTGCATCCCTACACGGAGGCGCTGCTGTCGGCGGTGCCGATTCCCAAGGCGAGCGCCCGCGGCCGCAAGCGCGTGATCCTGACGGGCGACGTGCCGAGCCCGATCAACCCGCCCTCGGGCTGCCACTTCCACGCCCGCTGCCCCTACGCCATGCCGCGCTGCCGCACCGAGGTGCCGACGCTGCGCGAGGTCAGGCCCGGCCACTTCGCGTCGTGCCACCTGCACGACGCCGGCGTGAGGTTCCCGCTGGCGTCATAGACTCCTCCCCAGCTCCGCTGGGGAGGTGCCCCATCATACGGGCGGAGGGGTCATGAATCATGCGGACCGCGGGCGTCCCGCCCGCTCTTCTCATGAGCGGGCGAGACGCCCGCGGTCCAAGAGAGTCTGACCCCTCCGTCCGCGATTACGCGAACATCTCCCCAGCAGAGCTGGGACGGCGAATGATTACACCGAGCCGCGCAGCCTGGGGTCGAGCAGGTCGCGGATGCCGTCGCCCAGCAGGTTGAAGGCGAGCACGGTGAGGGTGATCGCAAGCCCCGGGAACAGCACCAGCCACCACGGT
>NZ_JBFWZI010000262.1:0-8287 GCF_050185545.1 Reyranella sp. | reverse complement strand
GCCTTCTGTCGCGCCGTGCGCGCCCGCTCGAGCTCGGCGTCCGCCCGTCGATTCGCTTCGGCCTCGGCTTCGACCTTCTGCCGCGCCTCCTGTTCGAGCTCCCGGATCTCCGCCAGCAGGGCGTCCGCCCGGCGCCGCTCCACCAGCGCCTCCTCGAGCTGCTTCGCCGTCAGGCCGGGCGCCGTCGCGACGGCCATCGTCGGCGCATCGCTCTGGAACGCCAAGTATCCTCCCCCGGCGACCAGCAGCAGCGTTGCCGCGGCGATGGTCGCCCAGGATCGACGGCCGATGCGACCGCCCAGGGCACGCCTGGCCGCGTGCGCCAGCCGCCGGCGCCGGCGTACGACGCGGGTCGCCTCGCCGCTCGATGCTCCCGGATCTTCGCCACGCAACAGGGAACGCCAGTCGGCGATGCTCTGCGGCCGATCCTCGGCCCGCACCGCCAGCCCGGCATCGATGCCGGCCAGCAGGGCCGGCGCGAACCCCGCCGGCTGCAGCTGGGCGAGCGGCACACAGGTGTCCTTCATGATGCGATCGATGGCGCTCGGCGGCGCGTGGCCGGTGATGGCGTGATACAGCGTGGCGGCGAGGCCATGGATGTCGCTCCACGGCCCGAGCCGGACCGAGGTGAACTGCTCCGCCGCGGCGTAGCCCGGCGTGAAGATCGCCGTCATGGTCGTGGTGCGTTGCGCCATCGCCGCGCGCGAGGCGCCGAAATCGATCAGGGTCGGGTCACCTTTCGCGTCGACCATGATATTGGCCGGCTTGATGTCGCGGTGCAGGAAGCCCGCCGCGTGGACCTCCTCGAGCCCGTCGAGCAGCGGGAACAACAGCTGCTCGATCGCCTCCGGCCCCAGGCTCTGATCGCGCTGCAGGCGTTTGCTCAGCGACTCGCCCTCGACCAGCGCCATGATCATGTAGGCGGTGCCGTTGGCCTCGAGGAAATCGTAGACCCGCACGATCGCCGTCGAGCGATCGAGCCGCGCCAGGGTGCGCGCCTCCTCGAGGAAGCGCTCGCGACCCCAGGCGAACTGCTCGGCATGCTCGGGCGAACGCGGCACCACGGTCGTATGCCCTTCGCGCAGGGCAAGCGTCGTCGGCAGGTACTCCTTGATGGCCACATCGCGGTGCAGCGTGAGGTCGCGCGCCCGATAGGTGATGCCGAACGCGCCCTGGCCGAGGATGGCCATCATCTCGTAGCCACGCAGCTCCGTGCCAGCCGGCAGCACGCCGCGCAGCTCGCCCTGCGCCATGCCGGGCCTTTCGGAGGCGCCCGACATTCAGGCCCGCACGGTTCCGCACCGGTGCCTCGACGGGCGTCGATTCCTCGGCGTCACTCGTCTCAACTCACTCTCCGCCGATCGACAGATCGACCTCGCCAAGGGTGAGCCGCGCACCGGTCTGGATGGAGCGCGGCACTCCGCGGCGGGCCGGCGCACCATCCACCGCGGTGCCGTTCATCGAACCGAGGTCCTCGATCTGCAGCGCCCCCGAGGCAAAGAGCAGACGCGCATGGCGTCGCGACACCGTCGAATGGGCGACGACGATGTCGCACTGCTCGACGTCCCGGCCGATCACCAGGCCGGCGCGCCGGGTCATCAGCCTGTCGAGGTCGACATCGAACGCATACCTCTTGCCGGCATGGTCGGTGCCGTGGAAGCGCAGGATCGTCTGCGGCACGATGGTGGTGGTGGTGCGCATCGATCCCGCGCGGGCGCGGACATGGTAGATCTGCAGCGGACGGCTGACGTTCTTCGCCCAATGCTCGCCGCCGTCGACGAAGTCGTACTCGGTGCGCACTTCCGCGATGTCGCGCAGCGCCCGCGACACCGCGATGCCGCCCGGCTCGGCCATGGCCTGGATGCGCGCCGCGAGATTGACGCCGTCGCCGAAGATGCCGTTTGTCTCCTCGTCGACGATGACCTCGCCCAGATGCAGGCCGATGCGGAACATCAGGCGCTCGTCCGGCTCGAGCATGCCGTTGAACGACGCCATGCGCTCCTGGATGTCGATCGCCGTCGCGACGGCCGCGAGCGCCGATCCGAACTCGGCCAGGACGGAATCGCCCTCGATGTTCACGACAGATCCTCCGCCCGTCTCGCACGCCGGCCGCCAGACCTCCGCCCGAACAGTCTTGAGACGGTCGACCGTTCGGTCCTCGCCGCCTTCCATCAGGCGCACATAGCCGGCGAGATCGGC
Source organism: Reyranella sp. (assembly GCF_050185545.1). GTDB lineage: Bacteria > Pseudomonadota > Alphaproteobacteria > Reyranellales > Reyranellaceae > Reyranella. The sequence continues at coordinate 6,088 of NZ_JBFWZI010000262.1, read as the reverse complement.
ATGAAGGATGACGGAGAGTCGACGAGGTCGATTTGCCATGGCGATGCAGCATCCGGCTCGGATTGAACCCAAATGCGGTACCGCGCCGCTCCCTGGCCGCGCGAAGCCGACCGATACCGCTGCTACTCTCCGCGAAAGGACAACCCCTGATCTCCCCGGCCTGTGCGCCTTGCGCTCAGGATAGCGGTTAGCCCTTCCCCGTACTGTGATCTACGCCACTCAACGCCGAACTATCTTCCCTGCCGGCTGCCTCGATGCGGACCATGGCTGTCGCCGGCGTCGCCCCGCCGTTCACGACATGCCATTGGCCATCCGGGCGAGCGCGCTCTCGTCGCGCACCACGACCCGCCCACGCCTCTGCTCGAGGATACCGAGATCGCACCACACCGCCAGTTGCCGGTTCACCCGCTCGCGCGACACGCCCAGCATGGCCGCGAGCTCCTCCTGGGAAATGCGAATGATCGCCCCGGCGGCGCGATCCCGGCCGTCGACCAGGCTCAGCAGGCTTTTCGACAATCGCGCCGGCAGATCGAGGAACGTCGAGTCCTCGATGTAGTCGGTGGCGCGCCGCAGACGGGCGCAGAGCAGCTCGATGATGCGTAGCATCGTCTCCGGCCGACGACCGAGGAAATCGAGAAACTCCACCCGGCCGATGAAGGCCAGCTCGGAGGGATCGCGCGCCACGGCCGACGCCGAACGGCCCTTGCCGTCGAGCAGGGCAATCTCGCCGAAGAACTCGCCGGGACCGAGCACGTTCAGGATGAGCTCCTTGCCCTCCGGCGATCCGACCGTGAAGGCAATGCGTCCCGACAGGATCGCGTAGAGCCCGTCGCCGGGCTGCTCTCGATGAAACAGGATCTGGCCGGCTGCGGCGCGCTTCACGACCATGTGGCGCAGGAGCAGCTCGCTTTCCGCCGGCGCCAAGGATGGGAAGAAAGGATGTCGGCGGACCAGCTCCTGTGCCGTCAACCGGGTTCCCTCGCCGGTCGTCGTCGCGCCACGTGCAGATGGTCGCCGCACCGGACCCTTCATGACCATCGCGCCATCGCCGACCGATCGCCCCCTTTTTCGCGCCATTGTGAACCGCATCACACAAGCCTTGCAACCTGCAGTGATAGGTTCGCGCCTTTTCCCACCCGTTCCAGCGACATGCACGATGCAGGCGAATACTTCGGCAGGATCGCCCTGCTCGACGGCGCCGGTCGGCGCGCGACGGCACCGGACGGAGCGCGACGGCGGTCGCCCAGGAAGCATCGGTGCTGCTTCATCTCGGTCGCGCCGAGTTCCTGACCTTCATCAAGGTGGGTCGGGCGACGATGATCAGGATCATCGCCCTGCCCTGCGCTCGCCTGCGCCGCGCCATCGGCCTCGTCGAGGTACTCGGCCCTTCTCCGAGGCAGGGCCTTGCTAGAACCCCGCCTTCGCCAATCCTTCGCGCAGATGCTGCAGGTCGGCGTCGTTGGCGTAGTGCATCGTCGCCAGCAGCGTCGGCGGATCCAATGCGGGATCGAGCTCGCGCAACCGGGCGACGTGCGCGGAGGCCGCGGTGCGGTCGCCCAGCCGGCCGTAGCAGGCCGCGACGAAGGCGTGCTGCTGGGCGTCCATCGCCGGCAGATGCATGAAGGCCTCGATCGCCTGGGCATACTGGCGGCCGACGAAGTGGGCCTTGCCGAGATGGCTCCAGAAGCGCGCCGGATGGTGCGGATTGAGCTTCATCGCCTTGCGGATCCACTCGACCCCCTCCTCGGACCGGCCGAGCCAGGTGAACAGCTCGCCCATCTGGACGACGACCAGGTCGTAGTTGGGATTCAAGGCCAGGGCGCGATCCTGGTGAAAGCGGGCGCGCGTCATGTCGCTGCGGGTGATGGCGACGGCCGCCAGGATGCGATGGACGTCGGCGTCGTTGTCGTCGAGCGCGATTGCCCTGTCGAGCTCGAACACCACCTCGTCGAAGGTCGCCTCTCTGTCCTCGCACCAGCCATAGCCCCAGGCCTGGCCGAGGATGCAGCCGCGCCAGGCGCGGGCGTGCGCGTAGTCGGGATCGAGCGCCAGCGCGCGGGCGATCAGCTTCTGGGCCTCGGCGTTGTCCTCCCGCGTGCTGCGATGATGCAGGACCTTGGCCGCCAGCACGCATTCGTACGCCGCCATGCTGGCGGGCTTCATGCGGGCGACCTGGTCCTGCTGCGCAGCCTCGAGGCGGCCGGGCAGGGTGGCGACGATCGACGAGGTGATCTCGTCCTGGATGGCGAACACGTCGTCGAGCTTGCGGTCGTAGCGCTCTGCCCAGATGTGGGCGTCGCTCGCCGTGTCGATCAGCTGAACGGTGACGCGCAGGCGATCGCCCGCGCGGCGCACGCTGCCCTCGACGAGATAGCGCGCGCCCAGCTTCTGGGCGACCTCGCGCAGGTTGGCCGCCTGGCCTTTGTAGACGAAGGTCGAGGTGCGCGAGATCACGAACAGCTCGCGACGCCTGCTGAGCTCGGTGAGGATGTCCTCGGTGAGCCCGTCGGCGAAGAACTCCTGCTCGGGATCGCCGCTCATGTTGGCGAACGGCAGCACCGCGATCGTGGGCTTGGCCACCGCGGCCTTGTGCGCACCCTGCGTCTTGCCAGCGGCGCGCTCCGCGTCGGCGGCGTCGCCGACGATGCGGTAGAGCCGCACCGGCCGGCTTATGTTCTTCAGATGCTTCTCGCCGAGATCCTCGAAGACGACATCGAGACGACCGTCCACCTGGCCGTGGACTGCCGCGGTGACGCAGATGCCGCCGACATCGGCGAGCTGCTCGACCCGGGCGGCGATGTTGACGCCGTCGCCGTAGATGTCGCCGTCGTCGAACATGATGTCGCCGAGGTTGATGCCGATGCGAAACTCGATGCGCCGCCCGTCGGACACGTCGGCATTGCGCCGGCGCATGCGTTCCTGGACCTCGACGGCGCACCTGACCGCGTCGGTCACGCTCTGGAACTCGACCAGCATGCCGTCGCCGGTGGTCTTGATGATGCGCCCCTGGTTCTTGGCGATCGCCGGATCGATCAGCTCGATGCGATGGGTCCGCAGGCGCGCCAGCGTGCCCCGCTCGTCGACCTCCATGAGCCGGCTGTAGCCGACCATGTCTGCCGCAAGAACCGCCGCCAGCCTGTGTTCCATCGGTTCTGCTCCGCGAGCCGACCCCGACTCTAGGAGCGCGGCGCGGCCCTGGCAACGGAGGTTCATGCGGACCGCGGGCGTCTCGCCCGCTCATGATTCATAATCATGAGCGGGCGAGACGCCCGCGGTCCGCAAGACTCACGACCCCTCTGCCCCGTATGACGGGGCACCTCCCCAGCCGAGTTGGGGAGGCATGCCGCCGCTCAAATCCGGTCGATGACGGCGGCCTTGAAGCGGCGCATCTCGGCGATCATCTCGGCGGCGCTCGGGCGGCCGAAATCGATGTCGATGGCGCTGACGCCGAGACCCTGCAGGGCGCGCAGGTCGGCCAGGATGTCGGCTTCGCTGCCGGAGAACAGCCGCCGGCCGCCGTCCGACGCCAGCGGCGGCACCGCGCTGCCGTAGCGCTTGACGCGATAGCCGACCTGCACCGCGGCGGGATCGCGCCCGGCGGCGGCCGTGGCCTTGCGCAGCCGGGCGATGCCCGCGTCGAGGCGCGGCAGCGTATCCAGCAGGTGCTGGTTGTTGCTGCCGATCGGGTACCAGAGATCCCCGATGCGGGCGGCCCGCCGGACCGAGGGACCGCTCTCGCCGCCCACCCAGATCGGCGGATAGGGACGCTGCACCGGCTTGGGCTCGAGCACGATGCCGGAGAAGCTCGCGTACTTACCGGCGAAGCTCGGCCGGTCTTGCGTCCACAGCACGCGGAAGGCATCGATGTACTCGTCGGTCACCGCGCCGCGCTCGGCGAACGGCGTGTGGACCACGGCATCGAACTCGGTCTTCAGCCAGCCGGCGCCGATGCCGACGACCAGCCGCCCGCCCGACAGCACGTCGAGGGTGGCCAGCATCTTGGCAGCGAGCACGGCCGGCCGATGCGGCACCACCATGACCGCGGCGACCAGCCGGATGCGGCTGGTCCTGGCGGCGATATAGGCCATGGCGATCAGTTGCTCGTGCCGCTCGATCGGATCGGCCTCGTAGAACTCGCCGCTCTCCGAATAGGGATAGCCGGGGACCTTGAGGTTCGGCAGCACCACGTGATCGGTCAGGGTCAGGTAGTCGAAGCCCATCGCCTCGCCGGCCGTGGCGATCTCCGTCATGGTGTCGACGGGCGAGAGAGGCCCCGAGTTGGGCAGGTTGAAGCCGATCTGCATGGTGCTCCTCGAATGGTGTGCCGGATTCAGCCGCCGCTCCGCGCCACCCAGCTGATCGTCACGTCGCTGAGCGGCCGGGCGCGGCAGGCGAGCGTCAATCCGGCCTGGCGCTGCGCCTCGCCCAGGGCCGCGTCGGCGCGCGGCAGCAACGCGACCTCGCCCGCCTCCAGCTTCGAGATGCAGGTCGCGCAGTTGCCGGTGGCGCAGGCGTAGGGATAATCGATGCCGGCAGCGATCGCGGCCTGCAGGATGGTGCGATCGGACGGGCAATCGATCGTCCGCCCGCTGTTGCGCACGGTGACGCGAAACACGCCGCGAGTATCGGTCATGGTGCGACACCGGCATGGCGGCGCGAGGGCGTCGTGCGCACCGACATGAGCTCGGGATGGAACCAGGCAACCGAGGGAAAGCGCGCCAGGGCATAGCCGTAGAGCGCGAGACCTACAGCCGGATGGTCGCTCACCACTTCGGTGGCATGGATGTCATGATCCGCCATCACCATGCCGCTGCCCGGCGCGACCATCACCTCGCCAACCTTGACGATTTCGGCGCGCCCGGCCTGCCTGCCGTCATCGATGCGGCGGTAGAAATCATGCCGTTCGCGGCCCGAGATGGCGGCGTTGGCGCACCAGATCCCGTGGTCATGCGGCGCCGCTTCCTTGTCCGGCAGGCTGATGGTGAGATAGAGGCCGTGCCCGTCATTGTCCTCGACCAGCAGAGGATGCGTGCGACTTTCCGCGATCGGCATGGCGAAATCGTCGAGCGGAAACAGCTCGGCGCGATTGGCCAGAGCCATCAGCCTGAGCTTGATCGCGTGCAGGGTCGACGGGTTGATGCCCTCGGTCGCGGTGATCGCATGCACCTTGTCCATCAGCGCCTGGCAGGCGCGGGCGCGCCTGCTCGCCGTGTCGGCTCGTTTCGCCATGGGACGTCCTCCTGGTGGCGGCACGCCGCGAAACGGCGCGCACGCACGTTAAAGGCGTGACTGCCCCCGTCAACCGGGTCGCCCCACCTCGTCCGCCGGGAGCGCGCCACCCCGCCTTCGCCGAAGCGAAGCCGCTTCGGCTTCGCGCAGGCAGGTCCAGTAGCGCTCATGGCCTTCTTGGACCGCGGGCGTCTCGCCCGCGCATGAATCATGAATCATGAGCGGGCGGGACGCCCGCGGTCCAAAGAAGAGCGCCATTGGACCTGCCTGTGCGAGCGCATGACGCCATTCTCTCAAATCGGGTATTGCGCGAGCGCGCGCAATCCTGCCGCCGCGACGACTCCCGTGATGACGACGGCGATCAGGGGCGACCGCCAGGCGACAACTAGCGTGATCGATGCCGCCACGGTTTCGGGCCAGCCCGTCGCCAGCACGGTCGGTGCGATGATGGCGGCCAGGACGGCCACCGGCATCGCCTCGAACGCGGCCTTGAGCCGACCGCGCCGCGCGAACCCCGCCGGCACGATCAGGCCGGCGAACCGGGTGGCGATGGTCGCGAGCGACATCGCGGCGATCGCGGCCAAAGTCTCCGGGCTCATCGGCGCGCTCCGGCAGGCTCGACCGCGATTGCCGCGGCAAGGATTCCCGCCGCTGCGCCGACGGCGATCGACAACGGCCCCGGCTGGATCAGATGCACCAGGGTCGCCGCCCCCGCGCTTGCCATCACGGTGACGACGAAGCCGGGGCGGGTGCGAAAGCCGACGATCAGGCCGATGAAGATGGCGATGAAGGCGAAGTCGAAGCCCCAGGCGCGTGGATCGCGGATCAGGCGGCCGACATAGGCGCCGGCCACGGCCGA
>NZ_JBFWZI010000261.1:0-8289 GCF_050185545.1 Reyranella sp. | reverse complement strand
GCTAGGGCCAGACGGCCGGAGTCATCGTCGCGCCGCGCTGAGGCTGTAGGTCATCGGCAGCACCAGGATGATCGGGTCGCCCGGCATGTCGAGCGGCACGGGCGGGAACTGGCCGGCCTTGCGGATCGTCTCTGTTTCGGCCGCATCGATGGCGGGCCAGCCGCTCGAGGTACCCACCCTGATCGCGAGCACCTGCCCGGTACGGGCGACGGTGACGCGCATCACCACGCGGCCCTCCTGGCGGTTGCTCGCGGCAGCGGCGGGATAGATGCGATGCCGGGCGATCTGGCGGGCGACCCGCGACAGGTAGTCGTTGCGTTGTCGCCCCTGGCCGACCAGGACGTCGCCCGGTTGCGGCCCGGGCACCGGTGACGGCATGGTCGCCGGCGCCTGCGTCGGAGGTGGTCGGTAGGACGAAGGCGGCGCTGGCCGGGGCGGTGCCGGCGCGGTGCGCTGGACTGCTGACGCCGGCGGGCGCGGCGTCGCTCGCCGGGCAAACTCCTGCGCGGTGGGCGCCGGTGGTGGCGACGGAGGCGGTGGAATCGAGAACTCGAAGCGCGGCAGAGCAGCGACCGGCTCGGGCTCCGGCGGTGTCGCCGACGGAGGTTCCGGTCGTGGCGTCGGCTCCGGCGCGGGTGTCGGCGCCGGTGCGGGCGCCAGCGCTTGCTGCGGCTCCGGAGCGGGCGCCGGCGTTGGCGCCGGTGCGAGGGCCTGTCGTGGTTCGGCCTCCTTGGGGGGCTCATTCGACGGCTGCGGGCTCGCCGCTTCGGACTCCGCCGGCGGTCCGGGTTTCTCCGGCGCCTGCAGGCCGACATTCGATGGCGATGAATCGAACATCAGCATGATCGGCTCGTCCCGTGACTCGTGCGGTCGATGAGGCGCAAACCACCAGATCGCGCCGGCGACTGCCGCATGCAGCACGATCGCCAGCGCCAGCGCGCTCGGCGGCATCGGGCGCGATTGCCGGGACACGAGACTGATGTCGGTCATGGCGCCCCGCTCGCTCAACGCGGGTCGTTGCGCCGGAAATTGAGCGGAACAGTAAAGACGTGCCGGTCGCCGCGTATGTCGGCCGGCAGCGGTGGATAGGGCGAGGCCTGGCGGGCGATTTCGAGCATGGCCGCATCGACGGACGCGCAGCCGCTCGACTTGGCGACGCTGACGTCGAGCAGCCGACCATTGCGGGCGATCGTGAATCGCCCGACGACCTCGCCTCCACCAATGTCGGGGCAGATCTTCGGCTGGAAATGGTACTGAGCCATCTTGCGCACGACCGCCCAGAAATAATCCTCCCTCACCTTGCGCTCGCCGTAGGCCTCGGCCGGGTTGACGAAGGTAGGAGCGGTCGAGCGCGACGCCTGCTGCTGCGAGCTGGGCGGTGCCCTTTGTGGCAGGTTCGACAACGGCGAGGAGAAAAGCTGCGGACGTTGCGGCGGCGCTTGCTGCGCCTGCTGAGGTGGTGGTGGAGGCTTGGCTACAGGCGCCGGCGGAGCCGCTTGCGGTACCGGCTTGGGCGGTGCCGGCTTGGCCGGTGGCGGCGGTGGCGCGGGAATCTCACGCGCAGTCACCGGCGGTGGCGGTGCCTCGATCGACGGCAGCGCGCTTTCCAGAGTAGGCGCCGGCCTGGGCGGCGGCGGTGGCGGAGGCGGCGCGGGGATCTCGCGCGCGGTCACCGGCGGCGGCGGTGCCTCGATTGGCGGCAGGGCGCTGTCCAGGCTTGGCGCCGGCGGTGCCGGGGGCAGCGGTGGCGCCGGCGGCAGCTGTGGCGCCGGAGGGAGTGCCAGCGCCGCCTGCTGCTGCGATGGTTGGGGCTGGTTCTCCGCTTTCTGCTGCTGCGATGGTTCGGGCTGGTTCTCCGCCTGCTGCTGCTTCGACGGCTCGGTCTTGTCATCCGCTTGCTGCTGCTTCGACGGCTTGGGCTGGCTCTTCGCCTGCTGCTTCGGCGACTCGGGTTCATTCTCGGCTTCGAGTGTCTTGGCCGGCTCTTCCGTCTTCTCCGGTTCCGGCTTCTGCTCCGGCTGCGGCTTGGTCTCGGGCCCTGGCTTGGCAGGCCCGGCCTCCACGACAGGGGCCGGCTGGCTGGCGGCAGTCTGCGGCTTGGTCTCCTCGGGCTTGACGATCTCGGGCTGGGGCGACTCGGCCTTGGGAGGATCCGGTTGCGTCGCCTCCGGCTTCGTCGGCTCCTGCCTTTCGGCGTCGGCCTTGGTCTCCGGCTCGGCGGCCTTGGGTGCGGCCGGGCCGGCGCTGTTCGGCTCCTTGGTCGCCGTCGCCTTAGGGTCGGGCGGCTGGGCGCCGAGCTGGGCTTTTGGGTCGAGAGTGACGCCGATCGGCGCCGACAGCGGCCCCGGACGCGAGGGTGCCGGCTGCGACGGGGCCGGTGCGGCGGGAGGCGGTGGCGGCGTTATGGCCGCTTCCTGGACTGGCGGAACGACGGGCGCCGGTGTCGGCGGGGTAGGCGGAGCCGGCTCCCGCTCCATCGTGATCTCGATCGGGTCGTCGACTGCCCGATCGACGTGGCTCAGCGGCGAGACCCACCACAGGGCCAAGCCCACGACGCCGTGCAGCACGGTCGCCAGCACCAGGGCGGTGGGAGACATGTGGTCGGAGCGCGTGTAGCTGAGACTGACTGCGTGGGCCACGGTGCCCCCAGTTTTACGACCCGGCCGGTGCGGCCGCTAGAGTGCATTCCCTTCGACTGCAACCAGCCGAACGGAAAGTGTCTGTTGCGACAACCTGCCTCCGGGGCCCTAGTTGATCGGCTCGGACTTGTAGACGCCCCACAGGGCGGTGCGCTGGATCCAGCCGCTGACGCTCGATACCCGGACGCGGCACCAGTCGCCGTTGCAGGATCGGATCTCGCCCATGACTTCCGGTTCCAGCCTGGCGACGATCTCGGCGGAGGTGGCCGGGGTTTTGTGCAGGCTGGCTGTCTTCGACGCCACGATGAAGCTGCGCTTGCCGGTCAGCAGGCCCTGATAGACCCACCCGCTGGCGCCCTGCCAGTCGCGGATTTTGCGCCAGTTATCGTACTCGGCGACGATCTCGACCGGCATGCCCTTGCGCTTGAACACCCATTCGATGGGATAGCGCGGGCCCGGCCCGGTGCGGACATTGATCTCGTCGGATTTGAGCGAGGCAAAGCGCGGGATCGGCAGGCCCGATCCCTTGCGCTGGGTGGCGGCCGTTGCCTTGTCACCCGAGCGGGCACCCTGAGAGGTCGCGACGCCCGGCAGTGACAGGGCGATCACAGCCACGAATGTCGCCCAAAGTGTCGGCGTGGGTCGAATTCCCATCACCTGCTCTATACCTCAATTCTTCGTGACGATCGACAAGCGGCTGATAATGCGTGCTTTTCGGTCGCGTCCTGCAATCGCCCGCGGTTGCTGGACAAGGCACTTGGGGAATTGCTAATCGGGATTCCCGCCGCCAGCAGCACGGTACAGATCGTCCATGCCGTCCAGTTCCAAGAAGAAGCCGCTGGTGATCGTCACCCGGAAGCTGCCCGACGCCATCGAGACGCGGCTGATGGAGCTGTTCGACACGCGGCTCAATGCAGATGACAAGCCTCTGGCCTTCGGTGAGCTGGTCGAGGCGGTCAAGACGGCCGACGTGCTGGTGCCCACCGTCACCGACCGCATCGACAGCCGCGTCCTGTCGCAGGCCGGCCCGCGGCTCAAGCTGATCGCCTCGTTCGGCACCGGCGTCGACCACATCGACCTCGACACGGCGCGCCAGCGCGGCATCACCGTCACCAACACGCCGGGCGTGCTGACCGAGGATACGGCCGACATGTCGATGGCGCTGGTGCTGGCGACGGCGCGGCGCATGGGCGAGGGCGAGCGCCTGGTGCGCGCCGGCAAGTGGACCGGCTGGAGCCCGACGGCCATGCTGGGCAGCCGGCTGCTGGGCAAGCGCATGGGCATCGTCGGCATGGGGCGCATCGGCCAGGCGCTGGCTCGCCGCGCGCGCGGCTTCGGGCTCGCCATCCACTATCACAACCGCAAGCGCCTGCACGAGGACATCGAGCGCGAGCTCGAGGCGACCTACTGGGAAAGCCTCGACCAGATGCTGGCGCGCATGGACATCGTGTCTGTCAACTGCCCGCACACGCCAGCGACCTTCCATCTCTTGTCGGCGCGACGGCTGAAGCTGATGAAGGCCAGCGCCATCATCGTCAACACCGCGCGCGGCGAGGTGATCGACGAGAACGCGCTGGTCCGCATGCTCAAGGCGGGCGAGCTGGCCGGCGCCGGCCTCGACGTCTACGAGCACGAGCCGCAGGTCAACCCCAAGCTCGTCGAGCTCGACAACGTCGTGCTGCTGCCGCATATGGGCTCGGCCACGCTCGAGGGCCGCATCGACATGGGCGAGAAGGTGCTGATCAACATCAAGACCTTCGCCGACGGCCACAAGCCGCCGGATCGCGTCCTGGCGACGATGTTCTGAGCGGAGCGGCGTTCAGAATTCGTCGCCTATTGGCTTCACCATTCACGATCGTACTGCCGAACAAGGCAGGTCCGTTGCCGCGCTCGGGATGACACATTCTTGGGCTGGGTGCGCGCCACTCCAGTGGCGCGGTCATCGTCGATCACACAAAGACGCGACACTGGAGTGGCACGCCCCCAGCGCCGTGATGTCATCCCGACCCCGGGGGCACCTTTCCTTTCTCCATCCTGTAGTCGACGAAACAGGCGTCGAAAAAGTCACAGGCTCTCGGAAGTGGCCGCACGAACGAGCCATTTCGGTTGGTGCCCGTTCCGCTTTCCAATTGTTCCGCTATCTCCTTCCCGCAAAGCGACAGCCATGCCGGGCGGCAAGGCACGAGGATCATCATGACGAGGGCGGCCGAGGGGCGGCGTGCAATTGATTGCACGGGAAGTGACTGCATAGTCGAGCCCGCCCGCTCCTGCGGAGTTATCGCAGCAGTCGGATGCCGCTGCGCCGGACGTGGACCACTCTGTCTGGAGGGATCCACGTGGCTGGTGGACGATTCTATTTGCATGGCCCCGAGGAGGGCGCGGCAGTCTGGTCCCTGTTGTGGTGCTGGAAATTCCCTGATCCGGTGCTTCAACTCCCTGATCTGGTGCAAGCACTTCCCTGTTCCGATTCCCTGCTCCGGCGGGGCGGCGATGCGAAAGATGCCGATGGAATCGGCATTTTCGGCTGGTCGCGGCAGGGCTTTTTGTTCGGGAACAGGGAATTTTCGCCGCCTGCAATTTGCACTCGCCGGCCATCGCATGGAACCGCCGGCGCCCCGATCCCATCGCAAGGCGCCTCGCCCGCACCGGCTACAGATCGCCTTCGACCATCTCGCGGCTGCGATTCTCGATCAGGACGTCGCGCGTCGAGCGGCCGACCTGGGCGCCGATCAGGATGGTGAGCGACGTCCAGTACATCCACACCATGATGGCGGCGATGCCGGCGGCGGCACCGAACGCCGAGGTGAGCTGCGTCACCTCGAAGTAGAAGACCAGGGCGCGGTTGCCGGCGGCGAACAGCAGGGCATTCACGGCGCCGCCGATCAGGGCGTAGCGCCACGGCACGTCGACGGTCGGCAGCCACTTGTAGACCAGCGTGAAGAAGGCCGACAGCAGGCCATAGTGCACGAACACCGACGTCGCCGGGCCGATCCATACGCCGAGCACGGGAAAGGCCTCGAGCGCACCGGCATAGGCGGAGAGCAGCACGCTCGCCAGGATTACGGCGATCAGCAGCACGCCCAGCACGATCATCAGGGCGATGGCCAGCAGGCGCGATTTCAGGCTGGCCAGCACCGGATGAATATGGCGCGTCTTGCTATCGCGCCAGATCGCGTCGATGCCGTCGTCGAGCTCGACGAACACCCGCGTGCCCGTATAGATCAGAACGCAGGCGCCGACGACGGCGGCGATGCCTCCGCCCTTGAACAGGTCCTCCGAGGCGAACCGGCGGATCATGGCGAGCTGCTCCGACGCCACGACAGTGCTCAGCGCCTCGAACACCGCCTCCTGCGCCATCAGGCGGCCGACGAACGGCTCGGCGACGGCGATGGCGAAGATCATGATCGGGCCGATCGCAAACATGGTATAGAACGCCATCGCCGCCGCCGACGTCGCCAGCCGGTTGTCGAAGTAGCCGTATCCGGCCGAGAGGGCGATGCGCCAGAGCTTGCCGAGCATCGTCGACGAAAATGGCATGGGTCAGCGCAGATGGGCGATGGCGTTGGCGTAGTAGGCGAGCACCGGCCGGTCGGCTGCGACCGCGGCATAGAGCCCGTCGCTTTCCGCCACCAGGTGGCGCAGCGCCAGCATGCGCAGCCCGACATGGAAGGCATAGTCGCGGTCGCCGCGCGGCACGTAGATCTTGGCGCCACGCTCCTCGAAGTGGCCCATCAGCCGGGCGGCGCGCGCCTTGAGCTCGAGCTCGTCGATCGGCTGCTCGGTCTCGAGCAGCACCGTGGCGATCAGCGATACCGGCAGCACCGGCACCAGGCGGGCGATCTCGGCCATCACGTCGTGCGCCAGCCGGCCGATGATCTCGAAGCGCTGCTCCTTGTCGAGGCCGCGCAGGTCGCCGCCGACGGTGGCGGCGTTGCCGGCGAGCCAGTCGCGCGCCGACACCAGGCCGCCGAAATTGACGCAGGCATAGCCGAAGCGGAACCAGCGCCCGCGCAGCATCAGGCCGAGCTGGCCGAGCCAGAACCCGAGCGTCGTCGAGAGCACGAACCAGGTACTGCGCCGCCGCGCTTCGCGATCGAGCGATCGCAGCAGGGTGCGGTCCTCGAGCACGCGATCGTAGTTCAGCGCCACCGGTACGAAGACGATGTCGTTGCCTCCCTTCGGGTCGAACGATTTCAGCATGTAGTCGAACAGGCCGAGCCTGGGCTCGCGCAGCTTGCCGTCGCGCGTGAGCCCGCCCTCGGGATACATCGCCTGGGCGACGCCGGCCTCGGTCGCCATGTGGACGTAGCGCTCGAGCACGCGGCGGTAGACCGGGCTGTTGGAGTTGCGGCGCACGAAGTAGGCGCCCATGGCGCGGATGAGCTGCTGCAATGGCCAGATGCGCGCCCATTCGCCGACGGCGTAACTCAGCGCCGTGCGCTCGGCTGCCAGGAAGGCGACCAGCACGTAGTCCATGTTGCTGCGATGGTTCATGACGAACACCACCGTGGTGTTCGGCGCGACGCCTTGCAGGATGCGCGGGTCGGCGAAGCCCAGCCGCACGCGATAGAGGAAACGGGCGACGGCGCGGGCAATCGAGTAGCCGACGCGGAAATAGATGTAGGCGTTGAAGGTCGGCACGATCTCGCGCGCGTAGCGCTGGACCTCGGCCATCGCCGCCTCGCGCGGCAGGTTGCTGGCGCGGGCGTGCTCGTTGGCGGCGGCGACGACCTGCGGGTCGTAGACCAGGCGATCGATCAGCACCTGGCGGCGCGTCAGCTGGAACGGCTTGATCTCGACATCGAGCCGCTGGTTGACGCGCTCGATCAGCCGGTTGAGCCGGCGGCGCAGGAACCAGCGGCCACTCGGGATCAGCAGCCGGTCGAGCAGCGACCACAGGGCGAAGCCAGCCAGCGCCGCCAGCAGCCACAGCGGAACGGCGACCGGCTCGCCCATCGACCGGCGGCCGCGGCTCAGTACTGCCGCAAGCCGACGCCGGCCACGACCAGCAGGATTCCGGCCACGGTGAGGACGACGATGGTGCCGGTGGCACCCAGGAACCGTCCCATGGGGATGACGCCCAGGATGCCGCCGGCATGAAGCGCCCGGGCGACCAGCAGCACCAGCGACAGGACCGCCGTGACCATGAAGCCGTAGAAGTCGGCAGCCAGGTAGATCAGCAGCAGGCAGAGCGGGGCGAACTCGACCAGGTTGGCGTGGGCGCGGATCGCCGCCAGCATCTCCGGATCGCCGCCATCGCCGAGGAAGATCTTCTTGCGCCCGCGCAACCGGCCGACATGCAGCGACAGGGCGACCGTCAGCAATCCGAGCAAGCCCGCGCAGACGAAAAACACCGGCATCCAGAGACCTCCCCGTCGATTGGGCATTGTATGGCGATATTGGTGACGGGCGAAAGCAAGGGCTTCTCTTTCTCCTCCCCAGCGGAGCTGGGGTGTCCGCGTCTTCGCGGATGGAGGGGATCATGACTCATGTGGACCGCGGGCGTCCCGCCCGCTCTTACTCATGATAATGAGCGGGCGGGACGCCCGCGGTCCACGAGCCATGACCCCTCCGCCTGCCTGCGCGAAGCCGAAGCGGCTTCGCTTCGGGGAAGGCAGGTCGCCGCGTGACGGCGACACCTCCCCAGCGA
>NZ_JBFWZI010000260.1:0-8306 GCF_050185545.1 Reyranella sp. | reverse complement strand
TGAAGTTCAGCGCCACGATGCGGTCGAACAATTGCTCGGGCGTCTCGAGCGACGACGGCGCGAGCGGCGAGGAGCCGGCGTTGTTGACCAGGATGTCGACCTTGCCGAAGGCTGCGTAGGCGGCATCTGCCAGCCCCTCGAGCTCGTGCCAGTTGGCGACGTTGCAGGCGTAGGTCGCGGCCTTTCGCCCCATCGCCCGCACCTCGGCCGCGACCTTCTCGCAGGCCTCGAGCTTGCGGCTGGTGATGAACAGGTCGGCGCCGTGGGCGGCGAACGCCTTGGCCATCTGATAACCCAGCCCGCGGCTGCCGCCGGTTATCAGAGCGACCTTGCCGGTGAGATCGAAGTAGTCGGTCATGGGGCCAATCCAGCACAGGCGGCGTGCGATGGGAACGGGGTGCGGCCGCAGTTCAAAACCTCCTCCCCAGCGTCTTCGCTGGGGAGGTGTCGCGTTATACGCGACGGAGGGGGTCATGGTCTCTTGGACCGCGGGCGTCCCGCCCGCTCATGCTCATGATCATGATCATGAGCGGGCGGGACGCCCGCGGTCCACCCTTGACCCCTCCGTCGCGTAAGATGCGACACCTCCTCCGGAAGACGGGGGAGGCAGTGACAACCAGATAGTGGCATGTCACTTGCTACGTCCATCCTGGAACGGAAATCGGGCTCGCCGGCATGAGCATACACGTCGCGTTGCATCATCGGACGACCTACGAGTACGACCGGCCGGTGGCGCTCGGGCCGCAGGTGGTGCGGCTGCGCCCGGCGCCGCATGCGCGTACCGCCGTGCTGTCCTATTCGCTCGAGATCGAGCCCAAGCCGCACTTCATCAACTGGCAGCAGGATCCGCAGGGCAATCACCTGGCGCGCCTGGTGTTCCCCGAGAAGACCCGGAAGTTCGAGATCGTGGTCGACCTGGTCGCCGACATGACGGTGATCAACCCGTTCGATTTCTTCCTCGAGCCCGGCGCCGAGCACTGGCCGTTCGTCTACGATCCCTCGCTTGCCGAGGAGATCGCGCCGTTCCGCAAGCGCGAGCCGGCGGGCCCGCTTCTCGCCGCCTGGCTGGCCCAGGTCGATCGCCGCCCGCAGCGTACCGTCGACTTCATCGTCGGCCTCAACGCCCGCCTGCAGAAGGACATCGGCTACATCGTCCGCCTCGAGCCCGGCGTGCAGACCTGCGAGGAGACGCTGGCGCTGGCCAAGGGATCGTGCCGCGACACCGGCTGGCTCCTGGTTACCATCCTGCGCCATCTCGGCTTCGCCGCGCGCTTCGCTTCGGGCTACCTGATCCAGCTCACGCCCGATGAGAAGCCGCTCGAGGGACCGGAAGGACCGACGCACGATTTCACCGACCTGCACGCGTGGTGCGAGGTCTACCTGCCGGGCGCCGGCTGGATCGGCCTCGACCCGACCTCGGGCCTGCTGACCGGCGAGGGCCACATCCCGCTCGCCTGCACGCCCGAGCCGTCGAGCGCCGCGCCGATCGAGGGTGGCGTCGACGAGTGCGAGGTCGAATTCTCGCACCACATGTCGGTCAGGCGCGTGCGCGAGACGCCGCGCACCACCAAGCCCTACACCGAGGAGCAATGGAGCGCCCTGCTCGCGGTCGGCGAGACGATCGAGCGCGACATCGCAGGCGGCGATCTCAAGCTCACCATGGGCGGCGAGCCGACCTTCGTGTCGGTCGACGACATGGACGGCGCGGAATGGAACACCCTGGCGCTGGGGCCCGAGAAGCGCCGACTGGCCGGCCTCTTGTTCCGCAAGCTCGCCAACCGCTTCGCCAGCGGGCCGCTGCTGCATTTCGGCCAGGGCAAATGGTATCCCGGCGAGCAGCTGCCGCGCTGGGCGCTCGGCTGCCACTGGCGCAGGGACGGCGAGAAGATCTGGCGCGATCCGCATCTCTACGGGCTCGAGAGCAAGCCCAGCGGGGCCACGCCGGAGATCGCGCAGCGCTTCGCGCTGGCCTTCGCCGAGCGCCTGCAGATCGATCCGGGCTACCTGTTCAGCGCCTTCGAGGACACCTGGTACTATCTGTGGCGCGAGCGCCGGCTGCCGAGCAACGTCGCGGTCGACGCCGCCAAGGTCAGGGACGAGATGGAGCGCGAGCGGCTCGCACGCATCTTCGAGAAGGGACTCGAAGCCCCTGTCGGCACCGTGCTGCCGGTGCAGCGCGAGCACAACGGCCGCGGCCGCTGGCGCAGCGGCCCATGGTTCCTGCGCTCGGAGAAATGCTACCTGATCCCGGGCGACTCGCCGCTCGGCTATCGCCTGCCGCTCGATTCGCTGCCCTGGGTGGCGCCGGGCGATGCAGACTACATCGTCGAGCCCGACCCGATGGCGCCGCATCCCGACCTGCCGCCACTCGACGCTTTCCGCCGCGCCCCGGTGCTGCGCCCGCAGGCGCCCGGCATGCCCAACCGCTACGACGGCGACGCCGACGGCGAAGCGCGACGCGAAGCGTGGCGCCGCGCGCTCGCCCCCGACCTCGCGCCGCGTCCCGGAATCGGCAGCTCGGCCAGCCACATCGTGCGCACCGCCATCGCGTTCGAACCGCGCGACGGCCATCTCTTCGTCTTCATGCCGCCGACCGAGCGCACCGAGGACTACCTCGAGCTGATCACCGCGGTCGAGGACACCGCCGAGGAGCTCGGCCAGCCGGTGTTCATCGAGGGCTATCCGCCGCCGGCCGGCGATTCGCGCCTGGTTCACTTCAGCATCACGCCCGATCCCGGAGTCATCGAGGTCAACATCCATCCCTCCGCCAGCTGGCGAGAGATCGTCGACAAGACCGAGATCGTCTACCAGGAAGCGCGCACGACACGGCTCGGCACCCAGAAGTTCATGATCGACGGCCGCCATACCGGCACCGGCGGCGGCAACCACGTCACCCTGGGCGGCCCGACGGCGCCTGAGTCGCCGCTGCTGCGCCGGCCCGACCTGCTGAAGAGCCTGCTGGGCTACTGGCTCAACCATCCGTCGCTGTCGTACCTGTTCTCCGGCCTGTTCATCGGCCCGACCAGCCAGCATCCGCGCGTCGACGAGGCGCGCAACGACGCCCTGCACGAGCTGGAGATCGCCTTCCGCCAGATCGAGCCCGGCAAGCCGGTGCCGCCGTGGTTCGTCGACCGCGTGTTCCGCAACCTGCTGGTCGACGCCACCGGCAACACCCATCGCACCGAGTTCTGCATCGACAAGCTGTTCACGCCCGACAGCGCTGCCGGCCGGCGCGGGCTCCTGGAGATGCGCGCCTTCGAAATGCCGCCGCACTGGCGCATGAGCGTGGCCCAGCAGGCGCTGCTGCGCGGCCTGGTCGCCAGGTTCTGGGACCGCCCCTACGAGCGGCCGCTGAGCCGCTGGGGCACGCGCCTGCACGACGATTTCATGCTGCCGCACTTCGTCTGGCAGGACTTTGGCGAGGTGCTGGCCGATCTCGGCGAGGCACGCTACGCGTTCAAGCCGGAGTGGTTCGCGCCGCATTTCGAGTTCCGCTTCCCGCACATCGGCGAGGTCGCCCAGCGCGGCATCGCGGTCGAGCTGCGCCACGCGCTCGAGCCGTGGCACGTGCTGGGCGAGGAGCCGGGCGGCGGCGGCACGGTGCGCTACGTCGACAGCTCGGTCGAGCGCCTGCAGGTCAAGGTCGAGGGGCTGAACGACCGCCGTCACGTCGTCGCCTGCAACGGCTGGCGCCTGCCCTTGCGCGCGACCGGCACCGCCGGCGAGTACGTCGCCGGCGTGCGCTATCGCGCCTGGCAGCCGGCCAATGCCCTGCATCCGACCATCGGCGTGCACGCGCCGCTCACGTTCGACCTCTACGACACCTGGAGCGGCCGCTCGGTCGGCGGCTGCACCTATCACGTCGCCCATCCCGGCGGCCGCAACTACGACCGCATGCCGGTCAACGCCAACGAAGCCGAAGCCCGCCGCCGCGCCCGCTTCTTCCCGATCGGCCACTCCGCCGGCGAGACGCCGGAGCCGAAGCCGCTCGACAACCCGGAGCATCCGCTGACGCTGGATTTGCGCAGGGCGTGAATCTTCTCCTCCCCAACGAAGTTGGGGAGGTGTCGCGTCACACGCGACGGAAGGGTCATGATCATGCGGACCGCGGGCGTCCCCCGCTCTTCGTCATGATCATGACTCATGAGCGGGCGGGACGCCCGCGGTCCGCATGAGAACGAGAGTAGACCCCACCTTCGGCCCATGCCAGCCTAGCGCCCCCTTCCTCGCTCTCCCCACAGGTCCATGGAGTCCCTGCGCGGCCTCACTTCTTCGCCGGCGAGCGCTTACGATGAACTGGTCACCGGCCAGAAGTCGATCCGCTATCACTGGCAAGGCATCCTGAGCGTCATCCGCTCGCTTCCCGGCGGGCTCGGCGAGCGCGTCGAGAGCGCGCGCCGCCAGCTCGAGGAGTCGGGCGCGACGGTCAACCTGCTCGACGACCGCGCCGCGCCGCGCTGGAGCCTCGACCCGCTGCCCTTCGTGATCACGCCCGACGAATGGTCGACCATCGAGAGCGGGGTGATCCAGCGCGCCCACCTGCTCGACGCCGTCCTGACCGACCTCTACGGCCCGCAGACGCTGCTGAGGCAAGGCCTGGTCCCGCCCATGCTGGTCCATGCCAACCGGCACTTCCTGCGGCCCTGCCGGGTGGTCGACGGCACGACGCCGGCGCACCGGCTGGCCCATCGGCTCAGCCACTATGCCGTCGACCTGGTGCGGCTCGGCAACGGCCAATGGCACGTGCTGGCCGATCATACCGAGCTGCCGTCGGGTATCGCCTACGCGCTGGAGATCCGCCGCGTCCTGGCCCGTGCCGTGCCCGAGGCGTTCCGCTCGATCCCGGTGCGCCATCTGCGGCCGTTCGTCGAGCGCTGGCACGAATCGCTGCTCGCGCTGGCGCCGCCAGGCATCGACAAGCCCAACATGGCGGTGCTGACGCCGGGCTCGCTGTCGGCGACCTATTTCGAGCATGTCTACCTGTCGCGCGCGCTCGGCGTGCCGCTGGTCGAGGGCGGCGACCTGGTGGCGCGCGACGGCGCCGTCTCGATCAAGACCCTGGCCGGGCTTCGACCGGTGCACATGCTGCTGCGCCGCCTCGACAGCTCGTTCGCCGATCCGCTGGAACTGCGCGCCGATTCCGCGCTCGGCATCACCGGCCTGGTCGAGACCACGCGCAACGGCCACCTGGCGCTCGCCAATGCGCTGGGCTCGGGCCTCGCCGAGACGCCCGCCCTGGTCCCCTTCCTCGAGAAGCTGGGCGAGCACCTGCTCGGCCAGAAGCTCGAGCTGCCGTCGCTCGACGTATGGTGGCTGGGCGAGCCGGCGGCGCTCGCCTTCGCGCTCGCCAACATCGACCTGATGATCGTGCGGCCCTGTCTCGGCCAGGATCGCGAGCCGATCATCGTCGGCATGCTCGATCCGCCCGAGCACGCCGCCCTGCTTCAGCGCATCCGCAGCCACCCCGGCCACTTCGTCGCCCAGTATCCGGTCGCCCCGTCGCTCAGCCCCAAATGGGACGGCAACAGCCTTGCACCCTCGGCCGTGGTGCTGCGCGTCTTCGCCAGTGCCGAGGGCGAGTCCTGGCGCGTCCTGCCGGGTGGCCTGGCGCGCGAGCCGAGCGGCGACACCTGCCTGCGCTCGCTCGGCCGGCTGAACGGCATCCTGAAGGACGCCTGGGTCCTGACCGAGGACAGCGCCGACGTGCAGCTGCCGCCGGCCCGCCGCTTCCACCAGCTGCCGGTCGAGCGCGGCGGCGGCGCCGACCTGCAGAGCCGCGTCGCCGACAATCTCTACTGGCTCGGCCGCTATATCGAGCGGCTCGACGGCGACGCCCGCCTGCTGCGCACCACCGTCAACCGCGTCGCCCAAGGCGCGGTCGGCCCGCGCGACGCCGTCGAGCTGCGCCTGCTCGGCCGCCTGCTCAGCAACGCCAACCTGATGTCGCAGGGCGCCGCCCTGTCGGCGCCGGAGAACGCCGCCTTCCAGCAGGGCCTCGCCTCGGTCGCCGCCGAGAATCGCGGGCTCACCAGCGCGCTCGAATCGATCCATCGCCTGACCAGCGCCATGCGCGAGCGCTTCTCGGTCGACATGATCACCGCCATCGGGCCGGGCATGGCCGAGCTGCGCCAGAGCCTGCTGGCGGCGCGCGGCAACCTCGATCCGCTGCTCGCCGCGCTCGACGACATCGTGCGCTTCGTCGCCGTGCTGTCGGGCCTCGCCCAGGAGAACATGACGCGGGGCACCGGCTGGCGCTTCCTCGATCTCGGCCGCCGGCTCGAGCGCGGCCAGTACATCGCCACCAGCGCGCTCGGCGCCTTCGCCCAGTCGCCGATCGACTGGGACGCCGCCATGCGCCTCGCCCTCGAGCTGTGCGACAGCACCATCACCTACCGCACGCGCTATCTCGGTCAGCTCCAGCCGGCGCCGGTGCTCGACCTGGTGATGCTCGACGACAGCAACCCGCGCTCGCTGGTCTTCCAGCTGCGCGCCCTCTCGCAGCATCTCGAGTTTCTCGGCCACGCGTCGGGCGTCGAGGTGCCGGCGCTGCCGCACAGCTTCATCGAGGATCTCGAGGGCGCCGTGCAGCAGTTCGCCGGCGACGAGCGGGCGTGGCGCCACGAGGGGCTGGCGCTGGCCATGCTGCGCGACATCACCGGCGAGACCGAGCGCCGGCTGGAGAAGCTCTCCGAGGTGATCACCCGCGCGTGGTTCAGCCATGTCGCCGCGGCGCAGACCGTCGGCTCGTCGACGGTCTGACGGAACCCGACGATGAAGTACCTGCTCTCCCATCGCACGACCTACAGCTACACCAGCAGCGTCGACTCGGCGCACCACATCGCCCACCTGCGGGCCCGCGCCTTCCCCGGCCAGACGGTCGAGTCGATCGGCATCGCCACCAACCCGATGCCGGCGATGGCGGTCCAGCATGTCGACCATTTCGGCAACAACGTCGACATCTACCGCATCGACAAGCCGCACACGCGCTTCGACATCGAGGTGCGCGCCGCCGTCGACGTGCGCTTCCCCGAGCCGCCGCCGTTCGAGAGCACGCCGCCGTGGGAGGCGATTCGCACCGCGCTCGACGGCAAGGGCTTCCCGGCGCCGATCGAGGCAGCCGAGTTCGTGCACGACTCGCCGCTGGTGCCCGAGGTCGAGGCGCTCAGGGCCTACGGCGCACAGTCCTTCACGCCGGGCCGGCCGATCCTCGCGGCGGCGCGCGAGCTCACGTCGCGCATCAAGGCCGATTTCGAGTACCACCCCGGCGCCACCGACATCAGCACGCCGCTCGCCGAGGTGTTCGACGGCAAGGCCGGCGTCTGCCAGGATTTCGCCCACGTCCAGATCGCCGCCCTGCGCGCCCACGGCCTCGCCGCGGGCTACGTCTCGGGCTACATCCGCACCATCCGTTCGAAGGACGAGACCGCGCTGCGCGGCGCCGACGCCAGCCACGCCTGGGTCGCCGTGTGGTGCGGCGAGCAGGCGGGGTGGGTCCATCTCGACCCGACCAACGACCTGATGGTGAGCGAGGACCACGTCGCCGTCGCCTGGGGCCGCGACTTCTCCGACGTGAGCCCGCTGCGCGGCGTCATCCTGGGCGGCGAGTCGCATTCCTATGGCGTCGCCGTGACCCTGGTCCCGGCCGACTGAACCGGCAGCCGCCGCCCTCGCCGGCGATGAATTCACGGCGTTGTCGCCGATAAAATCATCGACCGAGGGGGGCTCGATGCGCCGGGAGTCGTTGGCCGACAAGGGTTTTGTGCCCGTCAGACCGGCCTCGCCGCGCCTGATAACAGGGAAAATTATCAGGGAATTGCTCGCACCAGAGCAGGGGATTTCGAGTCACCGTATCAGGGAAGTTGAAGCAGCCGATCAGGGAACCCGGCGCCTCGGGCGGGCACCGGAGCACGCCATGGCTGGCGGCGAGCGCCACGCGCCGGCCGCCAGAATAGAACGACCCCGGATTCTTGCGTTCGGTGCGTTCGGTGCGTTCGGAGCCTTCCGAATCAAGGAGTTGGCCGAACGCAGGCGACCGTTCGGCAACGCCTCTTGCGTTCGGGGCCGCGGTTTTGCGTTCGGGGTCAACCCGTGCCGGCGCCGTCACGGGGTCGCCTTCACCTACATGGCCTTTTCTGGTCGGGCGTTCGCATATGGCCAAAAAAACCGTCATCCCGAGAAAGGCGCTTGCGAAGCAAGTGCGGTAAGCCGCCCGAAGGCCTGCCCTGAGCGCAGCCGAAGGGGGGCGCAGTCGTGGGACCTTTCTTGCTGAAGCTGCATCAAGTGAGGTTCCTCCGCTACGCCTCGCT
>NZ_JBFWZI010000259.1:0-8383 GCF_050185545.1 Reyranella sp. | reverse complement strand
AAAAGCACCGGGAAACGAGGATCCGATGGCCGTCGAACGTACCTTTTCAATCATCAAGCCGGACGCGACCCGGCGCAACCTGACCGGCAAGATCAACGCCCGGTTCGAGGAGAACGGCCTGCGCATCGTCGCCCAGAAGCGCATCTGGATGACCCGCACCCAGGCCGAGCAGTTCTATGGCGTGCACAAGGCGCGGCCGTTCTTCAACGACCTTTGCACTTTCATGACGTCTGGCCCGGTCGTCGTTCAGGTCCTCGAAGGCGAGAACGCCATCACGAAGAACCGCGACATCATGGGCGCCACCAACCCCGCCAATGCCGCCGCCGGCACGATCCGCAAGGACTTCGCCGAATCGATCGAGGCCAATTCGGTGCACGGCTCGGATTCCCCCGAGAACGCCGCAATCGAGATCGCCTTCTTCTTCGCCGGCGCGGAGATCGTGGGGTAGATCGAATCGCTGGGGCGCGCCACTTCAGTGGCGCGACCTTCCATCGATCGCGCAAAAGACGCGCCACTGGCGTGGCGCGCCCCCGGCGAAGACGTCAGCCCAGAACGGCGAAGGCGATCAGCAGGGCGATGGTGCCGCCGATGCCGAGCACCGTGGCGAGCAGGCCGAGGCTGCCCACCAGGCCCAGCGCCATGCAGGAGAGCAGCAGCACGAGCAACAGGATCGAGAACAGAACGATCTTGCTGAACGATTCGTACGTCTGCACGTGGGCGGGAAGATCGTCGTTCTGGTCGGCCATTGATGTCCTCGTGGAAGGTGGTGTTGTTATAGCCAACTAGGGCTCCGGCGAGAAGAGCAGGGTGGCGCCGGCAGGCACCCCTGCGACCCTGACGCGGCCTCCCTCGATCGCCAAGCGGCCCTCGGCGATCCAGCGCACCACCAGGGGATAAAGCCGGTGCTCCTGGCGCAGGATGCGCGCTGCCAGGCTGTCCGCCGTATCCCCCGCCAGCACCGGCACGGCGGCCTGGGCGATGATCGGTCCACCGTCGAGGTCCTCGGTCACGAGATGCACCGTGCAGCCGCTCACCCGGACGCCGGCGTCGAGCGCCTGCTGCTGGACATGCAGGCCCTTGAAGGCGGGCAGCAGCGAGGGGTGGATGTTGATCAGCCGGCCCGTCCAGCGCTGTGGAAACCATGGGCTGAAGATGCGCATGAAGCCTGCAAGAACCACCAGCTCGACGCCGTGCCGCTCGAGCTCGGCCGACACCGCGCGATCGAACGTCTCGCGGTCGGGCTGGCCGCGATGGGACACGACCGCCGTCGCAATCCCTTGCCCTTGGGCGACTGCCACTCCCGGCGCCTCGGCGACATTGCTTACGACCAGGGCAATCTCCGCCGGATAGTCGTCCGCCTTCGCCGCCTCGATCAGCGCCGCCATGTTGCTGCCGCGGCCGGAGATGAGGACGCCGACCTTCAGCTTCGCCATAGGCTCTCGGCGTGATCGATCACGCAATCGGCTTCGCCGTCCGGCCCGCGTTCGACGATGCCGACCTCGTGCACGGATTCCCCGGCTTCCGTCAGGCTCCTGCCGACCGTTCCGGCGTCGGCGGCCGCCGTCACGACGATCATGCCGAGACCGCAATTGAACGTCCTGAGCATGTCGTCGGTGGGCACGTTGCCCGTCTCGCGAAGCCAGCGGAACACGGCCGGCACGGCCCAGCGCCGCGCATCGAGACGGGCGCGCAGGCCGTCAGACAGGCAGCGCGGCACGTTGCCGGGCAGGCCGCCGCCGGTGATGTGGGCGAGCCCCTTGATCGCCGCCGTGCCGCGGATCGCCGCCAGCAGCGGCTTGACGTAGATGCGCGTCGGCGCGAGCAGGGCCTGGCCTAGCAGCGTGCC
Organism: Reyranella sp.; assembly: GCF_050185545.1. Taxonomy (GTDB): domain Bacteria; phylum Pseudomonadota; class Alphaproteobacteria; order Reyranellales; family Reyranellaceae; genus Reyranella. Next base: position 6,537 of record NZ_JBFWZI010000259.1, on the reverse strand, counting down.
AAGGGCGGATCCGGTGGGCCCGCCCTGAGCGGAGCCGAAGGGACCGTCGGCAAACGGCGCCGGGGCCTGATAGTCGAGGCCGCTGCGCTCGACGATGCGGCGGACCAGCGAGAAGCCGTTGGAGTGCAGGCCATCCGATGCCAAACCCAGCACGACGTCGCCGGGCACGATATCGGCGCGCGGCAGTAGGCGGTCGCGCTCCGCCGCGCCGACGGCGAATCCCGCGAGATCGTAGTCGCCCTGGGCATAGAGGCCCGGCATCTCGGCCGTCTCGCCGCCCACCAGCGCGCAGCCGGCGCGCCGGCAGCCCTCCGCCACCCCAGCCACGATGCGGCGCCCGGTCTCGACCTCGAGATGGCCGCTTGCGTAGTAATCGAGAAAGAACAGCGGTTCGGCGCCCTGGACGACGATGTCGTTGACGCACATCGCCACCAGGTCGATGCCCACCGTGTCCGGGATGCCGGCGTCGATCGCCACCTTGAGCTTGGTGCCCACGCCATCGGTGCCGGAGACAAGGATGGGGTCGCGAAAGCCCGCCGCCTTGAGGTCGAACAGCCCGCCGAAGCCGCCCAGGCCGCCCATCACGCCGGGACGGTTGGTGCTGCGGGCCAGGGGCTTGATGTGCTCGACCAGCGCGTCGCCGGCATCGATGTCGACGCCGGCGTCCTTGTAGGTGAGGGGCGGCCGGTTATGGCCGGGGGCGTCGGGCTTCAAGCCGGGCTCGTTCGCATGCTAGAAGAAGGAGGCGCGAACATAGCCAAAAACCGGACCCCCGCAATGCTGCCAAACCGCTGGTTTTCCACGATGGCCCTCGGCCTGCTCGTCGCCATCGCCGCCTGCGTCGAGGCCCATGCCCAGGGCGGGCCGGCGAACTTCACGGTAACCGACGTCAATGTCGACGTCTCGGCCGCCGATGCCGTCCAGGCGCGCGAGCTGGGAATCCAGGAGGCCCGCCGCAAGGCGGCGGCCATGCTGGTCGAGCGCATGGTGCCGGCCGAGGATCGTGCCCGCATCCCGGCGGCCGACGAGGCACGGCTGCAAAGCATGGTGCGCGCCGTCGAGTTCGTGCGCGAACGCTCGGCGCCCGGCCGCTACATCGCCACCCTGAACGTGGTCTTCGCCCCCGGGCCGGTGAAGGCCTGGCTGGGCGAGGGCGGGGTCAGGACCGCGGAGACCGTGACGCGGCCGGCCCTGGTGATCCCGCTGTGGAAGGGGCCGGCCGGAGTCGAGCCGCTCGACGACCGCAATGCTTGGCGCGAGGCCTGGCGGACCCTCGATACCGCGGGCAGCGCAGTGCCGGTCACAGTCATTCGCGGCGACCAGCTCGACCAGAATGCGGTGTCGGCGGAGCAGGCGTATGTCGGCGACGTCTCGGCGCTGGCGCGGCTCACCGATCGCTACCGCACACCGGTCATCGTCGTGGCGATCGTCGAGGGCGACAAAGAGGCGGGTCCGCTCACCGTCGGCGGCCTGCGCTATGACGCCCAGACCGGCGCGCGCAGCGAGATCGCCAAGGAAACCGTGCCCGGTGCGACTCAGCTTCCCGATGCGGCGAGGAAGATTCATGCCCGCCTCGACGAGCAGTGGCGTGGCATGGCCACCGTGCGACGCGATTCGCAGGACTCGCTCGATGTGATCGTGCCGATTCGCGCGCTGGGCGACTGGGTGCAGATGCGCCAGCGGCTTGGGGCCGTGCCCGCGGTCAAGAACGTCGTCGTGCGCACCCTCGAGGCCGACCGGGCCGATCTGCGCCTGGAGTATTTCGGCACGCCGGAGGATCTCCAGCGTATCCTGGCGCAGGCCGGCCTGACGCTCGATCGCGAGGCCGACACGTGGCGATTGCAGGTGCGATGAACGCGTCGTGCGAAGCCGCGACGTGATGGAGATCGCCCGGGCCACGCGCTGGCGGTTCTGGCTCGCCGCGGCCGTCGTCTTCCTGTTGCTGCTGTGGCTGTTGAACAACATCCTGCTGCCGTTCGTCGTCGGCATCGTCGTTGCGTATTTCCTCGATCCGGTCGTGAGCCGCCTCGAGCGGCTGGGCATGTCGCGTACCTGGGCGACCACCGCCGTCACCATCGTCGCCGCCCTGCTGGCGGTCGGGGTCGCCATGGCGATCATGCCGCCGGTGTTCAGCCAGGTGCAGGCTCTGATCGTCAATGCACCGCAATACACGGTGAAGCTCGCGACGCGCGTCATGCCGCTGATCGAGCCGGTGCGCGAGAGGCTCGACCTGCCGCCGCTCAGCCTGCAGGAGATCCAGACCGAAGTCTCGCAGCGCGCCGGGCAGGTCCTCGCGCTGCTCGGGTCGATCGCGGGGCAGGTGGCGCAGCGCGGCATCGCCCTGGCCAACCTGCTCAGCCTGCTGTTCCTGACGCCGGTCGTGACGTTCTACCTGCTGCGCGACTGGCAACGGGTGGTGGTCTCCCTCGACAGCGCATTGCCGCTCGATCACGCTGACACGATTCGCCGGCTCGCGCGTGAATCGAACGCCGCCATTGCCGGCTACTTGCGCGGCCAGGCTCTGGTCTGCATCTCGCTGGGCGCGATCTACGCCATCGGCCTGTCGCTGGTCGGCCTGCAGTTCGGCTTGGTGATCGGCCTGATCGCCGGCGCCATCTCCTTCATTCCGTTTGTCGGCACCTTCGTCGGCGCCGTCATGGCGCTCGGCATGGCGCTGGTCCAGTTCCCGCCCGATTGGCTGGGGGTGGCCAAGGTCGCCGCCGTTTTCCTGTTCGGCCAGGCGATGGAAGGCAACGTGCTGTCGCCCAAGCTGGTCGGCGATCGCGTCGGCCTGCATCCGGTCTGGATCATGTTCGCGCTACTCGCCGGCGGATCGCTGCTCGGCTTCGTCGGCGTGCTGATCGCGGTGCCGGTGGCGGCGGTGATCGGGGTCATCGTCCGCCATCTTCTGCATCGCTATCGCGAGAGCGCGATCTATCGCGGCAGCGGTGCGGCGTGAGGCGCCGGTGGCCAAGCAGCTCACCTTCGATCTCTCCCTGCCACCGCCCACCTATGCCCGCAGCGATTTCGTCGTGGCGCCGGGCAATCGCGAGGCGCTGGCCTGGATCGATCGCTGGCCCGATTGGCCGGCGCCGGTGCTGGCGCTCTCGGGGCCGCCAGGCTGCGGCAAGACCCATCTCGGACGCATCTGGGCCGCGCGGGCGCGGGCTCTCGAGCTCGACGCCGCGTCCCTCGAGGACAAGAGCGTGGCCGATCTGGCCGAGATGGCGGCGGCTTTTCCGGCGATCGCGATCGACGGTGCCGACCGGGCGCCCGAACGTGCGCTGTTCCATCTCTACAACCTGATGCGCGAGCGTCGCGGCCACCTGCTGCTGATCGCCGCCAATCCGCCGGCGCGCTGGTCGATCCGCCTGCCTGACCTGGCGTCGCGGCTGCGCGCGGCACCCACGGTGGCGGTGGCGCCGCCCGACGACGACTTGCTGGGCTCGATCATCCTGAAGCAGCTCGCCGATCGGCAATTGCATGCCGGTGCCGGCGTCGTGCACTATCTCGTGTCGCACATGGAGCGATCGGCCGACGCGGCGCGCCGCGTGGTTGCCGCGCTCGATCGGCGGGCCCTGGCCGAGGGGCGGGAGATTGATCGCCGGCTCGCCGCCGATGTCCTGACGGAGCTGTCGGGCAAGACGTGAGGCGGCACGGGAGGAGGGAATGATGAAGTCATTGCGGTTGGCGCTGATGCTTGGCGTGCTCGCCGCGCCGGCTGCGGCGCAGCAACCCTCGGTCATGGGAACCTGGCTGACGGCGTCCGGCGTGGCGCAGGTCCGCATCGGTGCGTGCGCCGACGCGGCAAGCGGACCGATCTGCGGTTTCGTCGTCGGGCTGATCAATCCCAAGGGACCGGATGGCAAGGTTGTGGCGCCCGACGCGGCCGTCGACTATCGCAATCCCGACCCGGCGCTGCGCGGCCGCAAGGTGATCGGCATGCCACTGATCTGGGGCTTCAACAAGACCTCGAACCCCAACACCTTCGAGGACGGCAAGATCTACAATGGTGAGAACGGCAAGACCTACGACGCCAACATCAGCCTACAGCCGGATGGCAAGCTCAGGCTGCGCGGCTTCGTCGGGACGCCGATGTTCGGAGAGACGCAGGTCTGGACCCGCGTGAATTAGGGAGCGAAGCGATGGATATGGGCATCAAGGGCCGCAAGGCGATCGTCTGCGCGGCGAGCAAGGGGCTGGGCAAGGGCTGCGCCATGGCGCTCGCCCAGGAGGGAGTCGATCTGGTGATCAACGCCCGCACCAAATCGGAGCTCGAGGCGACGGCGGCCGAGATCGTCAAGAAGACCGGCGTGAAGGTGACCCCGGTAGCGGTCGACGTCACCACGGAGGATGGCCGCCGCCAGGTGCTCGCGGCGTGCCCCGAGCCCGATATCGTGGTCAACAATGCCGGCGGCCCGCCGCCCGGCGATTTCCGCGACTGGACGCGCGATCACTGGATCAAGGCGATCGACGCCAACATGCTGACGCCCATCGAGTTCATCAAGGCCACGGTCGATGGCATGATGAAGCGCGGCTTCGGGCGCATCGTGAACATCACCTCGAGCTCGGTGAAGGCGCCGATCGACATTCTCGGCCTCAGCAACGGCGCGAGGAGCGGGCTCACCGGTTTCGTCGCCGGCGTGGCCCGCGTCACCGTCAAGCACGGCGTCACCATCAACGGCCTGCTGCCGGGGCCGTTCGACACCGACCGCCTGCGCGGCACCTACAAGGTCCGCGCCGCGCGCAGCGGCAAGACCTACGAGGAGGAATTCGCCGCCGGCGCCAAGGCCCATCCGGCCGGCCGCTTCGGCACGGCGGAGGAATTCGGCGCCGCCTGCGCCTTCCTGTGCAGCGTCCACGCGAGCTACATCACCGGCCAGAACCTGCTGATGGACGGCGGGCAATACCCGGGGACGTACTGACCGCGAGTGCAGGTCTACCTCTTCGACGTCCGCCCCCACATTCCGCTCGCCGCCGCGCGCTATGGAGTTCCTCGTCCCATGGTGCCTGATAAGCGCAAGTCGGACACGAAAAGTGGGGGCACGAAGCTTGCCGGGCCGCGAAAGCGGCGCTGGTGAATTGGCTGTCCTGGTCGGTAACCCGAAACGCGCCGCCACTTCCTGCAGTGCATCGAGCCGAACGTGCGGTCCATCGTGTTCGACAACCGCCAACTCAGCACCGCGCACTGCGCGACTGGCCAATCCATGATCGCGACCAGGCACCGCAAGCCCGAACCGATCGGGAGGATGTAGGTGATGTCGGCCGCCCTGCCTCGTTGGGCCGATCAATCGTCGGACTGTGCAGCGGGTGCGGCTAGAGCCTCTGGCTGAGGGCCGGCTTGGTCACACCCGGCTTGGGCACCGCGCAGCAATGTTCATCTGCTGCGTCGTACACTGGACGTGCCTGCGATTGGCACTAACCCTTGCCGTTCAGCATCCACGAAGGGCGGCGTGTAAACCACGCGAGTGCACGCACAGAGATTTTCTATATTCTTCTATATGCTATCGTCTGCTCCGTCTACTGCGAAACGGCGCCTTCCAGCAACGCCGAGGTTCCCAGGTCATATCCTCAGGGTAACAAACCGGAAGTTGTGACTGTTTTGTTGCATATACCTATTTGGGTAATAGCATATTTTCACTTCATCTGCTAATGGTTGTCCCTGTGGTGTGTGGCGGACTTGATGCGCTCCAGCGAGTCCTCGAGATCGGCCTGCAGGTTCGCCTCACAGTCCTTCGCTGGGTCGCTTGGGTGGGTGCATTCGGTGTTCGACATCAATTTAACGATCGAGGAGATCAACCAAGCCAGCATCATTCCTGAGCGTTGGTATACCGTGTTGAACCACTTGGTCGAGATCAGCGACGCCGAGGGCGCGTTGCTGTTCGGGACCAAGGATGGTCTGCTTCGCTGGATTTCTTCTCCCGAAATCTGCCATATTGTAAAAGAGTGGATTTCGAGCGGATGGGTGAACCGGAACTCACGGGATCGGCTCATTTCCAAACGTGAGTCGCGATTTCTCACAGATCTCGATGGATTCACCTTCGAAGAGTTGGCGACCGATCCCTTCTACAACGAGTTCCTGAGACCTCGCGGCCTCGGCTGGTGTGTAGGAACCGTCATTCAAGGGCCCTACGGCGACAGCGTCGTATTCTCCATCGAGAAGGCCTTTGAGAAGGGGCCCGTTGGCCAAGAGGCGGTCAACACTCTCAACGATCTGCGGCCCCATCTTGAGCGCGCAGCGGCGTTGTCGACCATCGCGGGCCGCGAACATGCCCGGGCCGTGGTTGGCTTGCTGCAAAGCGTTGGGGTACCGGCCGCTGTCTTAAGTCGAAGTGCGCAGCCGCTGGTAGATGATCGGCTGACTTTTTCCAACGTGGAGGCGCAAGCCGCATTTGCAGGAGCGCTTACTGCCATCAATTGTTCGCCTTGCCGGGATGGAGGCGATCCGACAATCATTTCCGGTATTCGACACGACGTTGACGTTGTCGCCCAGCTGATTCACTTCGACAAACCGGCTCGCAATGTTTTCAGCGAAGC
>NZ_JBFWZI010000258.1:0-8466 GCF_050185545.1 Reyranella sp. | reverse complement strand
CTTCGGCAAAGGTGCCGCCAATAGAAACCCATTGTCGGCCTGCACGGGAATACAAAATGTTGAGGTGAGTCAAAATGACACACCCAAGAGTTGTGTCCACTCCGTAGCAGCGAAGCTGGGGAGGAGATTTCCTACCGGATCGGCGGGGCGTATTGCAGGCCGCCCTGGGACCACAACTTGTTGAGGCCGCGATCGATCTTGAGCGCCGAATCCTTGCCGACGTTGCGGTCGAAGCTCTCGCCGTAGTTCCCGACCTGCTTGACGATGTTGTAGACCCACTTCTCGTCGACCCCGAGGGCCTTGCCCATGCCCGGCGTCACGCCGAGGATGCGCTTGATGACCGGGTTGTCGCTCTTCAGCATCTCGTCGACGTTCTTGGACGTGATGCCGTACTCCTCGGCCTCGACCATGGCGTACAGCGCCCAGCGCACGATGTCGGCGAACTGGTTGTCGCCATGGCGCACCACCGGGCCCAGCGGCTCCTTGGAGATGATCTCCGGCAGGATGACGAAATCGTCGAAGGTGCGCGGCGGAGGAACATTGGCCGCCCGGGTCGCCGCCAAGCTCGACGCGTCGGTCGTATAGACGTCGCAACGGCCGGCGAAGAATGCCGCCCGGATCTCGTCGACCTTCTCGATGACGACCGGCTTGAAGGTCATCTTGTTGGCGCGGAAATAGTCGGCGAGATTGAGTTCGGTCGTGGTGCCGGGAGCCACGCAAACGGTAGCGCCGTTGAGTTCCTTGGCACTCTTCACGCCGAGCTTCTTGGGCACCAGGAAGCTCTGGCCGTCGTAGTAGAAGACGCCGGTAAAATCGAGGCCGAGCGCGGTGTCGCGGGTCAGGGTGTAGGTGGCGTTGCCCATCACGATGTCGACCTCGCCCGACTGCAGGGCGGTGAAGCGCTGCTGAGATGTGAGGGGCTGGTACTTGACCTTCTCGGAATCGCCGAACAGCGCCGCCGCGGTCGCGCGACAGACATCGACCGACAGTCCCTTCCACTTGCCCTGACTGTCGGCCAGCATGAACCCGGCCGTGCCGATGCCGACGCCGCAGTTGATCGCGCCGCGGGCGCGAATCGCATCGAGATCCTTGCCTGCGTGCGCCGCTCCCGCAGCGCTGACCAGCGTGGCCGCCGCAGCACCGGCGGCCAGGAATTTCTTGAACATCATGCCCTTCCCTTCGTGTTGCCCCTTGTTCCCGTCACCCGCCTCGGGCGGGCGTTCGGGACGATGGCGCACTTCCTATGCGATCGAACCCGGATGTGCAACGAAGGCTAGAGGCGATTGACGTTCTGCGACGAGAAGGGATTGGTCGACCAGGGCTCCGCGCCCTGCAACCCGCGGAAGCCCCGATTGTTCGAATCCGCGCCCTTGCCGGCGGCGTTGCGGACATCCTGCTGCCATTGCCGGAACGCGACCAGGGCCTCGCCGTCCAGAGTCCTGCTGCCGCCGCGCTCCGTGACGTACGGTTGCGGATCGACGAACTGGCCGCTGACGACGACGGAGAAGTGGAGATGCGGGCCGGTCGACCGGCCGCTCGAGCCGACATAGCCGATCAGGTCGCCCTTGCGCACAGGCGAGCCTGGGCCCATGCCCGCAGCGAACTGCGACATGTGGGCGTACAGGGTCTCGAAGTTGTCGGCGTGGCTGATCTTCACCGTGCGGCCGTAGTTGAAGTACCAGCCCTGATGGTTGATCACGCCGTCGGCCGCGGCGTAGATCGGCTGGCCGACCTTGCCTTCGTAGTCGATGCCGTTGTGGAAACCGCCGCCGCTCGAGCGGCCGTAATAGCGGCGCGTGCCGAACGGCGAGGAAATGCGTGAATCGGGGCGCGGCTCGGCCAGCGCTGTGCCGCCCAGGCGACGGCCCTGCTCGTCGAACCAGCCTTCGGGCTGGTTGGGCGGCGCGAACCACCAGACGGCCTGGCGATTCTTCCCGTCACCCAGGTAGGCCAGCAGGATGCGCGGCGCGCCGTCGCTTGTCCGGCCCTTGAGGACCTCGATCTTGCCAGCCGCCGGCGCGAAGCCCGCCAGGGCGGTGGTCAGGTCCTTCAAGGTCGCCGTGCTGGCGCCGATCTGCGCCAGGCCCGTCGTCACGCTCGACGCGCTGACCTTCACCACGCCGACCGACCCGGCCTGGATGGAGCGCGCCGCGGCGCCCGACTGCGAGGCGGTGCGCGGCAGGCTGGAGACGCGCTCGTCGTCGCTCTCGGTGGCCCCGGGCGCGAGCTTGTAGCCGTAGCTGCCGTCGTTGCCGCGGAACAGCTCGACGGCCATCGACTTGGCCGAGAAGAGCTGCAGGGAGACCAGGCGCTTGGGCTGATTGGCACCCTGCGACTTGAGGACCGCACGGCCCGAGCTGGTGCCCTTGCTGATGTCGAGCTGGCCCACCGCTTTGCTGACCGCTTCGGCGGCGGCCTGGGCGTCCGCCGGATCGACCTGCAGGCTGAGCAGTTGCTCGACAACCGAACCGTCATTGCCGACGGCGAATGGCTGGATGTCCTCGGCGGGTGCGGCGGGCGGTTTCTTGCCGGCCTTGAGTTGGGCCTTGCTGGGGGCCTTGACCTGGGCCACCGACCCGGGGGTGATGGCTAGTTGCAGTGCAGCAAGTGCGGCGGTTGCTGCCAGTAGATTGCGGGCGGTTCGCCAGCGGAGCGCGTATTGACTACGCGTCGACTTGAACGCCATCAGCCTCTCCCGTTCCATTCAACTCAAGCACTTCATTCCGGAGGCTTGTCGGCGAAATCACCGACCCCCCGGTCGGCGCCCCACGCCGTCTGCCCTTGTTCGGAACCACTGTGGCCACGGAATACCCACAAGTCCACAAAAAGTTGCAAAAATGCAACACCCGTGAACTTCTCTTAAGAGTTTGTACACGAACGGTTTTTTGGATCGGGGCCCGGACCGGCCCCGAATTGTCACGGGATAAAGCCGCAAGGTCGGGTGACCCGGCCGAACTTCGCGACACTGTCGATACACCATATGTCGACCATGCCCAACTGGTGCCGTCGGCCTGCGGGGCCTGTGCAGGTCGTTGTCGGCACGATGTCCGGACTGGCGATGGATGCCCGGCATCGTGCACTGCACAATGATCCCCCTCCGGGCACGATCCGCCAAGCGCGAGGAAGCCCCGGGATTGACGCTTTCCATGCATCGTCCGTAGGTGGCATCAGGTCAGGGCAGCAGACGAGGCAGGAGGGCGCAGGATGGCCGATCCCATCGAACTTCTCATCCAGGGGCACAGCCACGATCTCGGCGGCGGGTTCGTCGTGCGGCGCGTCTTGCCGAACGTGAAGCGAAGGATGGTCGGACCGTTCATCTTCCTCGACCATTTCGGCCCCATGGACGTGCCGCCGGGCGGCGGCATGGAGGTCCGCCCGCACCCCCATATCGGACTGGCGACGGTCACCTACCTGTTCGAGGGTGGCATCTTCCACCGCGACAGTCTGGGCTACGCTCAGGCCATCCGGCCGGGCGACGTCAACTGGATGACCGCCGGCAGCGGCATTGCCCACAGCGAACGGACCGAGCCGGAGATGCGTCGCACCGGCTTTCGCATGCACGGAGTCCAGACCTGGGTGGCGCTCCCCAGGTCGCATGAGGAGACCGCGCCCGCGTTCGAGCATATCGAGGCGGCGCGGCTGCCGTCATGGCAGGACGGCGAAACGAGTCTGCGCCTGATCGTCGGCAGCTATGCCGGGCGCACCGCGCCGACCACTCACTTCTCGCCGATCTTCTACGTCGGCGTCGAACTCCCGGCTGGCGGCAAATTCGCGATCTCGCCCGAGCATCCCGAACGCGCCATCTACCTGGCCGACGGCGATGCGGCGGTCGGCGATCGTCTGCTCGGCCGCGGCGATCTCGCTGTCCTGCGCGCCGCCCAGCCGGCGGAGATCATCGCCGGCGCCAGCGGCGCCAAGGCAATGCTGCTGGGCGGCGCACCGATGGACGGCCCTCGTCACATCTGGTGGAACTTCGTGTCGTCGAGCCGCGAGCGCATCGAGAAGGCCAAGGCCGATTGGCGCGAGGATCGTTTCGCCAAGGTGCCAGGCGACCCGGAGTTCATCCCGCTCCCGGAGAAGTAACCCTACTTCTTCTCGACGTTCCAGAACACCGTCACCGGCGACACGACATTGCCCGACACGTAGCTGCGCCGCGCCATGGGCTGTACGAACTGGCCGAGCGGCACTGTGACGCCCTGGCTGATGATGCGGGTCTGGACCTTATCGGCGATCTCGCGTTGCTTCTTCGGGTCGGTCGCGCGCAGGAACTGGCCGCGCAGCTTCTCGATCTCCTCGTCGAGCGGCCAGCCGAACTGGGCGCGATCGCCGCTCGCCTCTGCGTAGTGGTTGTTCACCGGATCGAGCAGGAGCACGGCGGCGGCCGCCGTCATGGCAATGTTCCAGCCGCCCTTGTCGACCGGATCCTTCTTGGCGCGTCGCGCGACCAGGGTTTGCCAGTCCATCGACTGCATGTCGACCTTGAAGCCGCCGCGCTCGAGCAGGGTCTTGGCGACCGGAGCGAGATTGGTCAGCACCGGGAGGTCGGTCGACTGCAGGACCACGATCGGTTTGCCGTCGTAGCCCAGCTCCTTGAGCAACTTGCGCGATTCCTCGAAGCGCGACTCGAGCTCACCCCGCATGCCCGCTGTCGACTCGAGCGGCGTGCCGCAGCCGAACATGCCCTTGCATTCCTTGTAGTAACGCGGATCGCCGATCACGGCCTGCATGAAGTCCTTCTGATTGAGCGCCATCATCGCCGCACGCCGGTAGCGCACGTCGTCGAACGGCGGCTGCTTCCAGTTGAAGCGCAGGACGTAGGTCGAGCCGAGTGCATCGAGAATCACGATCTGGACGTTCTTGTCCTTTTCGAGGACGGGGAGCAGGTCGTGGGCCGGCGATTCGATCATGTCGATCTCGCCCGACATCAGGGCACTGATGGCGGTCTGGCTGTCGGGGATGGACACCCATTCGATGCGCTCGAGCTTGGCGACCTTGCCGCCAGCCAGGCCCGACGGCGGCTCGGCGCGCGGCTTGTAGCGCGGGTTGCGCAGGTAGACGACCTTCTCGCCGGGCTTCCACTCGTCCCTCTTGAAGATGAAAGGCCCCGAGCCGGTCGAGTCGGCGAGCTGCTGCGAGATCGGCAGCTCCGCCACGCGCTTGGGCATCACGAACAGGGGAACCGAGGCCGTCTTGGCCAGCGCCTTCAGCATCAGCCCGAAGGGCTCGTTCAGCACGATGCGGAAGGTACGATCGTCGACCGCGATCATTTCCTTGGTCGACTTGCCGAGCAGGCCGCCCAGCACGTCCTTCTGGGTCCAGCGCTTGATCGAGGGCACGACATCGGCCGAGGTGACCGGCTGGCCGTCGTGCCATTCGAGGCCGTCGCGCAGCTTGAAGTTCCAGGTCAGCTTGTCGTCGCTGACGGTCCAGCTCTCGACCATCTGCGGCTGGGGCTCGAACTTGCCGTCGAGTGCGAACAGCGTGTCGTAGATCAGGTAGCCGTGATTGCGGACGATGTAGGCGGTGGTCCAGATCGGATCGATGATCTTCAGATCCGAATGCATGACCACGCGCAGCGGCTTGGCCGGTTGCGCCGCGGCCGGGCCAGCGAGCATCAGGGCGGCGAGGGCGACGAGGGTGCGACGCAACATGGTTTCTCCTTCAGGCGGAAACGGGCGGTGACCAGGTCGTCTCTTCATCGAGCGGATAGACCGGCCGCGGCAGCTTGCTCCAGGTGAAGTTCGCCAGAACCGGGGACGTCAAGCCCGGGCAATCGACCTCGTAGATCTGTTCGGGCTTGAAGAACTCGTCGAAGCCGCCGCGGAAATGGCCGCGGCTCTTGACCACAACGACGCGGGCGTGGGCGATGTCGAGATCGAACATCTCGAACTGCCGCGGATCCATGCACTGGCAGCGATAGCTGATCACCACCACCTGCACGCCGCCGAGATCGAGCAGGGCCGATGGGCCCATGTCGGCCGATACGTTGCGCAGCACGCCGCGGCGTCCGACATACTTGCCGTCCGACAGCTTGACCACCTTGGCCTCGCAGTCGAAGGGCAGGGAGAATTCCTGGTGCTCCTCCGTGTTGAACGAGGCCGTGAAGGTGGCGCCTTCGCCGAGCTCGTGCGCCTTTGCCGCCAGCGCGGCATCGTTGAACACGCCCAAGATCACGTGCTCGGCGCCGGCCATCTTGAGCGCGCGCAGAAGGTAGGTGGTGTTGCCACGCCCGCCGCCGCCCGGATTGTCGGCGACGTCCGCCAGGATGATCGGCTTGCGACGCCGGTCACGGCCCACTGAAACCGCGAGCTGGACCGCGTCGGCCAGGGACATCATCCCGCGTTTGAACCGTTCCTTCATGCCCCACGCGCGCGTGGCGATGTCGAGCGCCAGGTCGGCCGCGGCCTTGCGATTGCCGTTGCGGGCGGTCACCACCGCGGTCAGCCCGTTCTTGGGGCTGTCGCTGTAGGCGAAGCCCGCCATCACCGAGACATTGAGGATGTCGCCCCCGACCTTGGCCTGGCCGTACTTGATCAGATCGGCGTACGGCCCCCGGGCGGTCAGCAGGGCGATCTGCGGCGGGACCAGCGGCAGCTTGACCATCTCGATCGCCGTGCGCGCGCCGGCCAGGCACTCGCGCATGTGCCTGGCGGCCTCGACGCCGCGCTCGTAGATGTCGGTATGCGGATTTTCCAGGTAGCCGACGAAGACGGAAAGATTGTCGATCATCCTGCGTGAGACATTGGCGTGCAGATCGAACACGGCGATCACCGGAATGTCCGGCCCCACAGCGCGCCGGACCACGTCGAACAGGTCGCCGTCGGGATCGTCGGTGCCCTCGGCCAGCGCCGCGCCGTGGGCGGAGATGAACACCGCGTCGAACGGTCCGCTGGCGGCGAGACCTGCCGCGATGTCGCCCAGGAAGGTCTGGAAGAAGCTCTTCTCGACGGGGCCGCCGGGCTGGGCGAGGGCGACGCGCAGGGGCACCGGGGTCCACGGCCCGGTGCGATCCATCTCGGTGAAGAAGCCGGGCAGGTCGGGCATGGTGATCGAGGCACCCGATCGCGCCTCGCTCACGATCTGGTTGCCGCGAATATCGACGTCCTGCTCGAAGTCCGCCGCGGTGGTGACCGGCGAGAACCGGTTGCACTCGATGGCGAAACCCAGGACGGCAATGCGCGGATTGTCCTTCGACACGACTCTCCTCCTTCAGGCAGCGAAGGCGGGCTCATAAGCAAACAGCCCAGCCTGTCCGCCGGTGTGCACGAACACGACGTTCTCGTCCTTGGCGAAGCGGCCCTTGCGTACGAGATCGATCAGGCCCGCCATGGCCTTGCCGGAATAGACCGGATCGAGCAGCACGGCCTCGACCCGGGCCACGATGTCGACCGCCTCCTTCATCGCCGGCGTCGGGATGCCGTAGGCCTCCCCGAAGTAGCCGTCATTGGCCTCGACCGCATCGCGTGACGGCGCGCCTGCCAGGCCGAGGTGCGCCCACGTCTCGTCGAGCAGCCGGGCGATGTTGCGTTCCTGGTTGTCGCGCGGCCGGCCGACGGTGATGCCGAGCACGCGCGCGCCGCTGCGCGCCCCTTCGAGGCCAGCGATCAGTCCGGCCTGGGTGCCGCTGCTGCCGGTGGCATGGACGACATGATCGATCCTCGTGCCGAGGTCGCTGGCCTGGTGCAGCATCTCGAGGGCGCAGCCGACATAGCCCAGAGCACCGACCGCATTGGAGCCGCCACCCGGGATCACATAGGGCCGCCCGCCGGCGCGGCGCACGTCCTCGGCGGCTTGCTCGGCGGCGGTGCTCATCGATGCGTCGCGCGGCACGTACTTCAAGTGGGCGCCCAGCAGGCGGTCGAGAAGGAGGTTGCCGTTGTGACGATATGCATCGGTCGGCTGCGTCACGCGGTCTTCGAGCACGAGCACGCATTTCAAGCCGAGCTTGGCGGCCGCCGCCGCCGTCTGGCGGGCGTGATTGGATTGCAGGGCGCCCAGGGTGATCAGCGTGTCAGCGCCCTGTTGAAGGGCGTCGGCAACGAGATACTCGAGCTTGCGCGTCTTGTTGCCTCCGGTCGCCAGGCCGGTGCAATCGTCGCGCTTGATCCAGAGCTTCGGCCCGCCGAGTTGGTCCGAAAGTCGATGCATGGGTTCCAGGGGCGTCGGCATGTGTCCCAGACGCACGCGCGGAAAACGACCCAATTGAAGCAATGCCCGTCTCCTAGCGCTGGCGGGACAGAAACTCGCCGACCACCTCGTTGAAGGTAGTGGCCTGCTCGAAATATGGCGAGTGTCCGCAATCGGTGATCATCCGCGACTCGCCGCAGGGCAGGGTTGTCGCGATGGCGCTTGCCAGGAACGGCGGGAACACGATGTCCTCGCTGCCGGCGATCAGGAGCGTCGGAACACGAAAGCCGGCGAGCTCGGCGAGCGTCCGATGGGCGGTGCGGCGCAGCCCGTCGCGCA